>CAYTBG010000062.1:13300-17604 GCA_964435925.1 uncultured Eubacteriales bacterium | reverse complement strand
GCCCAGAGATTGGATTTGAAGGTGGTGAGAATAAACTCATCCTTTTTCTTTTTAGGCACGGTTAGAGGTTGATACTCTGGTAAAGGGGAATGGCCATTCTGCTTCAAGGTGTTGGAATAGATCTCCACCTTCTGGCCTAAGGCAGGCAGCTCTTTCTCGCGGCTGTATCGGTAACCGCCCGATTTAGAAGCCTTGTCGACCCACAGGCCCTGGCTCTTCAAATTTTTAAGACCGCCCTCCTTCTTTATACCTGGGATTGAAGAGATTACTCTCGTTATATAATCATGCGTATCCTTATAAGGAAGATTTTTGGCAACGCGGCCTTTTATTCTTCGGGCCAGCTCCAGACACACGTTCCCCACCTCTTCGGCCTCGCCCCTGGGCCTGAACATTGGTTCCAGGAGCTTACCCACCTCGAAGGTTGGAGACCTTAAAACTTTAGCAGCGCTTAACAAGGATACGACTGGCTGTCTTAGATTCAGGATTGGAAAATTATCCAGGGAAGGAGCACTGCTTACTCCCCATCCCTCCAGATAAGTTGCCGCTGGAAGAACCATATCAGCCATCATGGCTGTTTCTGTTAGATGGGTATCCATCACCACCAGGAAGGGCACAATTTTTTCGTCTTTTAGTAAACCTACAGTTGATTCACAGTCAGGATCTGTGTAGGCAGGATTGGAGAGATAGGCGAAATAGGTGTTAATTTGGGTATTGGTCTCTTTTAATTCTACTATTCCTTTAATATTATTACTTGAATTTAACCTGGATTTTAAATCAGCCGCCTTTGGCTGGAGACTTACAGGAAATCGAGGATAGAAAAGACCTCCTTCCTTCTCAAGGTTTCCGACAAGCCAATTCAGGAGGGCTACAGACCTTACATTCTGGGTTCCATTTTTGTGATCGCTTACTCCCCCTCCGATTAATGCCGTAGAAGGCTTCTGTTTAGCAAACTCGACTGCCAGTCGTTGGATGTCCGCTGTTCTTACACCACTCTCTTTGGCTGCTTTCTCGGGAGTGTACCGGGATAGATGATTTTTTATCATTGCCAGCGAGTAGTTGGTCTTGCGGTCCATAAAATCCTTGTTAGCCAGTCCCTTGTCCACGATAACCTTAGCCATAGCCAGAGCAACGATGCCATCGGTTCCTGCTTTAATGGGATACCAGGCATCGCTCTTGGCCGCGGTCTCGGACATCCTGACGTCAAATGTGATAAGTCTCGCCCCTTTTTCGACCCGGGAATTGATAAGCCGGCGGGCAATTCCTACGAATTGGTCGTGGTTAGCAAAAGGATTAGCGCCGAAGTTCAAGATGAAGCGGTTGCTTCCGACATCCTCGATAAGAGATGGAAATCCTGTCATTGATGTGAAGGCTGTGGCACGATTGAGGTTCTTCAAGGCCGGCCTGTCGATCGTATGAGCCAATCCGAGAGCAAAGATAAATCGATCAAGTAAAGGATCGTCATGGCCCTTATCAAACACTAATTCGCTTATCCTGCCGCCTCTTATCAGCTCCTTTACACGCGCGGCCAGGGTGGAATACACCTCGTCCCAGGTAATCTTAGTCCACTGGCCGTTACCTCTCGGTCCTTTTCTCTTCAGGGGATAAAGCAATCTTTCGGGATCGTTGACCAGGTTCAGGCCAGCAATGCCCTTGGCACATATGCCTCCCTGGTTATTGGGATGGTCCGGATTCCCGAGGAGTTGGACGAGCCGCTCCCCGTTCAGATAGGCAATGATGCCGCAGCCTGCCGGACACTGTTCGCACGTGGTGGGAATAGCCCGGAGAGGCTTGAGTGAGGTTCGGGATACGCCGGTCTTTTCTATGGAGGTTTGCCCTTGTAAGGAGCCGAGGCCAGCAGCTGTTCCTGTAAACCAGACGATACTGGTTTTCATGAACTTTCGTCTGGAGATTCTTTTTTTTGACATAACTTAAAATACCTTTATAGAAGCGGCAAGAATTCTCCTGCCAAAACGACTACATATCTCATGAAGAATATTCCAATGACCACCAGGATTGAGGCTACTATTGTTGTAGTCATTGTCCTCAACCTCGGTACTGCCAGGAGAATGAAGGGCACGATCTTGCCCAGCAGATTCTCGACGACAAGGAAGAGGAAGCTGAATTCTCCGCGCAGGAGCAGGTGGGCGGCTGCTTGATCGTCTGAGTGGGAGATGGAAAGGACTATAAGGTCACAGGCTACAAGAAAGAGGTCGAAGACTATCATCCAGGCCAGAAGTTTGCCAAGGCTAAATACCAGCTCGCGGTCAATCCTTTTATCTTTTGAGAAGAAACGTTCCTTAATGATGAAAATGAGAATCATGAGGGCAATACCCGAGATAACGGCTGAGACGAGGAAGAGAATGGGCATAAGGGCAGTATTCCAGAGTGCTCTTGCCTTGCCGAAAGCCAGGATGAATCCTGTATATCCATGGACCAATACAGCAAGGGGGATACCGATAAGCCCAAAGATCCTGGTGAGCTTCATGTTTTCCTTAAACATGAAATAGCCGTATATAATACAATTTATAGGGTAGAGTATCAGCAGGAATGAACCCCAGGTGATGGGAGAGGCCAGGTTGAGATAAATAAAAAGGTGCCAAGCGCGGTAGGGCATCCCTACATGGAAGAGAAGAAATAGGGGGGCTATGATGAGAACTATCGTGGCCATGACAATGCCCACCTTGCCGAGTGGTTTGTACTTGCTTAGGCCGAAACCATAGGCCAATGTGGACAGGATAAACGACCCTGCGCTTACACCCGTGAGATAGATATACATGGCGATGTTGAAGCCGAATGCATCCTGGTGAAAGATATTATAAAGAACTTGAGTATCCACGACACTATTCCTCTTTTGTCTTTTTTGCCTCAACAGCGCTTTGCTCAAGACCGATGTAAAACGTTTGGGGATCGGTTCCCATATCAGGTTTTATAACCTGAACCGCATTCTTGGCTACGGCTTTGGCAATTTCGCTTCGAGGGTCGTTAAGATCGCCGAATGTTATTGCTCCAGTGGGACAAGCCACCACACAGGCTGGTTTTAGACCGGCGTCCACTCTATGATGACACCAGTAACACTTCTCCGCGATTTTTGTCTTGGGATTGATGTATCTCACCCCATAAGGGCAGGAGGCTATGCAGTAGCCGCAGCCGATGCACCTATGGGGGTCAATGTAGACGATTCCGTCCGGACGCTTGATGCTAGCGTTGACCGGACAGACCGTGACACAGATTGGCTTGGCGCAGTTATTGCAGACGATAGGCAGAAAGAATTCCTTTGAATGGGGATAATGACCTTTTTCTACTTTTTTTACCCAGCTCCTCCAGACGCCAAGCGGCACATCGTTTTCACTCTTGCAAGCCACAGCACAGGCGTTGCAGCCGATACACTTCCTCAAGTCGAACAACATGGCATATCTTTTTTTCTTATTGCTCATGATCTTGCTGCTTTATTCTTTATAGTTATTATCTTTATCGGTTTTAATATGATCGCCCTCATCCTGATCAATCTTATCTTGATCTACTTTATCTAAATCGCTTTTATCTATATCGTCGCTCCTTTCTAAATCGTTCTTATCTTGATCACCAATATCTTTCTCATCCGCAACTTGTTCTGTTTCTGTTTTCTCTTTCTCTGGTGCTTCTTCCTTTATTTTCATGCTTTCATACCATGTCTTTATTCTGCCCGTGATCGTCTTCCGCGATTTATACCCGAAGAAGACGCCCATTCCTACGAAGAGAAGGATAGCAAATCCACCGCTAATATAATTGAGCTTGACCCATCTTATCGAATCGAGATGTGTTGGGCCCAGGAAAGAGCGAGCTCTTGAACGAACATCATGGCAGCGGGAACAAAAATCCTTGTAAGGACGTTTGGCGCCGTGAGCGGAATCATCGTAATGGCAATTAAGGCACATGCTCATATCAAACTTCTCTGAAAGGTCGCCCTTACGATGTCCGGATATCTTTCCTAAAGAGGAGCCCTTGAAGATCCCTTTAACCATAACCTCGGCATGACATTCACTGCAGGTCTCTCCCACATTATCCTCATGGACGGACGATGATGGATCATCATGGAGGAGGATGTGGTGTTTGGTATGGCAGTGGTAGCAGAGGGGAAGTTCTTTATTAGGGGAAGGAGCGGCAAAGGTTAAGTGAATATTTTTTTGATATTCTTCTGTTTCTTCAGGATGACAGCGAGTGCAATCGACATCTACGAAGCCTTCCCTGAAATGGAGATATGGATTGGAATTTGTATGGCAATCTACACAGACCATGTTGCCTTTATGGTGGATATCCTGTGACCA
>CAYTBG010000062.1:0-13200 GCA_964435925.1 uncultured Eubacteriales bacterium | reverse complement strand
TTTTAAAATTCATAAACAAAGCCCAAACGAAAAACTCTGGGAGATTGAATTTCTGTTGCAAAGCGAAGCGGGTATTCAGGACCGGTCCATTCATTCTCTTCTGTAGCCAGCCCTCTATTTATGATATTGAAACCATCCAAGATAATCCTCATTTTTGTTTTCCCGAAATTCAGCGTTTTTTCCAACCTGATGTCCACCGTCCTGTTGTATTCATATCTTGATACACCACGGCGATGTGCTTGGATATAAAAAGGGCCCTGGTTCATTCCTGAGACAATGATTTTGCGCGCGAAAGGTTGCCCATCGTAATATTTGACAATACATCCAATTCTTATGCCAAATAGCGCTAAAAAATTGATGCCTATTCTTCCTGTATATGCCCTGTCAAAACGCATTCTCCCCTTAGTATTGATGAGTGTATTTGGGTTATCATACAAACTGCCTATGACGCCGTCGTCATTTTCCCATTCAGTGTTGCCAGGGCTTGTTGTTCCGACAGCAGTTGTGGCAGTAAAAGAAAGGAAGAAAGTGAATTTAGAGCTGTATTTTTTTATAAGAGTGAGGTCAAGTCCTTCGTATCTCGATTTTCTTTTTTCTGAATCCGGGTTGGTGAGAAGATATAAATCCTGGCCTAAAGTCTCTCCTTTCTGATTGTAGATAGTAAAGCTGAGGTCATCATGAGTATCAGGGATCCTGTCATCTCCTATATCAAAAAACTCCATTGGTTCAAAGGCTGAAAAGGGTACTCCGGTATTGGTCGTTTCAATGAGATTTCTACTCTTTCTAAGAAATCCACTAAGAGAGAAATGCCAGTTGGAGCCAAAGGTACAGGTAAAGGAGAGTGTCAATTCATCCGTGTGAGGTCTTTTCAAACTGGGATCTATCTTTGAAAAGAAGGGTCCTTCCCGCCTGATAAGGGTACTGGCTTCTCCTTCTTGATACTGTTTATCGTTATTTAGATCATTCCAGGTATATACTAATCCTCCTAAAGCATTGGAGTTCCCGTAGGTCAGGAGATAAAGAGGAAGTGTGAAATAGTAACGAGCTACCGAGATCTTGAAAGCTGATGTCTTGGCTTTGGATAAAGGAAAAATGAGGCCGAAACGGGGAGAGACATTGAACCAATTGATCTTGCTTTTTCCTCTGGAGAAACCTTCGCCAAAAGAAGGGTTTGGATTTTGAGAAGGAATCCAGCCGTGAGTAGAAGCAAGATGGATTCCAAAATAAAGGGAGATAAAATTAGAAAAAGTAATAGAGTCCTGGGCAAAAAGATTCAGGTTAATGGCAGATTCCCGGTGATGGACAGGGGTGTTGTATTTTACGATTTCAAGTGATTCCCCCTCAAAAAAACGGAGGTGAAGATTTTCTGTTATTTCTTTTTGGGAAGAAGAGAACCAATGCTGAAGCTGAAAGCCATATTGAAATCTATGGCTAGCTCTAAGAAAAGATGCTATTAAAGATTCTCCTTTGATGAGAAATGTTAGAGAGTTCCGTGCATCTCGGGTTGCAAGAGGAGCAGTTCCAGAAAGAATGTTCCTAAGGATTTCAAGGCCATGCTGGCGGGATATTCCTTCTTGAAAACCAGAGCGAATATTCCCGTGGACGAAACATAATCCTGCTTTGATGAAATGATTGTCTTGGATTCTTGAATACCAGGTTGCTTGAAAGACATTATAATTATCTTTGCGCTCTGATGTTGTTGAGAAGGGAATATATCTTTCAGCGCCAAAAGTGGGATAAGTGATGATCTGCCCTGTCCAGAGAAAACGGAGAGTGCTTTCAGAATAGCGGTATTCTAAGCTCGCTAGTCCAGAATAAACTGATGCTTTATCTTCTTGCTCAAAGTCAGCCAAATCCCGGGAAAGATGGAAGGTGGACAATGAAGTAAAAAGGAAAAGCTTTTCAGGGATAAGTGGACCTGAAAAATAAAAATTGCTGTCCATTGAATAATTAAAGGAGTGACTATCAAACATTCCCTCGTTCTCTAGGGCAGGCGATATGTTTGAACTTTGAAATTTCTTATGGATGTAGAAAGCAGATATTCCGCCGTGGTACTGGCCAGTCCCTTCTTGAGTAAGAAGATTGAAATATGCTCCAGGCGAAAGGGCAGAACTAGGATGGCCAGCATTGATCAATTGTGTGTAATGAAGCGTATTAAAATCAGGAAAAAAAAGAGGCATCCCCGTCCAGTAAGGATCGGTCACATCCATGCCATTGAGGAGATAGATGTTCTGAGTCCAGGAGCTGCCTCCTCTTGAGCTGAAGAGTGCAGGGATGCTTCCCCACAGTCCGCCCACATCGATGCGATTTGTTGTAGCGGACAAATCCTGGTTTTCCACAAGAGCCCAAACATTATGAGCTGATGGGGACTCTTGGATTTGAAATTTATCAAGAATAGTCTGATGGAGAGAGTTTGAATAGTCCAGGAGAAGAACTTTAGAAGAAGACTTATCTTTTTTTTCTTTAGAGCTGAGAATAACTTTTAGATACAGGGATTGAGATGGTTCAAGGAAGATCCTTTCTTGAATATGGGATTTATATCCTTGTGCTTCAAAACGAATTTTGTAGCAGCCAAGGGGAAGCCCGCAAATCATATATAATCCTGATGTATCGCTCAACAGAGTTTTCTCGAAGTCCTTCTCTTTCAGGAAGATGGAAATTCTAACATCTTGAAGGGGGTTTTGATTTTCATTGACAATGAGTCCCCAAAGATTCCCATAATCATCAGCAAGGATTTTTAAGTTTAAGATAAGACCAAGAATGACAAAGGTCAGAAGGAAAGGGAACTTATTCAAGCGAGCTTTAATCAGTTAACTTTTTCTCCTCTCGTTTAAATTATCACTATTTTTTACTTATTTGCTTTAGGCTGTCAAGATAAAATTCAGACAGAATAGACTACAATACTGAGAAAGAGTATAATACTGCCGAATTTTTTAAAGAAGAGGGAAAGATGGATAAGAAGTATGATTTGGCTGTTATAGGAGGTGGACCTGGTGGATATGTGGCTGCTATCAGGGCAGCTCAACTTAAAAAAAGAGTTGTTTTAGTCGAGAAGGATAGGATAGGGGGGACATGTATGAATTATGGATGTATTCCTGCCAAATATCTTCTGCATCAGACGAAGATTTATAGAGAGCTAAAAGAAAACAAGAATATTGAAGGTCCTTTAGAAAAAATAAAATGCAATTGGAAGAGAGTCCAGGAAGAGAAGAACAAAATTGTAGAGAGGTTGGTGAAAGGGATAGAGTTTCTCTTAAGGAAAAATGGAATAGAAATTGTCAACGGCGAAGGTTTCATCAAGAGCGAAAAACAAATTGCTGTTAAGACAGAAGAGGGAGAGAAAATTCTTGAGTCAGATAAGATTATCCTTGCTACGGGTAGCAGGCCGGCGGCGCTTCCTTTCCTTGAGCCAAACGGGAGGGAAGTTGTAACATCTCGTGAGGCGCTTGAATTTGATTCCATCCCCACTAAAATGTTGGTAGTCGGAGCAGGCGCAGTCGGAATTGAAATAGGCTCGATTTACCAGAGGCTTGGCTCGGATGTTTCAGTCCTGGAGATTATGCCGACCATACTCCCTGGTAGTGATCGGGAAATAGTTGTCCGACTGGAGAGGATTCTCAAGCAGCAGGGACTCAAAATCCATAATCAAATGAGAATAGAGGAAAGCAACATCAAAGAAAGCAGGGTAAGCCTAAAAGGCACCAACCTTAAAACTCAATCTCCGTTTGAGTTCGAGGCAAAAAAAGTTCTTTTAGCTGCAGGAAGGAAACCTAACGCTGAAGGCCTGACAGGAAAAGACCTTAAACTTCTCTTGGATAAGCAAGGATTTGTCAAAGTAAATAATCTACTGGAAACAAGCCTCCCTGGTATCTATGCCATAGGAGATATGATCGGTGGATACCTTCTTGCTCATAAAGCATCGCATGAAGGTATAATTGCTGCGGAGAATGCCTCTGGGCTCAAAGCGGAGATGAACTATAAAGCTCTTCCCCTGGCTGTTTATTCCGAGCCTGAATTTTCATCAGTTGGTCTTACAGAAGAAGAAGCAAAGGAGAGAGGAATAAAGATCCAGGTCGGTTTGTTCTCTCTCCAGGCAAACGGCCGCGCCCTTACTACGGGAAGACAGGAAGGTATGGTCAAAATAATTGCAGATGAGAAAGATGAAATCATCGGAGCTCATATCCTGGCCGCAAACGCGAGTGAATTTATCTCTGAGATCAGTTTGGCCATGAAAAAAGGCTTGAAAATTCAGGATGTCTCTTCATCAATCCATATCCATCCGACATTATCAGAAGCTGTGGTGGAAGCAGCCCTGAAAGCCAAAAATCAAGCCATTCATGTATTAAATATTTAGAAAACTATCAAAGTGTTTGCAAATATAAATTTATTCTTATAAAATTTATGCCTTTATTTACATAAGAGTATGACAGAACTTTTCCTCGTTTTCTTCGTTTTTGGCCTCCTGGGTATTGTACTGCTTTTTATGAACAAGCTCCTGGGACCCAGGAGCACTAATCCTACAAAAGAAACTCCGTTTGAGTGTGGAAGTCCTTACCTCCAGGAAGAGATCACTCCTGTTCCGATTAAGTTTTCTCTTGTCGCTTTTATTTTTCTTCTTTTTGACATCGAAGTAGTATTTTTCTTTCCCTGGGCTCTTGTCTTCAAAGAAATGGGATTAACTGCATTGATTGTCATGTTTGCCTATATTTTTGTTATTATCATAGGATTTATCTATGCCTGGAAAAAAGGCGCTTTTGTCTGGGATTAAGAGAGACGGATAAGATTAAAATATAGATAGTAACTGATCACTTGTAACTGGTGATGAGGAACTGGTAACGAGGGATCAATAAGAAGGTAGCGCATGATAGGAAACTTTGTCACAACTAGATTCAATTACATACTGGGATGGGCTCGGAAGTATTCTCTTTTTCATTATCCTTATATTACAGCTTGTTGTGGAATGGAATATATGTCTGCGGCCGCCTCCCATTTTGACTGGGACCGCTTTGGGACTGGCTGGACAAGATTTTCACCACGTCAATCTGACATGCTCGTGGTCTGCGGAACAATCTCTCACAAGTTAGCACCAGTACTCAAAACAGTCTATGACCAGATGACCGAGCCCAAATGGGTTATGGCTTTTGGCACTTGTACTGTGAGTGGCGGCATCTACGACAATTATGCCGTTGTTCAAGGAATTGACCGTATTATCCCTGTGGATATTTACATTCCTGGGTGTCCACCTCGACCGGAGACAGTTTTGGATGGCTTGATAAAGTTACAGGAAAAAATTCAAAAACAAGAGCAAGAGTGGAGATGGAAAAAAAGAAAGTAATAGAAGAACTCAAACAGAAATTTTCAGAAAAGATAAAAGAGGTTTCTGTTCAGTTTGGAGACGAGATCCTCCTCATCGAAAGGGATTCCCTTCTTGATATTGTCCAATTCTTGAAAGATAAGCCTTATTCCTACAGCATGCTTCTCGACCTCACCTGTGTCGACTATAAAGGCCAAGAGCCGCGCTTCGAGATGGTTTATCATCTATATTCTATTCCCAATGTACAGCGTTTAAGAATCAAGGTCAGTCTCTCAGAGAAAGACCTCCGGATTGATTCCCTGGCATCGCTCTGGAAAAATGCCAATTGGCTGGAGAGAGAAGTCTTTGACATGTTTGGAGTGGATTTCAAAGGGCATCCTGATTTAAGACGAATTTTCATGTACGACGGGTTTGAGGGCTATCCTCTGCGTAAGGATTTTCCTCTACGCAAACGCCAGCCAAGGATTCCGTTGAGAAAATAAGATGACGACAAGAATTCAAAAAGAAGCCAGCAAAGAAAGCCTTCTTCTAAACATGGGCCCTTCTCATCCAGCCATGCACGGGACCATCCGGATAATGCTCGAGCTTGACGGCGAGCGGATTCTCAATTCAGAAGTTGAGGTAGGATACTTGCACAGAGGTTTTGAGAAAATCTGCGAGAACAGAACTTATTTCAACTTGCTTCCCTATACGGACAGGCTGAATTATGTCTCCCCTCTAATCAATAACCTTGGTTATGTGATGACAGTAGAGAAAATGTTGGGCATCGAAGCTCCTGAGCGGGCGCAGTACATTCGAGTCATAATGAGTGAGCTCTCGCGTATCTCTGACCACCTCACATGTCTGGCAGCCATGGCCATGGAGTGTGGGGCTTTTACTGTTTTCCTCTACAACGTGAAAGCTCGTGAATATATCTGGGATGTCATCGAAGAGACAACAGGTGCCCGCATGACGACTTCCTATATCCGGATAGGCGGGGTTAGAGCCGATCTTCATCCCGGTTATAAAGCTGTTCTTAAGAAAGCGATTGTGGAGACAAGAAAAGTTTTAAAGGATATTCATGGTCTCCTTGATAAGAACAAAATTTACCTGAATAGAACAAGAGATATAGCAGTTGTTTCTCCGGAGACAGCCATCTCCTATGGATGGACTGGCCCCTGCCTTCGCTCCACAGGTGTTTATTATGATGTCCGCAAAGCTTCCCCTTATGCGGTTTATGACCAATTGGATTTTGAGGTTCCTTTGGGCGAGCGAGGAGATAACTTTGACAGATACATGGTTAGGATGAAAGAGATGGAACAGAGCCTGCGGATCATTGAGCAAGCCATGGAAAAAATGCCAAGACCGTCTCCGTCCAAGCTTATGGTTGATGCCCTCGAGCCAGCCGAGGCAATCAAGGCCTCAAGAACAAAAAAAGTTGAGAAAGAAATCAAGCTCTCTCCCAATTTAGAAGGTTCAGAAAAGCGGAAATACCTGGATATTCTCGGCACAGGTAAAAAATATGTCGTTCCTCCCAAAGAGGATACATACACTTCGATCGAAGGGATTATTAATCACTTCAAATTTTTCATGAGGGATCACGGTATAAGACCTCCCAAAGGGGAAGTTTATTCTTCTGTGGAAGGCGGAAACGGCGAGCTTGGCTATTATATCGTTTCAGACGGCACTGACAGGCCCTATCGCCTTCATCTGAGGGCCCCTTGTTTTCACATCGTTTCTGCCCTGGAAGAAATGATCCAGGGGCGCTATATAGCCGATGTTATTCCTACTTTTGGCTCGACGAATATGATAGGAGGAGAGTTAGATAGATGAGTCTTGAGTTCTCAGAGAAGGCAAAGAAAAAAATCGAGGAAATTGTTGCCCGCTACCCTCAAAAAGAAGCGGCTCTTCTTCCAGTTTTACATGTCACCCAACAAGAATTCGGCTTTATCTCTGCTGTGCAAGAAAAAATGGTAGCTCGAATTCTAGGAATAAAACCTATCAGAGTGAGAGAAGTCGTGACTTTTTATAGCATGCTCTTCAGGGAATCCTTAGGAAAATATCACATTCAAGTCTGTACCAACCTGAGCTGTTCTCTTTTAGGGGCAAATAATTTCGTTGATTATTTAATAGAGAAATTAGGGATTGAGCCTGGAGAGACAACGCCCGACAAAAAATTCACTCTATCGACGGTTGAGTGTTTAGGTGCTTGTGAGAGAGCTCCCTGTATGATGATAAATTTTAATTATTACGGTGACATGGATCCAAAAAAAGTTGATGAAATTTTGGATGGTTTGAAATAGAACAATGAAGGAAAAGGTTTTAACCGAACATTTTGGGCTTGAAAATCTGTACAAAATAGATGTGTATCAAAAGCAGGGAGGGTATCGAGCTGCAGAGAAAGCGCTAAAGAAAATGAAACCGGAAGAAATTCTGGAAGAAGTGAAAAAGGCTAATTTAAGAGGAAGGGGCGGCGCAGGTTTTCCGGCTGGAGTAAAGTGGAGTTTTGTTCCTGACATGGATAAGCCAAAATACCTATGTGTCAACGCTGATGAGGGAGAACCGGGAACTTTTAAAGATCGCTACATCATGAGCCATAATCCCCATATGCTTCTCGAAGGAATTATCATCACTTCTTTCTGTGTGGGTATCTCTGTTGCTTTTATATATATTCGGGGTGAATATGAAGCCATAGCCTTAAGACTTGAACAGGCCATCTCAGAAGCATACGAGAAAGGATTTTTGGGAAAAAACATCCTGGAGAGCGGTTTTGACCTGGATGTTTATGTTCACCGCGGTGCTGGAGCCTATATCTGCGGTGAGGAAACCGCACTCCTGGAATCGCTCGAAGGCAAAAGGGGAAATCCCCGGCTGAAGCCTCCTTTTCCTGCCTCTGTTGGTCTTTGGCAATGTCCAACTGTTATAAATAATGTCGAAACCATCTCCAATATTTCTCATATCATACTTAATGGTGCGGAATGGTTTGTCAAACAAGGGCTTCCAAAGGATGGAGGAACCAGAATTTTTGGTGTAAGCGGCATGGTCAAGAATCCAGGAATCTACGAACTTCCTCTCGGAACCAGCTTGAAAGATATCATTTTCAAATATGCTGGAGGAATGAAGGAAGGTAAAAAATTGAAGGCCGTTATTCCCGGTGGAATGTCAGCACCTATTTTGACAGCAGATGAAATAGATATAAAAATGGATTTTGATTCGTTGGTCGAGGCAAATTCTATGCTCGGCTCTGCCGCCATCATCGTCATCGACGACAAGACCTCTATTCTTGATGTCCTGAAGATTGTCACAAAATTTTATTCCCATGAGTCATGCGGTCAGTGCACGCCCTGTCGGATCGGAAATTCATGGATAAATAAAATCGTCAAACGTATAGCAGAAGGGAAAGGGAAAAAAGAGGACATCGATAATATTGTGCGGTTGGCTTCGAATATCGAAGGGAATACTCTTTGCCCCTTAGGAGATGCTGCAGCCCTGCCTATCCTTTCTATTACCAAGAAGTTCAGGGAAGAGCTTGAATCTTATTTATAGGATTGAACACAGGAGAAAGCAACCGAGATGATAAAGATTTTCATAGATAAAAAATCCGTTGAAGTAGAGGAAGGCACGACTGTGTTGAATGCCGCAGAGCAAGCGGGGATTCACATCCCTCATTTATGTTATCATCCTGCTTTTCCGCCGGAGGGAAGCTGCCGTATGTGTCTTGTCGAGATTGAGGGCTTTCCCAAGCTTGAGCTGGCTTGCTCGACCGTGGTGAAGGAAGAGATGAAAATCTCGACAAAAAGCGAAAGGGTCGTTGAAGCCAGAAAAGCGGTGTTGGAATTTCTTCTGGCAGAGCACCCCCTTGATTGTCCCATATGTGATAAGGCTGGAGATTGTAAACTCCAGGATTATTACTACGAATACGGACTTTTTGAAAACCAGTTTAAAGAGACGAAAGAAAAAAGAGAGAAAAAATTAAAGATCGGAAAGAGCCTCATTCTTGATCAAGAAAGATGTATTCTCTGCACTCGCTGCGTCCGGTTTCTAAAAGAAGTGACCAAAACGCAGGACCTTGGAGTATTTCACCGCGGAGTCCATTCAAGTGTTAATATTTATGAAGGGGCTTCTATTGAAAATAATTATTCAGGCAATTTAGCTGAGATCTGTCCGGTGGGTGCCATCACCGATGAAGATTTCAGGTTTAAGACGCGCAGTTGGTTTTTAAAAGAAGGAAAGTCCATCTGCCCTCTCTGCAGTCGTGGCTGTAACATTCTGATTGAATATCATCCGGGTTTTCCCCGTTTCGAGGTGCCAAAAAGAGTCTACAGGATTAAAGCCAGAGAAAATCCTGAGGTCAACGGTTTCTGGATCTGTGACCGCGGACGATACGGCTATTCATACCTTAATGAGGGCAGAGTTGATCAAATTATCTTGAATAAGATAGAAGGGGAGAATGTGCTTACATGGGAAAATATCTCCGAGTACCTAGGAGAAAAAATAAATAGCATGTCCTCCGCAAAAAAGACCTCGGGGATTGCTTTAATTCTTCATACCTGGCTTTCGAATGAAGAACTTTTTCTCCTTCATAAAATCTTTAAAGATGACCTGAAAGTAGAAAAGATATTTTTTGCCGACCTCCCTGAGGGAGAAGCAGACGGATTTTTACTTACATCAGAACCTAGCCCTAACAGAAGAGGAGCTCAAGAAATAGGCTTTGATATCAAGGCTGTGGATTTGGATACCTTGGCTGACGGAACGGATTTTCTCCTCGCCTTTGGTCCTTTTTTTTCTGGACTTTTTAGTCCGAAAGATCTCAAAGGTGCTCTGAGTAAGATAAAAAGAAAAGTACTCTTCTCTTCTTATTCGCATGAGTTGAATTCTCTTTTCGATGTAGTCATTCCCGTAGCTTTAATTGCTGAAAAGGAAGGTTCCTTGACGAATGTGGAAGGGATAGTCCAGAGTTTTCAACCTGCTCTAGAACCGCCCGGAGAAAGTCTGCCCGAATGGAAAGTGCTTTCCGACCTAGGTAAGGAATTGGGAATGGATTCCAAGTTCTATAGTGAATTCCCGTCTCCTGAAGCAATTTTAAGCGAGATGGGAAAGAAAATTCCTTTTTTCAAGAAAAAAAATGACTGAAACATTAACTGAAATGTTAGTAATATTCATCAAGATTGTCTGTGCTCTGGTCTGGCTCCTTGCCCTTACTCTCTACCTGACCTGGCTGGAGAGAAAAGAGAGTGCGCTCATCCAGGATAGGCTAGGCGCGAACAGAGCCTCAATCTTTGGAATACGTATCATCGGTCTTTTCCAGCCCTTTGCCGATGCCATTAAAATGATTTTTAAGGAAGATTTTGTGCCTTCCTTCTCCAGAAAATTTCTCCACACGATGGCTCCTTTCATCTCTTTCTTTTTTGTGGCTATCACGATTGCAGCAATTCCTTTCGGAGATATTCTTCGCATAGGAGACCGGGCTATAAACCTCCAGATACTGGATTTTAATGTAGGGCTTTTGTTTATCCTGGCTATGTTGTCTCTGGGAATATACGGTATTATTATCAGTGGTTGGGCTTCTAATAACAAGTATACTCTCATCGGAGGACTGAGAGGAGCTGCCCAGCTTATCTCTTATGAAGTAGCCCTGGGATTGTCTCTCATAGGCCTGATCATGGTCTATCCCTCTCTGAGACTTTCAAGCATTGTCCTCTATCAGGGAGAGCTCCTTTTTGGCTTCCTTCCAAAATGGGGGATTTTTCTCCAACCCCTGGGGTTCGTTATCTTTCTCTTTGCTGCTCTTGCTGAGACAAAAAGAGTTCCCTTTGATCTTCCAGAAGGGGAATCTGAAATCATAGGGTTTTTCACAGAATACAGTGGGCTTAAATGGGGCCTTTTCATGATGACAGATTTCATGGAAATCATTATTGTCTCTACTTTGCTCACCACTCTTTTCTTTGGAGGCTGGCAGGTTCCCTGGCTGGCTTCGGACGGGTTTCACTTTCCCTGGGGAGGAGAATTGTTGCTTCCTCATGTGGTCGTAGTGCTCTTTCAGGTCGCAGCTTTTAACATAAAGGTCTTCTTTTTCTGCTGGCTTCAGATTTTGATCCGCTGGACCTATCCTCGGTTTCGTTATGACCAGGTGATGGATTTAGGCTGGAAATTGCTTGTTCCCTTAAGCTTGGTTAATATCATCGGAACAGGCATTATTATGACTATCTAAAATGATAAAAGCATTGGGATATTTTATCGAGATTATAAGGGGAGTTTTGATCACAACCCGTCATTTTGTTGTGAATTTGTTCTTCCACATCCTGAAAGTTCTGGGGATAAAGACGAAAAGAAAGGGAGCTGTGACCATTCAGTACCCTGAACAAAAAAAAGAGATCGCTTCAAGACACCGGAGCTTGCACCGTCTCATGACCAGAGCAGACGGCAAGCCTCGCTGTGTGGCCTGCATGCTGTGTGTCACGGTTTGTCCTTCCGAATGCATATATGTTGAGGCGGCTGAGGACCCTGATCCTGAAATCCAGAAATATCCTGCCAAGTTTATCATTGATTTAGGCCGATGTTGCTTCTGCGGGTTTTGTGTCGAAGCCTGTCCGGAGGACGCCATCCGTATGGATACAGGGAATGTCGACTTTGCCCAATACAGCCAAAAGGATCTGATCTATGACCTGGACAAACTCATCGGATGACAATCGATAGGATTTCCTTAGACCAGTTCGAAATATATGGCTTGAGAGACGGCTTTTTTTTTCTAGATGGGGGGGCTATGTTCGGGGTCGTTCCTAAAACTCTCTGGGAAAAGAAATTTCCTGCTGATGAAAAGAACAGGATTAAGCTGGCCTTAAATTCTATCCTGATAAAAACGGCAAAAGAGTTAATCCTGGTTGAAACAGGAATCGGCGGTGATCTAGACCCGAAATTTTACGACTATTACTCTGTGGAGAGAAAACCTGGACTTGTGCTTTCTCTTGAGAAACTGGGATATCAGGCTGAAGATATAGATCTTGTCGTAAACACCCATCTTCACTTTGATCATTGTGGAGGGAACACCTCAAAAAACGAAAAAGGGGAAGATGCCCCCACATTCCCCAAAGCAAGATACATAATTCAGAAAGGAGAATGGGAGCACGCTCTTCATCCCAGCGAGAGAGATAAAGCCAGCTATTTAGAACAAAATTTCCTGCCTCTGGAGAAACACGGGCTTCTTCAGCTTGTGGACGGAAACAAGGAAATCTCAGAGGGAGTCGAGGTAATTGTTGTACCCGGACACACTTCCCGTCATCAGTGTGTGAAGGTTAGCTCTGGGGAAAAGGTCTGTTTCTTCCTGGGAGATTTGGTTCCGACTTCAGCTCATGTAGGGTTGTCTTACATCATGAGCTATGATCTTTTTCCCCAGCAGACATTGGAGAATAAGAGGGAATGCTTCGAGCAGGCTATCGAAGAAGACTGGATACTTGCATTTAATCACGATCCAGAGCACTTTTTTGGCAAGGTCAAAAAAGTAAACAATAAATACATATTTGAGGCTCTCCTGTAGGGGCTTGATTCATCTATCCGAGGAAATGGAGACAGTCCCCATTTTTTAGGTATTTGATTAGTCAAACACACATTTCATCTATATTTTGAAGAGCGTTTATTTAATGCACGTGGAAGATTTAATGTAATGGCTTGATTCCTCATACACACATTTTACCTATATTATGTAGGGGCTTGATTCATCAAGCACACATTTTTTATCGAACAAATAAATTGATGGATTTAATGAATTAAAACCCTACGAATAAATTATTATATCGTTAGTGGTGAGGGGCGTTTTCCGCAGTGCCTCCCTTTAATTCTATGGTTTCTTCAGAATTACCCATCTTTAACACTTGTAAAATTCATCTTCTTTATTTACAGCAGATTACAAG
>CAYTBG010000061.1:0-17647 GCA_964435925.1 uncultured Eubacteriales bacterium | reverse complement strand
TATTCAATTCCTTCCATAGAACACCTTTTTCTTTCTAATAATTAAGGATAACATCAATATATATATTTTAAAAGGTGGGCTTGATGAATCAAGCCCCTACACAAGAATCAATCAATCGTGGGCTTGATGAATCAAGCCCCTACATAAAAAAACAAAATCAATACAAGGAGTCATTTATACAATAAAAAAGTGGGCTTGATGAATCAAGCCCCTACATTTCCTACAATAATTTCTGTATATCCGCCTTTTTCCTCAGGTTTTTTATCCAATCATTAATCTGAGTTTTAACTTTTTCCTGGATGATAAGGGATTCAATCTCGTCGAGAATCTCCATCATCGGTCGAGACTCCAATCCCTTCTCTCTTTGAGAGGAGACATAGCTCTGTTTGTAATAGTCCTCGATTTCCTTTAAACTTATAATAATTCGCTGCCCAAATTTCCGAGATATGATTTTTTGATAATTGATTTTCTCTCGGATATAGCCTCTTAAATCATCCCAATCCAGGTCAAACTCTTCAAGCTTTCTACGGACTAGCTCATTACCCAATCTCTCAATTATTCTTGCCTGGAAAGAATCCAGCTCATCCTTTTCTACCAAGACTTCTTCACCTGCGAAAGCAATAACAAGTTTTTGATCAATCAGCCGCTCCAGTATCAACGGACGAAGGTTTCCAGACCCTTCCTTTAGCTCTTCATCGTGGAGGCCAAATGCCTCTGCAATCCTCAGATCAGTTAATGTTATGACCTGCTCGTTGACCACAGCCACGATCCGGTCTACTGTTTCTGAAAAGCAATAAACGATAAAAAGAAAAAAAATGACTTTAATTAATTTAAATAAAAAAATCCGGGGAAAAATATTCAGTCGTCTCATTTTGGGCATATTTTTAGAAGACATTTCCGATCGTAATAAAAACTAAAGGTTTTCTTTCTCCTTTAGCTGCATCCAAATTCCAGCCGAGTTCCAAACGTACAGGGCCCAAGGGAGTACGATACCGGATTCCAATCCCCACAGCATCTTGAAGAGCAGTCAGGTTAAAGTGCGTCGTTTTCTCGAAAACATTGCCTTTATCGTAAAAAAGAGCCCCTGATAAATCTTTAATCGCGGGAATCAGAGGAAATGTCAGTTCAAAGTTTAACAAAAACAGGGCTTCTCCTCCAACAGGCTTCTGCGAAACCGGGTCTTTTGGACCCAACTCATCAAACCTTGCTCCACGGAAAGAGTTGCTGCCCCCAGCAAAAAACCTCTCATGAATAGGAATAGGCTTTCTGCCTCCTCCCAATCCAAGACGGGAGGCGGCACTAAATGTAACACCGGAAAAAACTGGGATAAAATGCTTATACTTGATAAAGCTCTTTAAATAATCTGACTCACACTTGAGAAGAGGAAAGGCCCTTTCTACGACAAAACTTAAAAAAGAACCTTTCTCTGGATTAAAAGGTTCATCCCTTCTGTCCCAGATGAAGCTGGCGGAGATAGAAGTTGCAGAAAAAGGACGAAGCTGGCGGTTAACTTCTGATTCTTCAACCAGCAGGATAACAAAATTTGTCCTGGCCCACCTCATAGTCGTCAGGAACAAAAAATTCTTTGAAACGGACTTGATGGCTGTGAGACTCACACCTTGTCGGTCGAAGGTAAAACTCTCCCGCTCTTCCCTTTCCAGCCAGGCATTCATATATGTCTGCATCGGGAGCCCAAAAAAGTAGGGCTGTTTCCAGGAAAAAACTCCTCTTTTTTCTTTGAAACTGAATTGCCCTATGACGCTTAGTTGAGCTGCTGAACCTAAAACATTACTCTTTATAAACTCGGCCGTTCCTCTAATCCTGACCGGATTATTCCAGAGAGCAAAAGTCTGGCGCTCGCTCCTTGCCTCTAATCCTACACCAAGCCCTGCATAATTTCTCTTACCTTCCCTGACGCTGATGATCAAGTTTTCCTTCTCAGTAGAGATGGGAATTTCATCAATCTTCACTTCTGTGAAAACACCCAGCTTTTCAAGCCTTCTTTTCGACTCTCGTATTCTTTCATAGAGAGCATATTCTCCCACTTTTACTCTAAGCTCCCTGATAATGGTAAGTCTTTTTGTAACAATATTGCCTATAATCACGATTCTATCAATTTTGACTTTTTTCCCTTCTTTAAGACTAAAAAAAACAGAAAAAAGACTTTCTCCTATTGGTTCAATCCTGGCCCTTATTTCAGTTCCTCTAACGCCCTGGTTCAGGTAAAAGCTACCAAGTCTTTCCATGTCATTCTGGAGGTTGGGCTGGTAGAAAAATCCGCCTTCAAAACTGCCTATTTGCTTAAGAAGGACATCCTTGTTAAACAGGTTTGTTCCTTCAAAAGATATCTTTTCAATCTTCTCCTGACCTCGCTCCTCAATAAAAAAATGGGCTCTTACCTCTTTTCCCTGCGGGAAAAAATTCAAATTTACTCTTGCATCAGGAAATCCTCTAGTCTTATAAAGAAATACTATCTCCGCGGGCAATCCAAATAGTTTTTCCCCGTCTATCCAGCTCGAAAAAGGAACATTTGCCTCTGCCGCGAGTTTTTCTGTTAACTCTTCAGTGGTAAAATATTCCAGACCTTCAAAAGAAACATCCTTAATCTTGAATTTCTCGCCTGGGCTGACTTTATAAACAACGCGCATCTCATTATCCACTTTTTCAATGGACGAAGTGACAGAACAAAAAAGATAACCTTTTTTCCTCAGGTAAGCTATAATTTTTGCTTCTCCTTCGGCCAGTCCCCACTCTTCAAATATTCTTGGCTCCCAGATTGGCTCCAGAAGTCTCAAGGGAACTTGCGCTCCTTCTACAAAAATTTCTATTTTCTCATGAGGGATAATTCTTAAAGAAAGGTAAGTACTCCGCTCCCTTTCATCAAATCTTACTTGTTCGATATCAATCTCTGTTCTTTGATAGCCCTTCGAGCCATAAAATTCTTTAAGCCTTGTAAGCTCCTCATCAAGAACTGAGGGGGCGTATACATCCCCTTCCCTGATTTTCATTTTTTTCTTCAATTCAGCTTCAGGAATAATCTTCTCTCCTGAAAAAGCAATTTTCTTGATAATGTACCTTTTGGCAGAGCGAATCTCAAAAATCACACTAACCGTGGGACTTCTGGAATCTCTCTCGGCAAAAGCTTCAATCTCAGACTGAAAATAGCCTTTCTTGGCAAGAGCTTCCCTTAATTCTCCAACAGCCTTGTTCACCTTCTCATCAGAGAAAAAACTCCCCTCAGATAAAGAGAGCAAGCTTTCCTTTAGGTCTTTACGAGAGACCTTCTGTCTTCCTCTAAAAATAATCTTTCGGATAAAAGGCCGTCTGGTCAGAAGAAAAGTTAGCTGGACCTCCTGCTCTCCCTCCTTTAAAACCTGAACATCAGAGAAAAGCCCGGTCCTGTAAATCTGTTTAATGCTGTTGGTGATTTTTTTCAAAGAAAACGCCTCTCCTTCCTTTACAGGAATCAGTTCTGCCATAGATTCACCATCCGGTTGGCCGTCAATCCAGATAGATAATTTGGCTATGAGAGAAGAGGACTTTTGAGACAGGGATACAGATTCCTTGGGTAAAAAAACAATAAAGAAGAACAGGAGAAAAAATAGTGCTTGTTTTCTTTCTCCGGAGCTAAAATCTCTTATGAATTTTAACATCAATGCTAATCCGACCCTCTTCGTTACGGATTCCGACAATAGAGAGATCATTCGTCAGTTCCCATTCTAACCGCGCAATCTCCTCCCTTTGAGTCTTAAGATTGGCAGAATAAAGAATAAAAAAGTTTTTCGATATTTTTTTCCCTACAGTCAAACGAGCTGCCATCTCAGGGGACGAACCCATGATAAAAGGATCGATTCTGAAGCGATCAATGACGAAAAGGCCCTCAGCGCGCTTCTTTGCTTCTTCTGAAAGCTGAAAAGACACGAGAGAATAAGTAGTTAGCAGTGTGCTTGTATCATAAGAATAAGTGCGCTTGAAAGACTCTCCTAAGGCAAGAAGAGCCAGGACATCTTCTGGCGGTAACGGGGGCGAAGAGCTCAATTCTGGAGTGAGACGGTTTACCGGACCATCAAGAGAAAAAGTCACTCTATAATCTTTGACGTATGTTTCTCCTTTAAAGCTTAAATAGGGTTCAATGGCCGCAGGGTTGATAAAACTCAAGCGTCCGCTTAGTATTCTAAATTTTCTATCCTGAAAATAGACTTCCCCATCTATTGCTTCGATATCGCCAACCACCACTGGAGTCACTACATTTCCGGTTATGGTCAAATCAAACCTGCCCCTTGCAGTGCCCAGAGAGTTCTCCATCCACGCATTATCATCTGCTCTCAGTCTAACGTTCAGAGTAAGGTCATCAAAAAAGCCTGGCTCTTCTCGAGGCTGATAATAAGGGCTGGAATAAAAAGTAAATTCTTCATCAACTTCACGCCTCCAGAAAAGCTTGTGAGCTAACAAATCTCCTTCCAATACAAAGCGATTAGAATCCTTTATCAGATTCAAAGAGCCATCAGTTAAGGCTCTGGTCCTCTCTAAGGGAGAGAGAAGCAAATTTTTTCCCTCTATTTTAAGGTCAATATTCTCAATCCTGCCGTTTCCAAACTCCAACTCACCATTTCCCTGAACATCACCTCCGCCTAATTTGGCCTGAAGGGAGCGAAAAGAAAGCTTGTTGTTTTCAACAAACATCAACCCCGAATAATCTCTCAAAGCATGGGCAAACCGCTCCAGCGGAAAAACCGACCCTTGAAAATCAATAGCTCCTTTAATCTGAGGAGAGCCTTTTCCGCCTCTAACTTCGCCCAGATAATTAACGCGCCCCTTAGCCCCTTTCCATGGAAGGAGGAGATCGAGATTGGTGACACTTCCTCTTATATCGACAGAAAACATTTCATCACCAGCAGAGATAGGGAGAGCGAGT
This sequence comes from uncultured Eubacteriales bacterium, assembly GCA_964435925.1. GTDB lineage: Bacteria > Acidobacteriota > Aminicenantia > Aminicenantales > Aminicenantaceae > SOIV01. Next base: position 12,732 of record CAYTBG010000061.1, on the reverse strand, counting down.
GAAATATTAAACTCATTTTTACCTGGAAGGAAATTTCCGTTTAACTCCAAACCAAGCCTTCCTTCCGAGTAGCCAAGTTTCGCCTGTCCCCTTGCTCCGGTTTTCTGAAGATGAATATAGTGCAAATCCTTAATTTCAAAATTGCCCAGGGCCAAGTCCCGGCCAAGGACGCCTTTTCCCTTAAGGCTGAATCCCAGGTTCCCCTTGACGTCTGCATAAAGGGAAGATAGGTCGATATCCTCTCCACGGATATCGATGTCGAAATCTTCAGCTCGAAGGTCTACACTGGCATTTCCTTTTACAACGCCCCCATGTAAATGGAATTGAAGGTCGGAGAAAGAAAGGGCATCACCCTGCCATTCCAGTTTTCCACTTATGTCTCTCAGGTTCATGTCTGCAAATTTCATCGATGAACTGGAAAAGGTGCTTTTAAGCTGAATATCCTCATTTTTCAGTTTTACCTCAAAATTTCCTGATGCTTCTCCTCGGAGAGGAAAATCAATGTCAAAACCCGGGAAAATTCTTTCAATAAGACCTCGATCAAGTTGAATATCAACTTTCAGCCCCTCTGGGCTCGAAAAGAGGCTAATTTTCCCTTTCATGAAAGGATCATCTATCCTGAATCTCCCAAAAAACTCATCCCTTATTAGCTCGACTTCACCTTCGATCGAATCCACATCAAATCTATCATAGCCTCCAGTGGTAAAAGCGAAATCCGCCTTAATCTGAGGGAGATCATAATCGCCAAAGATATGAATATTGCTCTTGCCTTTCCCTCTTATCTCGGGAAAGTCGAAATTTTGTGAAAGTATCACAGATGTAAACTGTCGAGCCTGCTTTACATCCTTGATCTCGCCTTGAATGGTTATGTCCAGCTCCTTCCCAACTTTTGCCTTTCCTTCAACGCTCATCTGGCCAAAACTTGAGGAAACATCTTGAGAAGAAAATGTAAACTCATTCTTCCCGTCCCAGTTGAATATGATCCGGCCGTCAAAAGGAAATCGACCAGACTCGACTTCGAAATCCTCTTCCCTGAATTCTGCAACCGCTTGAATTTTCTCGTTTTCAATCGTGAAACTTCCCCAGGCAGGAGACTTTACGGGCCACGGCAGGGAAAAGTAATTAATTATAGGATCCAGATGAACTCCTTCAGCTTCTCCCGCAATTCTATCTTCTTCCAGATGAATTCTTACAAATTCAGGCGGCATTGATTTCTTCTGGATATTAAACTCTACAGTTTTGCCGGCTTTTTCGTTAAAATCGATTTCTCCGTTAACTTTTCCCAGGAAGACTCTGTTCAAGACAAGACTCTCGCTCGAAAAATTCCCTTTAAAAGCAATTCCTTCTCTGCTTCTGGTAAGAATTCCTGTTCCTTCAACTTCCCCCTCCCAATCAAAAGGAAGATGAAGAAAATCGACAACAAATGAAGCTTTTGCTTTCAAAGAAGTTTCCAGGCGCAAATCAGGGTTTAGCGGACTGAGCAAGCTCCCTGCGGCTTTAAAGTCAAAATCAGAACCATCGATTTCAATTCTTTTTATGACGATCTCTTGGCCGCGTCTATTGACAGAAAGACTCACTTTTCCCTCTACCTGCGGCAGGGTTGGGTCCAGTGATAAGATATTCTGCTCTGCTTCTGCTTGAAAAGAAAGATCACCTTTTTTCTGGGAAAAACGGGCATTAATATTCCTGGACTGAAAACTCACTTCTTTTCCCCGAAAATAGAACTCCCCTTCCTTTATCGATCCTGCTTCTACCGAAAACGGAAGAGAAAAGCTTAATTCTCTCTTTTCCTTCTCTTTTTCGGCAGAGGTACCATTGAGTCTTAAGACCGGGCGTTCGATAGTAACATTGAAGGGTCTTTCTCTGGTTAACAACGATCCATAAGAGATTCTTACGGCAATTTTTTTTGCAGAAAAAAGGGGCGAAGGAGCGCGCGCTCTCACATTTTCTAAAATGAGAACAGGAGGGAAAACAGACACGTAAAGGTGGGAGTATTCAAAGCTTGATTGTACTTTTTTCGTTATCCGGTTGAGGAGAATATTTTTGATGACCACCCCTGATCCTGCCAAAAAAAGGACTATAACGAAAAGAATGACGAGTAATCTAAGCTTTTTATGTGACTTCATGATTACGTTCTAATTACTCGGCAAAAAATGAGACCTGATGATATTTATTTGCCAAAAATATAAATTTAAGGGCAGTTTTATATTATAACACGGTTAGTGCCTTGTATATAGTTCCTTGCGGGGTCAGTCGCCGACTTTGCCTTTTACGTCGACAGGCCAATCAATAAATACGATACAGAGGATTCATTTGGTTTATCCTTAACCGAAGGCAGCAACTACGGCTATATAAGAAAGGAAGAATATTACAATTTATCCGAGGAATTTAAAAAGAACTATTTGCCTGTCGTAGAAACAGGGAGCTTCTATTTAATTACGAATATTAAAAACTACACGGTTCTAATAAAAAAGACAATCCCAATTTTCATTTATTGATGGGGTATTGATGCGGTCAGACCTTTCAAACTTTTATAATTTTGCTATGTAAGAGTAATTAACCCATATTCCCCATATTAAATACAAAAATCACTTAACAAAATCACCCTATGTTGTTATTATATAATAAGATAGAGGTTAATCAGAACACAAAAAATGAAGCATGCAAATGGTGAAAGATTAAATATTCGTTTTAGCAAAAAAATCAAGCTTGAATTTCATGGTGCAAGATTGACATCTGATGGAGGGCTTCTTGCCTACCGGGAGCTTGATGATGCCTTAGGATTATTTAATTCAGCTTCTACTGTAATGAGCGATAAACGAATCGGGCGCAATATTCAGCATGATATGACCAACCTGCTGCGCCAATCTGTATACAGCCGGCTGTCCGGGGGGCGATAGATTCCTGCCATAGCAATGAGCTATCCATCAAAAAACGGGCCAATCCCCGAAGGAAGGGGATAATTGCTGAGATGAAAGGAGTTAGCAGAAAAAGCTCTGCCGCTTGCAGCTCAGAACCGTAAACTTCCGTTGACGCTTACAAAGAGGCAGGGTGGTATTGAATACATTCTATATCGAATATTTTAAAAAAATCGGGTTCAGCAAAATACATCCTCTCTTCTGTGAAATGTATATTCTGATCTTTACGGGACACCACAGCGCGCTATCTAAATATCCGGGCGATTATTTCCACTTCCGGGTAGGCGCCCCGTATGACATCTACAGCGGGTGGGCAGCAGGAGGCAAACTGAAAATTTGATGTCAACTCAAAGCTGAAAAATGATGGAAAAAATAGCGACCTGAAAGAGCAAAGGGTGACTCAGAAACTTAATTTCCCCTCGTGAGAAAATCTATTAATGCTGACCGTCTTTTCCTATTGAAGCGCTACTTCGCTAAGCTGTCTTTTTCAATCCAGGTAACCCAGGGCTTTAGGGCCCTTGGCTTCCAGTTCGCTCTATTTTCTTTGATAAAACCAAATAAAAAAGACTGAAAGTGCAAAAACAAAAGCAAGCATAACCACTGTAATTATAGGACCAAAATGAACCATCGAGCAGCTGAATGCTACCAGAGGCAGAAGGCTGATCCTAACCGAAAACTTCAATACTTTGTGTTAATCTGAACTATTTATTCTCGGATTTGAATTTTGCCAAAATCTCACCTGCAGCATCCTTAGGCACAAGGGAAGTAAGCATCTTGAGCTCGATATAATCTTCCCTGTAGAAATAATATCCCTTAAATTTACCCCATCTTGAGCTTCTGGCAGAATCTTTTATGAGGAACCAATCCCAGTCTCCTATATGCTTATAGCCGACAAGATGAATACCGTGGTCATCCGTTGTGGAATGGTTGTAAATCCTATATTCCCTAGAGCTCTGATTTATGTATTGGGGTGGGATATCAAAGGTTGAAATTATCGCTGCATCTTCCTTTCCATTATATCCAGGTTCACTTACATCTCCGCCTGTAGCTACACTATAACCGTGGGTTATGGCATATTTTATTATGCGGTAGAAATCATCAAGTGGGACATTGTAATAGTCTTTGCTCCTTCTCCAGTTGTCAGGAACATCAAATAAACCTTTCTCGTAGAAAGGCTGGGAAAGGGTTGACATGAAGCTTACATAATTATCAAGGTTAAGTCCCAAAACTTCCTTAAGGAACTGCATTGGGCTGTATATTTTGCCATTATACTGGAATTTCTCAGGAGGACTTCCCATGTATTTATCAAGGATGAGCCTTATCTGAGAAATAATCACCTTCTCATCCCAGTAGTTCTTTTCTTTGCAGAAATTAAGATAATCCCTCATTTCCCTGAACATAAGGTTGTGGTCATATCTGCCACCCTTGGCCAGGACTCCGCTATATTCGGAGAGCGGAACTACACCGTATTTTTCCCATATGCTGGGGACAGCATCCGATTCGGAACCCTGACCAAACTCAGAATGTCCTCTCTCTTTTACAAAATTTGTTGCCTTCTCTACATATTCATAATAAACAGTCCACATCTCTGAAAGCTTAATTTTCTTTCCAGTAAGCCTAAAAACTTCGGACTCAAAGAAAGAAGTGGTGGAAAAATCCCAGCAGGTTCCTGTAAGATATTGAGCAACTGGAGGAAAGTAAAAAACCTGTTTAAATTCCTGGGGAGAAGAAGGTTTTTTTATCCCATCAAAACTAAACCCAAGAACTTTCCTGCTTTCTCTTTTCTCCTTTTTTATCTTACTGTAGGTTTTATTTATTTCTTCTGTTTTCTTTTGTTCTTCCTCAAGGAGCTTTTTGTCCCTATCCATCATTTCCTTTATAACTGGATCAACATATCGCTTTTCATAATAAGCTTTGTTTTTCTTTATTTTCTTCACTGCGTAAGCATTTCCGCCTATAAGGATCATTAATCCAATAAGCAAAATCCCAAAAAACTTTTTCATTTTTTTGCCTCCTTTTTTATTTTATTTAGGGCATAATGGTGATTTTTGCTGAGGGCATATTTAATAATAACCATTATCTAACAGCCATTCCAGCATCATGATTGAATGCCCATTTTTTTAAGTCTATCTACTTCACCTTTTATACCTAAAAAAAAGAAATATCACCATAAGTAAATGAAGTCAAATTGGCTCTAATCTATATAACCAAGATCCTTGTGGTGCAGAATATTAAAAAAAAGGAACCTATATCAGAAGATGTTGGTGGCTTAAATATATTAAAATTATATCCCAAGTATTGATGAGGTTATCCTTCAATATGTTAGTGAATCTTTAAATACATTTAGCAGTAATTATATATTTGCATCTGCTGTTATGTTAGGTGCAGCTTCTGAAATGGTAGTTTATTTATTGTCAGAAGAAATCAAGAGTTTTGAAATCGGTAATGAATTGAAGGATAAAATTTCTCAGGGGTTAAAGTATAGAAAGATGAAACTTTTATTAGATTCTTTTCCTGATGCCATAGATGCTTTGATTAAAAATACAGATATTGCTTATAACATTCATGAAGGAAGCAATAACGGCCTATTTACTTTACTTGATGCAATTAGGATCTAAAGAAATGATGCTGTTCATCCTATAGCGGATGAGGTGACAAAGGAAAAATTGAGACTATTGCTTCTAGATTTTTCCCATGATTGTAAAAAGGTTTATGATATTTTGAACTGGCTTAAAGAGAATGAGATATGATGGAAAATAAGAAATTCCTTTTCAGCTGAGCTGGCGGGGGGTGCATCTTAGTCCTCATTTTCCCATTCAACCATCGTGGCGAAATATAAATCACGATAAAAAAGATGTCAAGGACAATTGGAGGCCGCTCATGGTGGGCCAAAACGCCTCAAAAGTCGCAGAGATGATACAAAACGCCGGAAATCAGCCGGACTTCGGCCTGGTCAAAGAGAAGATCATAAAAAATATTTGGCGTCTGTCTCGGCGGCCATCAAGAATTCCTGACAGGCAACATGAGGGAGCGGAGGTCTCTCCGCCACAAAGGTCAGCTTGAGGTAATTGATGATCCTGTCCACCACCGCACAGTCTGAGAGGAAGGCGATGATGCGCATTTCTCCCTGGCATTTGGGACAGCGCAAGGGATTAACCTCGTAGACTTTTCTAATCATCTCGGCCCAGCCCCGGCGTGGGATCCTCAGGCTCTCCTCAATGATGATAAATGGATGCCTTTCCGGCTGTCCCTCCTTGATGATGGGTCGGAGGAAGCCGTACTCTCTCTCGAAACGGCTATCATACTCGGCCAGGAAGCGCTCAAAGTAATGGAAAAGCACACGGTAGAGCACGGTGCGTTCCGGATGTCGGGGGCGATAGATTCCTGCCACAGCAAGGAGCTATCCATCAAAAAACGGGCCAATCCCCGAAGGAAGGGGATAATTGCTGAGATGAAAGGAGTTAGCAGAAAAAGCTCTGCCGCTTGCAGCTCAGAACCGTAAACTTCCGTTGACGCTTACAAAGAGGCAGGGTGGTATTGAATACATTCTATATCGAATATTTTAAAAAAATCGGGTTCAGCAAAATACATCCTCTCTTCTGTAAAATGTAAAGATTCATTTGCCTTATCCTTAGCCAAAGGCAGCCACTACGGCTATATAAGAAAGGAAGAATATAACAATTTATCCGAGGAATTTAAGAAAAGCTATTTGCCTGTCGTAGAAACAGAGACCTTCTTAATGGGGTCAGACCCCGTTCCTATTCGACAGAAAAGAGGAGGGAGCCGGTAACCACGTCCACAGCAAAGTCAGAGCCACAAGTAAGCAGGAGGCGGAAAGAGTCGGCAAATACATGATAAGACCGATATCGAGGATCATAAAGTCATTGATAAGATCATAGCTCACCTCAAGCTCACCTTCATGGCTGAACGGCCTCCTCCGTCTCAAGTTGTCCAGCAGGAGCTGTTGATGGCAGCCGAAGAGAGGGGCGAGTATTTCTGAGAGTTTTCGGACTGCTTTTTGTCTTGAGAGGAGGAGTCTATTTTATGGCTGACTTTTTTGCTTTTTTTGTCATCTTGTTTCTCTGTTTTATCCTTGATCTCATCTTTTTTCCTGTGATATGTTCATTCCAGGATGCCAGTGGGTGGAAATTGAGGAAAATTGTGAGAGATTTGCTGCAAGCACAAAAAGGAAATTCTTTTGATTACTCATAATTGTGATGCTGTTTTTGTCGCGTTGTCTCTCTTTCTTGAAAATTGACATTGTTGTTTTGGGTGTGATAAGTTCATTCCAAGATGCCAACGGATTGAAACCGTGTAAAATCGTGAGGGATTTTTGGCGGGCACAAAAATAGAATTCCTATATATGATATAGACCTTGAATGGGGAAAATTATAATGACAAAAAAAGCAAAAATATTTTTATCATTATTTGTCACATCCATTTTTTTATTCCAAAACTGTGCGACACTATTTCTGGGAAAACACCAAAAAATCCCTGTCACTAGTAGGCCATCAGGAGCCATAGTAATTGTTGATGGAGAAAAAACTGGATATACGCCTATAAATTTAAAATTAATAAAGAAAAAACAGCATACTATTCGAATAGAAATGCCGGGCTATCGCCCTCTCGAAATTCGGCTCACCTCACGTAAGATGGTATTTCACACAATTTTGTCCAACTTTTTTTTGGGGGGATTCGTCGCAGGTTACCCTTTAGGGATTCTTATTTATGAAGCAAGAGTAGCAATAAGTGGAAGGACGCCTAATGGCTGGGGACAGGGTTTAGGTTCATTGTTTTGGGGATTTCTTATTGGATGGGCGGGCGCATCTATTATTGATCTTAAATCAGGTAAAATGTCTTCATTATCACCTAAAGTACTTGATATTATGCTGAACAAAATCGAAGGCAACCCGCAACCTTTGGTCATCCTAATGGACTCAGATAAATTTCAAAATATCAAATGGATTAGGATCAAGTTAATGGGGTCTGAACCCGTTCCTATTCGACAGAAAAAAGGAGGGAGCCGGCTTCAACGGAATCACCGGCCGCAGGATTTATCTTTGTTATTATTCCGGGCTGAGGGGACTTGATCTCATTCTGCATCTTCATGGCCTCAAGGACCAAAACAGCCTGGCCTTCTTTGACCTCGTCCCCTTCTTCGACAAAAACCTTCACAATTCTCCCGGGCATGGACGTCTTTACATCTCTCTTCTTGAGTTTTGCTCCTTTCCTTCCTAAAACCTGCGAAACAGACTTCTTCTCTATCTTGAAAAATCGTCCATTCACATAAACAGAATGAGATGAAGAATTTGAATTGATTATAACGTTGTGAATCTTACCATCTATATTCAGAAGAATCTCATCGAAGCTTAAGAACTCAACTGAAACATGATATTTTCTTTTTCCGAGAGAAACCAGAATATCATTTTTTACTTTTTCTTCCAGGTTTAGCGTGAACTCTTTATCATCAAGCCAAAGTGAAAAATTCATTTTACAGCCTGTCGGAAAAGTTTTGTAATCTCCCCTGAAATTTCCAATTACTCTCTTTTCTTTTGGGTGCAGACGCAGGGCCTGATTTTCTCTCCGCATAAGTTTTTATTCCTGCCGCTATCAAAGCCGCTACCTCCTCTTCCGGTCCTCCTCCGTCCTTTTCCTTCTCAAGATTGGCGATGAAATGGGTATTGTAATCGCCCGCAAAGAATTTCGGGTGAAGAAGAATCCGTTTGAAAAAAGGAATCGTCGTTTTTATGCCGTAGACCTGGTATTCGGATAAGGCCCTGAGCATTCGATGAATGGCTTCAACTCTTGTGCTTCCCCAGGTAACCAGCTTGGAAAGCAGGGGATCGTACTCAAGAGGCACTTCATATCCTTGGTAGACTCCGTTATCATCCCGAACACCCAATCCTCCCGCAGGGGTACGGAGATGAATTATTTTCCCGGGGGAAGGCATAAAATTATTGGCCGGATCCTCGGCATATATTCGGCATTCCAGCGAGAATCCTTTGGGCTTTATGTCCTCCTGGCTAATACTTAACGGAAAGCCTGCTGCTATTTCAATCTGGCTCTTGGCAAGATCAATGCCCGTTACCATTTCTGTTATTGGATGTTCCACTTGAAGCCTGGTATTCATTTCTAAAAAATAAAACTTTTTCTTTTTATCCACCACAAATTCCACCGTTCCGGCATTCCTGTAGTTCACCGCAGCTGTTGCTTTCACGGCAATCCGTCCCATTTCTTCCCGCATCTCATTATCAATGAAAGGAGAGGGTGTTTCCTCCAGGACTTTTTGGTATCGTCTTTGAATAGAACACTCCCTTTCGCCCAGATAAACAATATTCCCAAAATTGTCAGCCAGGATTTGAATCTCGATATGATGCGGCTCGTCGAGATATTTTTCGATGTAGATGGAAGGATCAGCAAAACTCTCTTTCGCTTCAGACTGAGCTAATCTGAATGACGAGAGAAGGCCTTTCCTCTTTCTCACCAACCTCAACCCCTTGCCTCCACCGCCAGCCGTTGCTTTAAGCAGGACAGGGAAACCTACCTTTTCAGCTTTCTCCTTTAAATCTTTCTCATCTTTTAAAGGCTCAAGAGTGCCAGGGATAACCGGCACTCCGGCTTTGGTCATCCTCCTGCGGGAAGTGGTTTTATTCCCCATGATTTCCATAGGCTCAGAGGGAGGTCCGATAAAGACAATCCCTTCTTCCTCACATCTTGCCACCAAGCCAGGATTTTCAGCCAGGAATCCATAGCCGGGATGGAGAGCCTCAGCTTTGCTCTTTTTTGCGACTTCAATTATTTTTTCGATATTGAGATAACTCTGGGAAGGTATTGATTCACCAATATAGTACGCTTCTTCAGCCAGCCTTACGTGAAGAGCTTTCCGGTCTGCTTCTGAATAGACGGTCACAGGAACAATGCCCAACTCACGACAAGCACGGATTATCCTGACAGCAATCTCGCCTCTGTTGGCAATCAGAACTTTCTTGAACATTTTGGCCATTTTTCTCTTCTCTCGTTTCCTGCCTTTCTGGTTTTTTATATTGCTCTCTTTTTTAAAAAAGAGATGAGATTGCCGCGCTCCCTTCGGTCGCTCGCAATGACGTTCTCTTCCATATCGAACTGAATGTCTTTTTAATGAATCAAATCCTTTCTATATTAAAAGGTGGGCTTGATAAATCAAGCCCCTACAAAAGAATCAATCAATCGTGGGCTTGATAAATCAAGCCCCTACATCCATTTTTTTCTTTTTCCGCCCTTCGGTTTATTTCAATTTATCAAAGTGCGGATTTAATAAATCAAGCCCCTCATCTCTCAATCAAACCTCTACATATTTACAGTGGAATGTTTCCGTGCTTTTTGGGAGGATTCTTATCCCTCTTGTTTTCTAAAATCTCCAAGGCAGCGATGAGTTTTGGCCTCGTAAATTTCGGCTCGATAATTTCATCGAGATAGCCTTTCTCGCAGGCAATGTAAGGATTGGCAAACTTCTGCCTGAACTCCTCCACTTTTGACTCTCTCTGCTTCGCCGAATCTTTTATTTTATCCAGCTCATGCTTGTAAACGATATCAACAGCGCCTTCCGGACCCATGACGGCTATCTCAGCAGTAGGAAAAGCATAATTTATATCTGCTCTAATATGCTTGGAAGCCATAACACAATAGGCTCCTCCATAAGCCTTGCGGGTTATGACAGTTATCTTTGGCACTGTAGCCTCGGCAAAAGCATAGAGGAGTTTTGCTCCATGACGGATTATTCCGCCGTGTTCCTGGGCAACACCGGGCAAAAATCCTGGCACATCTTCAAATGTGATCAGGGGTATGTTGAAGGCGTCACAGAAACGAATAAATCTTGCTCCCTTATCCGAGGCATTGATATCCAGAGCACCGGCCAGATGATCTGGCTGATTGGCGACGAGTGCTACCGATCTTCCTCCCAGACGGCCGTAACCAATCACTATGTTTTTGGCATAATGGGCTTGGACCTCGAAGAAATACTTGTCATCCAAAACTTCGCTTATGATCTTCCTAATATCATAGGGCTTATTGGGATCATCAGGAACCAAAAAATTTAGCTCCTCGTCTGTCCTATCTGAAGGATCAGATGTTTCCTTCAAGGGAGGATCTTCCATGTTGTTATCAGGGATAAAAGAGATAAGCTCTCGGATCAAAGCCAGTGCATGATTCTCATCATCAGCCGCAAAATGAGCAACACCGCTTATTGCGTTGTGGGTATCTGCTCCTCCTAATTCTTCCATTGTAACATCTTCCTGGGTCACTGCCTTAATCACATCCGGCCCCGTGATGAACATGTTGCTGACATCTCTTACCATGATAATAAAATCAGTTATGGCTGGTGAATAGACAGCGCCTCCCGCACAAGGTCCCATGATAGCTGAGATCTGGGGAATGACCCCAGAGGCAAGAACATTCCTTAAAAAGATATCGGCATATCCTCCTAAGCTTGCCACACCTTCCTGAATGCGAGCGCCTCCAGAATCATTGAGGCCAATTATAGGAACGCCTCCTTTGAGGGCTAAGTCCATAATTTTCACGATTTTTGCTGCATTTGCCCCACTCAAAGAGCCTCCGAATACGGTGAAATCCTGGGCAAAAATAAACACCCTCCGCCCATCAACAGTGCCATAACCCGTTACAACTCCATCCCCATAAATTCTCTTTTTTTCCATCCCGAAATCACGACTTTGATGCACTATAAGCTTATCCATTTCCTGGAAGGAACCTTCATCCAGAAGGAGATTTATTCTCTCCAGAGCAGTAAGCTTTCCAGCCTGGTGCTGTTTCTCTATCCTCTGTTTGCCCCCTCCCAATTCAGCTGCTTTTGTTTTTCCTTTTAGCTCCTCTAACTTTTTTTCAATAGTCATTTTATTCTCTCTCGATTGGTTATTTATTATCTAGCGTTTGACTTTACTCCAATCTTTTAAGAATTTTTCCATCCCGATATCGGTCAAGGGATGCTTCACCATTTTCTCCAAAACAGCAAAGGGAACGGTGGCAATGTCTGCTCCCATTAAGGCAGCCTCCACAACGTGAAGGGGATGCCTTATGCTGGCCACGATCACTTCTGTCTCAAACCCATAATTATTAAATATGGTTACTATTTCATCCACCAAGTCCATCCCTTGGTGAGAAATATCATCAAGACGGCCAATAAAAGGGCTTACAAATCTTGCTCCTGCTTTAGCTGCCAGAAGAGCCTGGTTTGGAGAAAATATTAAGGTTGTATTAACCTTGATTCCTTCCCTGGATAATACCTTGATCGCCTTAAGACCTTCCACACAGATCGGTATCTTCACCACTGCATTTTCGGCCAGTTTGGCCAGACCTCTCGCTTCCTTAATGATATCTTCAGATTTTGTCGAAACACTTTCCACGCTAACAGGGCCCGGAACAATTTTGCAGATTTTCTTGATTAAATCTTCAAATTTTAAATTCTCTTTAGAAACCAGAGTAGGATTGGTCGTGGCCCCGTCTAATATCCCCCAACTCGCTGCTTCCTTAATCTGATCCAAATTAGCCGTATCCAAGAAAATTTTCATTTAGTCCTCCCTCTAATCAAATTGAGATGAGCGTAAGAGAAAGAAAGTGATTTATTCTGCGTAGCCCGTTCATCTCTTCTTTTCCATCTCATCTACTCATTATTATATAACTGGAGAGAAAAGTGTAACCAGAAAAAAGTGAAAAAGCAACTTGCCTATTATGCACCTGTACTAACTATAAATCATTGAATATATTTTAAAAGGTGGGCTTGATAAATCAAGCCCCTCGAGTTTGGCACTTTATTATAACATCC
>CAYTBG010000060.1:0-17668 GCA_964435925.1 uncultured Eubacteriales bacterium | reverse complement strand
GAGTTACGCAGACGCCGAGAAGAGCGAATGGAGAATGGCGTTAAAAATCTGAAGGAAGCTAGGCTATTTCCCAAAACCTTTGCCCTGAATATAGCAACCAGTTATCACGGAAATAAGGATGCTTACTACGTGCTCTGTTATTTTGACAATATTGCGCGTTGGGAATAAAATTTAGGAGATGAAGATAATCGTTCGAGCACCCAACTGGATAGGGGACTCTATCCTTGCTGTTCCTGCCGTTTATAGCTTAAGTAAAAACTTTCCCCAAGCCGAGATCTGGATAGCTGCCAAAGAGTGGGTAAAAGATCTCTTCTCCTCTCATGATTTTATAAAGGGGATCATCCCTCTTCCAGACATAGATGGCTTTAGAAACCTGAGGGATTCAGCACAAAAAATAAAAAGCTTCCATTTTGATATCGGAGTCCTTCTTACAAGCTCTTTCTCCTCAGCTTTTCTATTCTATCTTAGCAAGATCCCTGAAAGATGGGGATACTCTACGGATGGCCGCAAAGTGCTTCTCACCAGGGGAGTGGCGCTAAGGAAAGGGGAAAACTGTTCCCACCAATTAAATTACTATCTGGATCTTATCTCCAGCCTGGGTCTAAGAACTTCCCCTCCAAAAATATCCTTGCCCGTAACTCAAGAAGAAAAGGGGGAAGCTAAGGAGCTGCTCCTCTCTTTAAATGTTGATTTAAAAAAACCCCTTATCATTCTCAATCCTGGTGCTTCTTATGGCCCTTCTAAAAGATGGCACGCTGAAAACTACGCAGAGGTCGCCATTTTATTACAGGATAGAAAAAAAGCAGAAATTCTGATTACAGGCTCCAAAGGTGAGTCCGAGTTGGTTGAATCCATAGCCTCCTTAATGATAAAAAAACCCTTTAACCTGACAGGAAAAACAAACCTTCGGCTGCTCGCAGGCTTGATCAGTAACGCGGATCTTTTTATCACGAATGACTCAGGCCCCATGCACATAGCGAATGCCCTAAAAATACCAGTTATAGCTATATTTGGACCGACTAATCCTAGCTTTACCGGTCCTTTCCAACAGCCTGCAGCTGTCATCAAGAAAGATGTTCCATGCTGGCCATGCAGCTACAGAGAATGCCCGTTTGATCACAGATGTATGACAAGCATTGATCCTGAGGAAGTCTTCAAGGCATGCCAGGAATTTTTATAATGAAAAAAAGAGCAGTTTTTCTCGATAGAGATGGGACAATCAACAAAGATGTGGGGTATCCCAACTCTTTCAGTATGATAGAGATTTATCCTTACAGCTTCGAAGCAATAAGAAAAATAAACGAGGCTGGGCTTTTAGCAGTTATTGTATCTAACCAGTCAGGAGTCGGACGGGGACTTATTATCGAGAAAAACCTTCGTGACATTCACCAGAAATTAATAGCGGTATTTGCCAAACATAGCGCTCATTTTGATGGCGTTTATTACTGTCCTCACTACCACCTTTCCTCCATCCCGCGGTACAGAAAAAACTGCCGGTGCCGCAAGCCAAATCCAGGGATGGGCCTTAAAGCGGCCGCTGACCTCAATCTTGATATGAATAATTCTTATATGGTGGGAGACAAGGTGGATGATATCCTTTTTGGCCGCAACATTCAAGCCAAGCCTATACTCCTCCTCACGGGTTTTGGTCAAGAAGCGCTGCCTAAGCTTAAGAAAAAGCGGATAGTGCCTGCTTATGTAGCCCTGAACCTGCTTGATGCTGTAAACTGGATACTGAAACAGGAAAAGAAAATGCCCTGATTGGAAGTGACGCTATCCTTTGGTGAACCAAAAATTAGGCTAATGATCAGATTTGATGATATCTTAGAAAAGGTTTCTTCTTCTTACAGCGAGAAAGACACCACTCTCCTTCAGAAAGCTTATATCTTTGCGGCCCAGGCTCATAAGGGCCAAACCAGGCGCTCCGGAGAGCCCTATTTGAGTCATTCCTTAGAAGTTGCAAGCATGCTTGCAGACATGAAATTAGATAAAACAACTTTAGCAGCGGGTCTCCTCCATGATGTTTTAGAGGACACCGATGTGACTGCCTTAGAACTTCAGCAGGCTTTTGGCAAAGAGATAACTCATTTGGTAGAAGGGGTTACTAAAATCAGCCGTGTTCAGGAATCATCGCCTGAAACAAGGCAGGCAGAAAGCATCCGGAAAATCATCCTGGCCATGATTGATGATTTAAGAGTCATTTTTATCAAATTAGCTGACAGGATTCACAACCTAAAAACTCTAAAATTTTTGCCTGAGGAGAAACAAAAAAAGATTGCCAAGGAAACCCTGGAGATATATGCCCCAATTGCAAACCGACTGGGCATGGGACGAATAAAAGCCGAATTGGAAGAGCTCTCTTTTCGCTACGTTGATCCAGACGATTATTTCCAAGTAGCCTCTCTTGTTGACCCCAAAAGAGAAGAGGCCGAAAAGGAGCTCAAGAAAACCAAACTGGCGCTTGAAGGTTTAATGAAGGTCAATCATATTCCGGCAAAAATATCCTATCGAATAAAAAGGCTCTACAGCGTCCATAATAAAATGATAAGACAAAATACTGACTTCGACCAAGTTTATGATTTCATGGCCCTGAGACTAATCACTAACTCTGTCAAAAATTGCTATTCTGCCCTGGGAATGATTCATCAGAAATGGCCTCATCTTCCCCATCGATTCCGAGACTTCATCGCTATGCCCAAGCCTAATCTTTATCAATCTCTCCACACAACAATCATCGCCGAAAAAAAACAAACTGTCGAAATTCAAATCCGGACACATGACATGCATAATTTAGCTGAAAACGGAATAGCCGCCCACTGGAAATACAAGGAAACAGATACCCGCCACATCATGAAAGAGGACAAAAGGTTGAATTGGCTGAGAGAAATGGTCGATCTTTACAAAGAGCAAAAGAGCCCCCGAGAATTCTTGAAAAGCCTGAAAACAGACCTCATTCCAGAAGAAGTTTATGTTTTCACCCCTAAGGGAAAAGTCGTAACATTGCCCCTCGGTGCCTCTGCCGTGGATTTTGCCTTTAAGATTCATTCTGAAATAGGGCTACACTGTGCAGGGGCAAAGATTAACGCCAGGATTGAACCTTTGAAGACAATCTTGAAGACTGGAGATATAGTAGAGATTTTAACCTCTCCTGAAAAAACTCCAAGTCGAGATTGGTTGAATATAGCCTTCACCTCAACAGCCCGACACAATATAAAACGCTGGCTAAACTTACAGGATAAAATAAGGAATACCGCCCTAGGGAAAAAATTGTGGGAAAAAGAAATCAACCGTTATAAGATCCCCACGGATTTTTTAAAAGAAGAAAACCTCCTCAAGAGTCTCTCTTCTGTAGCAGATGTGAGGCTTAAAAAAATGGAAAGTTTTTATGCTTCTGTTGGATTTGGGAAAATCGTCCTTGAAAAACAATTTATGGAAAAGCTCCTCCCCGCCGAAAATATCGAAAAGAAAAAGGATACATTCCTGAAAAAAGTTGTTACAAAAGTAGCCAAGAAGCCAAAGCCAGTCATCCAGGCTAAGGTAGTCCATTTAGCCAAATGCTGTTCCCCTATCATGGGTGAACCTATCATAGGATACATCACATCAGGAAAAGGAATAACAGTTCATTCCCTGCGGTGCCCCCTGGTTGAAAGAGAAGTTCTGGATAACCAGCGCATGGTCGAGGTCTCCTGGGAGGATACTCCAAAAGGCCTCTTTAAAGGAAAGCTTTTGATTAAAGCCGAAGATTCTCCTGGAGTCTTAGCCAAACTTGCCTCTGCCATTTCACAGTTAGACGGAAATATCACTAAGGCTGAAGTAACAACTTCCGAAGACAAGAAAGCTCAAATTAAGTTTATCCTTATTATTCGAAATATAAAACATCTTGAAGCGATAATGAAAAAGCTTTCGGCTATAAAAGAGATTTCTTCTGTCGAAAGAATCTGAAAAAATGTAAACTTGGGGACGTTCCCCGAAGTACCATCCTTAATTAACCTAAAAAATGATTTTCCCCCGAATTAGTCCTCGGAGGAGGGTGAAGGAGTTGAATCGAGAGGGGCTGCTTTGGGGAACGTCCCCTTGGTTACCTTGGTTACTTTCCCGGAACGAAGACACCTGGTACAAACCCATATTTGCCTGTTCCCTGAATCTGTCTTAACTTTAACGTGCTGCAAATTCGGTTTCCATTTCTTTTTGGAGGCTTTATGGGAATGACTCACGCTATGTCCAAAAAAAGGTCCTTTCCCACAAATCTTGCATACTTTTGGCATTTTCGTTCTCTTAAAGTAACTTTTTATACCATATCTTAAGCAAAAATCCAAAGATATTTTTAACGTTTAGCACTTTATTAGGCTAAATTCCGTCTCAGCTTAAAAGCTTCCAGAGTATTCCTCATAAGCATGGCCACTGTCAATGGTCCAACTCCCCCAGGCACTGGAGTCAAAAACTCGGCTTTATCTATAACCTGAGGATGGACATCGCCTATAAGAGTATACCCTTTCTCCCTGAGGTCCTTCAGCCTTTTTTCATCCTGCCCAAACATTTGTTCTACTTTAGATTTATCTGTGAGGTTATTCATCCCCACGTCTACAACCACGGCACCCGGTTTTACAAACTCAGGAGTTATGAATGCCCCCCGGCCTATTGCCCCAACAAGAATGTCCGCCTCTGATGATACCTGAGGTAGGTTCTCCGTTTTAGAATGGCAGATAGTCACGGTTCCGTTTTCATTGGTAACCATAGCAGCCAAGGGTTTGCCTACAAGACGACTCCTGCCTAAAATAACTACCCTTTTCCCTGCAATCGGTATCTCTCGAGATTTCAAAAGCTCTATTATCCCCAACGGCGTGCACGGCTTTAATCCTTCCTGATTCATCATCAAATTCCCTAAATTAAAAGGATGAACTCCATCTACATCCTTCTCCGGATGGATAGAGGCAATTATCTCGGGAGCATTGAACGAGGATGGCAAGGGAAGCTGCATAAGGATACTATCTACATCTTCCCTGGAGTTCAACTCCTCGATCTTAGCCTTTAAAAGAGATACTTCTATATCTTCAGGAAGACATAGAATTTCTGAGTGGATGCCCAACCTTTCGCAGTTTCTCTCCTTGGTTCGTAAATAAATCTTAGACGCCCTGTTTTCTCCTACCAATATTGCTGCTAGTCCTGGAACTTCCTTCTTCTGCTTCAGGTATAGAGCTACATCATTTTTTACTTTCTCTTTTATTTTCTTGGCCAAGGTTTTCCCTTCAAGCCAGCTACCCATGTCTTCCTCCTCTGTATATTTTCTTACCTATTATACATGTGTCTCTTTTTTGTGACAACAAGAATTCTTTTCTCTCTGATATTTTAGCCTATAATTTGGCATGAAATTTGCACATATAAGGCCTGGCCTTATCCTAGAGAATGCTATTAGGGCGAGAGGCAGGAAAACATCCTCTCCCAATGGTAAGGCTTCGCTCTCGTCTATCTTGACGAAAGATTGAAAAAGAAGTACCTTAATTAATGTGGGCTCTACATGCATAAAAAACTTACATTTTATCTTTTTGCTCTCCTGGTTTTTGTAATCTCATTGTCAAGCTGTGCTCGACAACTCATGGATAACCAGCTCTTATTTGGTATCCAGGCTGCAAGACAAGATCTATGGGATGAAGCCATTTTTCGCTGGAAAAAAGTAGTCCTCTCCGACGCAAATTCTGCTGCTGCCCACAACAACCTGGCTGTTGCCTATGAAAAAAAAGGTCTTTGGGAAGAAGCAAAAAATGAATATGAGATCGCTTTAAAGCTTAGCCCTGGAAATGCCCACATAAAAGCCAATTATCAAAACTTTAAGAAAAATCATGAACCTTTCAATAAAGACAAAAAAAATGAAAAAAATTAAGATAGTCCTGGTCCTTACAATCTTATTCTCTTCCTCCTGTGCTTCAGCCGACTACTGGAAATTGAGGATTGAAGTTCCTGGTAAGACTTTGTTCGATCTAGATCAATATAACGAAGTTGTCATCACCAATTTTTTGATCAAGGAAGAAACAAAAGATTTTAGTCTGAATCAAGAGCTCGTAGATTATTTCTCCTTCGAGATCGGCCAGAACTTCAAAGGAAAGGTTTCCATAAAAGAAATCACTTTTGAAGAAGAGCCGTTTAAAAATGAAGCCTTTTGGAAAAATTTATTACCAGACCGAAAAAAGGCTATTCTTTTCACTGGAGGCGCTCAATACACCGAAGAAATCCGAAAGGCCATTTTACAAAAACAGAAAGAGCGCTTTGAAGACCCCTTTGTTTCTAAAAAAAGGAGCCTGGCTGAGCGAAGATTCTACACCCTTAACCTTGATTTCTATATTATTGATGCCAAAACAGGAAAAGCTCTGTATAAAAGAAATTTTAAAGAATCCAAAGGCTTTGAAAACCCAAAACAGACAGCCCCTTTTGCCTTTTTTGAGCTTATCCAGAAAGTAAAGGCAAAGTTTTTCCGCGACATTCTTGGCGTAGCAAGCATCCAAGAAAGATATCTTATCCACGATTAAACAAGGAGCGCTACCATGAAACATTACTTAAAATACATCTTCTTTCTCTTTTTCCTCATCCTCTTCGCACCCTTGAGCATTGCCCAATCCATGTATTTCCCTTACTACGGAAAAAATAAAGTCCTGTATGAAAAACTTAACTGGCACTCTTACAAGACTGAACATTTCAGCATTTACTATTACACCGAAGGTGTTCGGATTTTAAAAAATATTGCAGAGATGGCTGAAAGTGCCTATCAAAGAATAAGCACAGAACTCAAGCATCCGCTCTCTGCTCCTGTTCCCCTCATTTTTTACAAAACATCTACGGATTTTGAGCAAACAAATCTTTTTCAAATGCCCGCAGGAGTACTGGGAGTTGCAGAGCCAATTCTTTATCGTATCGCTATTCAAGGAGATATGACTCTTGATGAAATTCAGGATCTTATCGAGCACGAATTAACCCATATTTTCGAGTATGACCTCCTCTGGGGAGGTCCGGGCGGCGTGATGTATGCTGTGAATCAACCTCCGCTTTGGATTATGGAAGGTCTTTCCGAGTATAACACTGAGAACTGGTCTTCCTGGTCCTCTCTAATTGTCAGGGACGCTGTTCTCAACGACCGAATCCCCGAGCTCACAACATCAGGGAGTCTCTACTCCCGCTATCCTTTGCCTCGCCCGCCTGCATATGACTTCGGCCATGCAATATATGATTTCATCGAGTCTAAGCACGGAAAAAACGGGATAAGGGAGTTCTGGCACTCTCTGAAGCGCTCTCCTTTTATAGGAAAGAGAAATCCTATAAAGAGAGCTTTCAACATGAACTACAAAGATTTTAATCATGAATTTAAAAAATATCTCCGCGCTAAAAACAAGGATTTTCTTTTAAGGGAGAATCCAGAAGATTACAGTATACCTCTTGGCCCTGAATTCCCGCTAAATCCTTATTATTTTTCCCTTTCCCATGCCGTTTCTCCTTCCGGGGATATCGTCGCCGTTTTGACCCAAAACGTTAAAGACTATGATATCGATATCGTTCTCATCTCGACGAAGGACGGCTCCGTCGTTAAAAACATAACAAAAGGGTACACTCTCAAGTACGAATACATTAAATTCGAAATTGACCCTTCGAAAGGAAAAGATATCGCTTGGTCCTCTGATGGAGACAGGATAGCTTTTTTTGCTCGCTCCGGACAAAAGCATTCAATCTTTATACTCAACGCCCTAACCGGAAAAATCCTGAGAACGATTAAGATTCCTGTTGACCAGCCCTCTTCCCTCTGTTTTTTCCCCGGGGGAGAGGAACTACTCTTCACAGCGTTTCATGAAGGATTTCATGACATTTTCAAGATAAACCTTTCAACCGAAAAAATCCTCAATTTAACTGAAGACGACTTTTTCGAGAAAGCACCGATGATTTCTCCAGACGGGACTAAGGTGGCCTATACAATTCATCTTGATACTTATGACAAGCTCTTTCTCTCTCCCGTAAACGATTTGAAAAAAAGGACACAGTTGACTTTCGGGAAAGGGAACACAATCTCACCCCATTTTTCGCCTGATTCTAAAGAATTATATTTCTCGGGCGATATGAGGGACGCTTATAATATTTATTCCCTGAACCTTGAAACTGGAGAACTCACGCGTTATACAGATGTCAGGACCGGCAATTTCTTCCCTATCCCTCTTCCCAACAATCCGCAAAAGGTCGTTTTTGCTTCATTCAACAAAGGGTCATTCCAAGTTTTTAAAAGCGAGCTTGAAGGGGAAGTGGAAAAAACCATAACTTTTAAAGAGACATCACCAGATGAGGAATTCAAGAGGTTTGAGCCCATCATCTCTTTGGATATAGACAAAAAGGAAATTAAACCCTATAAGGGCCTGGGCAAATTGTATCTTACTTCAAGGCCGCCCATTGACACTATCGTTTCCACTGACGGTTCAATCTACGGCGGTTCCGCCTTAAGTTTTTCTGATTTATTGGGGGACTATACTTTCTTCTTGATGGCCTACCAGGTAAGACAGTACCGCTCTTATCAATTTTCTTTTTTAAATCAAAAAAGAAGATTTCAGTACATGGTCAATGCTTTTCAATTTACCCAGTATTATTACCTTAGCTCATATTATGATCCCTTTTACTACGGCCGTTATGAAACTCACTTTGATGCCATAGCTACCCGAAAAATCACAGGCGTAAGCTTGAACACTTTTTACCCTTTTAATAAGTACTATCGAACACAAGCATCGATTGGTTATTATAATTACGAAGAAGATTATCTCTATCCATCTCCTGGTACATATGGTCAGTTTTGGAATGGAAGCATCCTTTCAGCAAGTTTCTCCCTTATCGGGGAAACCACTCGCTTCAAATATCCCTACGGACCAATTGCTGGAAACACTTTCATGCTATCTGTATCTCAAGGCCTCCCGGTTTCCAGCAGTTTTTTACAGAACACAACTGTTGAAACAGACCTTCGGAAATATATCAGGATTGGTTCTAATACGCTCTTTGCTTTCCGCTTTAAAGGCTTTTTCAGTCGAGGAAAAAATCCATTTGTTTTTTATTGGGGAGGAAATAACCAGGTCCGTTCTGCTGGCTATTATACTATTATCGGCAACGAGGGGTGGTATGCAAACCTTGAATTCAGGCTCCCCTTGATAAACGCAGCCTCAACAATTATCGGCCAAATAGGGCCTATCCGTGGAACTCTTTTCTTCGATATCACTCGATCAAAAATCAAAGGATATCCAGCGATGTTTGCTATGGAATTTACTGGATGGGACGAGGATGGGCAGCCAGAATTTCGCGGAATTGACGCCATTGGATCATGGGGGTATGGGTTTCAATTTTTCTTCCTCGGTCTTCCGGTACATATTGAATTTGTCAAAAGACTTGAGTTTCCAGATATGTCAAAGCCCTTCAATTGGGACAAAAAAGGGGATTTCAGGACTAGATTTTGGATAGGATTCGATTTTTAAAAATTTAATATAAACTTCTTGAAATCCACCCACAAGGGTGCTATAGTACCCAAGCCTTCTCAGCCATAAACCAGCATACAACGAAGGTTTTTCCACATTTGTGGATAAACCTGTGGAAATCTAATACACAAAAATGGAAGCTAAAGATAAACAAAACCCTTGGCTTCAAATCATGGATGCTCTTCAAGAAAAGATCGATAAAAATAGCTATGAGACCTGGTTTGAGCCAACATCATACATAGGACAGGAAACTAACTCACTCTACATAAAGGTTCCTAATTCTTACTTCAAAGACTGGCTTTCTTATCATTATTCAAGCACGATAAACAGCTGTTCCCAGGAACTCTATGGGAAAGTCTTTAACATCAAATTTATCTTTGATGAAGACTCCTCGGCTTTCATGCGGCGCTCCCCTCAAGAGAGAAAATCAAAGCGAGGAACCCTGTTAAATCCAAACCTAAACCCGAATTATACCTTTGAAAATTTCGTAGTCGGCTCCTGTAATGAATTCGCCCATGCAGCCTCCACAGCAGTAACCAAGAATCCTGCAAAATCATACAATCCGCTTTATATCTATGGCGGTGCCGGCCTAGGAAAAACGCATTTAATGAACGCTATAGGACATATTATTATTCTAAATAACAACGGGTTGAAAGTATTATACATAACAACCGAGCAATTTATGAACGACCTGATTAACCATCTTCAATACGGGAAAATTCTTTCCTTTCGCCAAAAATACAGAAATGTAGATGTGCTCTTGATGGATGATATTCATTATCTTTCTGGAAAAGAAAGGACAAAGGAGGAATTTTTCCACACATTCAATCATCTTTATGACGGCCAGAAGCAGATAGTTATCTCCAGTGATTGCCCCCCTAAAGAAATCCCTCATCTTGAAGAAAGATTTCGTTCTCGTTTTGAGTGGGGATTGATTGCGGACCTTAAACCCCCTGACATCGAAACAAGGATCGCTATCCTCAAAAAGAAGTCAGATCTAGAAGGAGTCGATTTACCTGAAAGTGTGGCCCTCTACATTGCTGATAAGGTTCATTCCAATATAAGGGTTTTAGAGGGATACTTGCGGCGAGTTATTGCCTTCGCTTCTTTGAAAGGCGAAAAAATTGATTTAGACCTCACAAAAGAGGCATTGAGGAGCTTGTTAGATTCTTCTTCGACTGCAGTGACTATTGAAAAAATTCAAAAGATCGTTTGTCATCAATTTAAGATAAAACCCTCTCAGCTTAAATCAAAAAATAACTCACCAAAGTTTGCCTTCCCTCGTCAGATTGCCATGTATCTCTCCAAGGGACTAACAAAAGCTTCTCTTCCTGAAATCGGTAAAAAATTCGGTGGAAAACATCATACAACTGTTATCCATAGCATAAAGAAAATAGAAAAAATGCACAACGAAGACCCAGAATTCAACAAAGAATTAAACAATCTAATTAGCTATATTCAGTAGAAAAATCAACGCTTTATAAAGTATTTTAACTTTTCATTTGCTTTTATTTATATTATTACTTATCTTAAAAATATATTAATTTAATATTATTATATTTTAGGAAAAGGTGGAAAAATGAAATTTTCTATTCAAAAAAAGGATATTCTTGCTGAACTTCAACTCCTTCATGGAATTGTTGAGAAGAGAAACACAATGCCGATTCTTGCCAATATTCTGATTAGTGCTTCAGGGAGTGAAGTGGAGCTTAAAGGCACTGACCTTGAGGTTGGCTTGAAAACTCATTTTCCAGCCAAGGTTGAGGAAGAGGGCTCTATAACACTATCAGGAAGGAAGGTGTTTGAAATTGTAAAATCTCTTCCTGACGGTGAGACAGTTACCTTCATAGAGAGTAACGATCTTACTATGGAGATAACATCCGGAGCAAGCGAGTTTAAAGTTCTTTGCTTGCCCAAAGAAGATTACCCTCAGATTCCGGAACCTAAGTTTGAAAAAAATATCGTTCTTCCACTGGATAAATTTCAAGACATGATAGACAGAGTCTACTATGCCATAACTCAAGAACAAAGATACTATTTAAGTGGTGCCCTCTTGATACTCAAGGATAATTCAATGGAACTGGTGAGTACAGATGGACATAGGCTGGCGTATACTTCAAATGCCATAGAAAAAATGAAGCTATCAAATGAAATAAGGGCAATCGTGGCCAAAAAGACATTGAGTGAGTTGAGAAAGTTTGAGGACGATTCGATAGAATTTGACCTAGATGAAAGCAACCTTTTTTTTAAAGTGAAGAACAGGACGTTGATTTCAAGGATTATCGAGGGAAAATTTCCAAATTATGATGCTGTCATCCCCAAAGATAACCCTAACACTTTCACGGTTTCAAAAGAAGAAATAACAGACGCGGTAAGGAGAGTTTCTCTTTTTTCGACAGAAAGGTCCAAGGGAATAAAATTTTATTTAGAAAAAAACAAGATAAAACTTTTCTCGTCCAATCCAGAGATAGGAGAAGCTCGAGATGAAGTCGAGGTTGACTATAAGGGAGAAGATTTAGAAATTGGATTTAACTCTCAGTATCTCCTTGATTTCCTGGCTACAGTCAGTGCAGAAACAGTTCGTTTCGAACTTAAAGACACAAACAGTTCCGTTCTTATGAGACCTGAAGTTGAAGAGGACATCGAGTATATATATGTACTCATGCCCATGAAATTATAAACGGGCGTCCTGGGAGGAAAATCCCCAAAGGTATTTTTTCCTCATTTCCATACCACCGGCTTGATAAAAAAAGGGGCGTTTATAACCGATTCCTGAATCTAGATAACGAGATACTTTTTATTAAGGGCCCTCGATTTTTAGAAGAAAATGATAAGGGGCACAGATAATCCGTTTCCCCCCTAGGGAGATATGGGGCACGTAGAATATTATTCAAAAAAAACTGCGCCTATCCCTGGCTCTCTCCCTTTTTCATTATATTTATGATCACGGGATAGAGAGATGCTTTGTTTTTTACCCGGAAATAACGAAAGAGGACAATACCAGCTATAATAAGAGCAAAAAGGAGACCAAGAAGGCTGGACACCGAGGAGGTGAAGGGCAAGAGAGGAGATAGCAATGATCCTAATGCAATTCCCAACAGAGAAGCAACGAGAAGCGATCCAAAGAGCAAGATCAAGGCTCTACTGTATTTCGTATCGGGGATTTCAATCTCAACTTCATCGCCAGGGTATGCCCGCAAGGGATTTTTGACTGTAAGGAGACCCTTTGATTGGTTTTGTCCGATGCACAAGCTTTGAGCTGAACAATTCTGGCAGGACTCGATGAAACACTGTACTTCTACCTGGGCCATATCCTCTTCTTTAGTGATAACTATTCCCTTATCCCTCATCTTCCTTCTTTAAGCGACCAATGGCATCTGTGGGGCATTTTTCAATTTCAGGAATTTTTTCCGGATCTATTTTTTTATAATCGGTTATTATTGCCAGGTTGTTTTCGATGACGATGGCTTCCGGACAGGCCCGGGAACATATTCCACAGGCGATACAAGCATTTTTACAGACTTTTCTTGAAACGGGTCCTCTGTCCTTGGAACGGCAGAAGACGATAATTCCTTGAGAAACAGGATGGAGTTCAAAGAGGTTTCTGGGACAGGCCTCGACACATTTCCCGCAAGCGGTGCATTTATCTTCTATTACTACAGGAAGTCCTTCTTCGCTCATATAGATTGCGTCAAAAGGGCAGGCTCGAGCACAATCTCCAAAGTGTAAACAGCCATAAGAACACTGTTTATTTCCTCCGATTAGGTGAGCAGCATCGCAGGTTGAAATTCCGATGTATGTCCCGCTATTTTTAGCCGCCTCATGAGTTCCCCGGCAGTGGAGGCGCGCCACTTTTTTCACAACCTCCGCAGCCGTAACTCCTAATATCTCAGCAATTTGTTTTGCCCCTTCAGCATCGCTAACCGGACAGCTGTTGGGAGTGGCTTCGCCTTTAACTACAGCCTCAGCAAAAGCTCGACATCCTGCGTATCCGCAGGCCCCGCAATTGGCTTGGGGCAAGATCTCAGCAACTTGCTCTATCTTCGGATCCTCGTAAACTCTTAGTTTTCTGTAGGCAACAACAAGTCCGAGGGAAAAGAGAAAGCCCATGACTCCCATAGTCATGACAGACAATAAAACTTCCATTATTTTATCATCCCCACAAAGCCCATGAAGGCAAGGGCCATAATCCCAGCGACAATAAGAGCAATTGCTGCTCCTTTCAATGCTTCTGGAACATCCGCCAGATCAAGCTGTTCTCTAATTGCTGCCATGAGGATAATGGCCAAAGTGAACCCTAAGCCTGAGCCGAACCCGAATATGACAGTTTCCGCAAAACCATAATCTCTCAAGGCAGCAAGAAGCGCCAGGCCCATGATAGCACAGTTCGTTGTGATCAGAGGGAGATAAATGCCCAGCGCCTGGTAAAGAGGAGGGCTTATCTTACGGATGAACATTTCTACCAACTGGACCAAGGAAGCGATAACAAGAATGAAGGATACGATCTTGAGGTAATCAAGCTCATGCGGGATAAGAATCCAGTGGTTGATAATCCAGGAGACAACAGCGGTGATAGTCATAACAAAGGTTACGGCCAGGCCCATCGAGAAAGCGGAGTCGATTTTTTTGGAGACTCCCAGGAAAGGACATATCCCCAGGAAGTAATAGAGAACAAAGTTATTTATCAAGATGGCAGAGACAAAAATAGCAACAAGTTCCATTCTTATTTCCTCGACTTTGTTCTGCGTTCAATCTGCAAAGCAAGGGCAAGAAGGATGCCCAGAGTAATAAAAGCACCAGGAGGAAGGATCATTATAATCCAGGGTTTGAACCAGGCTCCCATGACTTGATATCCAAAAAACGTCCCCGCTCCCAGAATTTCTCGGATCGCACTAAGGATGAGCAAGGCCAGGACAAATCCCGCGCTCATGCCGAGCGCATCTATCAAAGAGCGCCTAACTGTGTTTTTTGAAGAATAAGCTTCTTGACGGCCCAGAATAATACAGTTAACAACGATTAAGGGAATATAGGGCCCCAGGCTTTTAGAAATAGGAGGGAAAAAAGCAGCCAGAAACCGGTCTGCCACGGTTACAAAAGTGGCGATGATGACAATGTAGCTGGCAATCCGGACCTGGCTTGGGATGAGTTTTTTTATGGATGAAATTACAAGAGAACTGAATATAAGGACAAAAGTTGTTGCTAATCCCATAGCCAATCCATTGATTACAGCGCCTGTCACGGCAAGTGTGGGGCAAAGGCCGAGGAGCTGTCGAAAAACAGGGTTTTCATCCCATAAGCCCTTGATGAATTCTTGTCCGGTGGTTTTAGTTGACATCTTGGGCCTCGCTGCGGAGCTTTCCTTCTTTTATTAGCCTCCTGGCATGCTCCAGGGAACTGTTGACTATACTGAGGACAGCCTCAGAGGAAATCGTGGCACCTGTGATGGCATTGATTTCCGAAGGCAAAAGTTCCTCTGCTGTACTGACTGCAGGCTTGCGAAGACTGATAGTTCCGCTGCAGTCTCTGTTTTCCCAGTACTTTAAGAAAGAGTCGCGATCAGTGATCTTTGCTCCCAATCCTGGCGTTTCCTTCTGGTCGAGGATAGCTAGCCTGTTTGTCCTTTCAAGAGAGGTGTTTGTCCCTAACATGAGGGTGATTTTATCCTGAAAGCCTATTCCTGAAGTATGAATGGCAAAACCTACAAGGTTTCCTTCTTCGTCCTTTCCACCATAGACAGAAAGATCTCGTTCTTCGTACAATTTCTGGCTGCTCACTGTTCCAGGAACGACCTGGATGATAGCTTCTTCTATTTCCCGCTGCTTGTTTAAGGCGATACGTTCCTTTGTCAAATGGCCAACAGTAGCCAGGAAGCTGCCAGAAAGAAGCCCGATCGAAGTAAGGACAACAACCATTCGAGTGGACAGCTTCATTCCTTGCTCCTTTCCCCAAGGATCCGGGGTCGAGTATAGCGGTTAAGAAGCGGAACAAAAGCGTTCATAAAGAGGATGGAATACATCATGCCTTCTGCAAAGCCGCCGAAGAGGCGGATCAAGCCGATAACAATGCCTATTCCCAGGGCATAAATCCAGGTGCCGAGAGGAGTGATAGGCGAAGTAACCATATCCGTAGCCATAAAGAAAGCCCCGATCAGGAGGCCTCCGGCCAATATATGAAAGAGAGGAGAGGCATATTTTTCTGGATTGGCGAGCCAGAAGGCCCCTGTAAAAGCCGTAAGAGAGAGGAGGATGCCTAGAGGAATTCGCCAGTCAATCACACGACGGGAGAGGAGGAAAAGGCCTCCCAGAATAAGGGCAAGTGCAGAGGTTTCTCCCATGCAGCCGCCGACATTTCCTATAAAAAGGTCCTTAAGAGGAGTGAGGGTGCCTTCAGCTATCGCATCCTGGAACCTCAAATTTCCCAGTGGAGTGGCAAAGGTTGCGGTCTGGATTTTTAAGGCAGCAGGAGGAATCCAGGTCGTCATGGCCACAGGAAAGGCAGTTTGGAGAAAGGCTCTTCCTACCAACGCCGGATTAAAAATATTATAGCCCAGGCCTCCGAAAACCTGCTTTCCTAGGGCAATAGCCACGACTGCCCCGATAATAGCCAATTCTAAAGAGAGGGAAGGAGGGAGAGTCATCGCCAGAAGTATTCCTGTAATAACAGCGGACCCATCACGGAGGGAATGAAGAGGTTTCTTCCTCAGCCAGAGGAAGAGTGCTTCAGTTACCAGGCAAGCAGCAGTGCAGGAGAGAAGCAAGGCGAGGGCTTTAAACCGGAAGAAATAGAGGGAGGCAGCGACAGCCGGGGCA
Source organism: uncultured Eubacteriales bacterium (assembly GCA_964435925.1). Taxonomy (GTDB): domain Bacteria; phylum Acidobacteriota; class Aminicenantia; order Aminicenantales; family Aminicenantaceae; genus SOIV01. The sequence continues at coordinate 1,377 of CAYTBG010000060.1, read as the reverse complement.
AGGCTTGCAATCACGGCATACATGATTTTAGGGACAGAATCTTCATCCTTGAAGTGAGGGGAAGATTGAAGGATGAAAGTATTATTGGTCATTAAGCGCTCTTTTTTTGTTTCAAAGTGATAATTCTATTCTTTCCCACGCGCATCCAGTGAACAAGGGGAATCTTTGACGGACAGATATACTGGCAGCAGCCACATTCCACGCAATCAAGGACACCCCATTTTTCAGCAGCCGTCAAATCATCGAATTTGACATATCTTGCGAGCTGGGTAGGAACGAGGGTCATAGGACAGTTTTCTACGCAGCGACCACAGCGGATGCAGGGGTATTCTAAGCTAGGACGAGGAGCTGCCCAGGCCAATATGCCAGAGGTTCCCTTGACAACCGGCACATCTAAAGACCACTGGACGATTCCCATCATCGGTCCTCCCATAACCAGAATATCAGCATCTTCCTTTAATCCTCCACAGAATTCAACCACATTTTTAAAGGGTGTTCCGATTCGGACGAGAATGTTTTTAGGCTCCATAATTCCCTGTCCTGAGACTGAAATGACTCTTTCATACAGAGGTTTTCCCTCGCTTACAGCCTCCCAGATTGCCTTGGCCGTTCCTACATTCTGGACGACAACTCCCACATCAAAAGGCAGCCCGCCCGTTGGTACTTCCCGGCGAAGAAGAGCATAAATCAAGTTTTTTTCGGCCCCCTGCGGATATTTTGTCTTAAGAAGAGCAACCTCTCCAGCAAAATTTTGAATTTTATCCTGGAAGATTTCAAAGGCTTTCTTTTTGTTGTCTTCTATGCCCACAATGATTCGCTTTGCTCCGGTAGCGATGCGTGCCAGCTCTGCACCCTTTAGAATATCCTCTGGCGCCTCCAGCATGAGCCTGTAATCGGAAGTCAGCAGGGGTTCACATTCGCAGCCGTTTATAATGATTGTCTCGATAGGCTTGTCTTTGGGTGGAGAGAGCTTCACAGCGGTGGGAAAAGCTGCTCCTCCCAGCCCAACCACTCCAGCTTCCTTGACCTTTTGGCGTATTTCTTCAGGACTAAAGGAAAAGGGATCTTTTGTTTCTTCTTTTTCAGAAAATGGATGGTCTTGACCGTCATTGGTGATCGTTACAGCAGGAATGGGACTCCCTCCCGGATGATTGTAATTATCAACAGAGATAACCTTTCCAGAAACACTGGAATGAACAGAAGCCGAGAAGAGCGTCTGCCCTTCACCAATTTTCTGGCCAAGGTGGACTTGGTCTCCCTTCTGGACTAATGGCTTAGCAGGTTTGCCAAAATGTTGAAGAAGGGGGATCATTACTTTTTCTGGGGGGGGGAGGGATTCTATGACCTTCTCAGCCGTGAAATCTTTAAGCTCGGGGG
>CAYTBG010000059.1:0-17751 GCA_964435925.1 uncultured Eubacteriales bacterium | reverse complement strand
TCTGCTGTTATGTCCTCAAGTTGAGAATGTCCTCTTTCTTACTTACAAAATGGGGTTTGGCCCCATTTATTCAGGGGCAAAAGCAACGTGTTTTGGAACCATACAGCTTGAGCCTTTCTTCAATGGTCGCTGCGGCTATTTCCCAAAACCTATGCCTTAGCAATGAGTTATAACGGATATGGAGATGCTTCCAAAAGTAGCCTGTCCCCTTTTTTCAAGTTATCAAAGTCTGACCCCATACACAAAGCAGCTTGACAAAATGTAGTTACAATAACTATTATTCTGATGTAGTCATTGTAATTACAAAAAAAAGGCGAAAAAACTATGCAATCCTTACGCGTTGGCATTCGCGAAGCCAAGATAAACCTTAGCAAATTGCTAAAAAATGTCCAAAAAGGCAAGGAAATCATAATAACTGATCGAGGCAAGGCAGTGGGCAAGATTGTTCCTATGCCCGCAGACTCTCTCCCTTTAGCTGAACGCATTCATGAGCTTGAAAGACAAGGCTGGATAGAGCCCCGAAAAAAGAAAACGCTGAAAAAACTCCTTATTCCCATACCTATTCCTGACGGGCTTGCCCAAAAATTTCTCCAGGAGGATAGAGATCTATGACGAAAAGAGTTCCTGTCGCAGTATATTGGGACTCTTCGAGCATCCTTTCTGTCCTATTCAAAGATGCCCACAGTAAAGAGGCATTGAATTGGTTCCAAAAAAATGGTTTCCATTTAATCTCAACTTTGAGCTATACCGAGGTTTGTGCAGTGATATCCCGCATTAAACGAGAGAAGCTTTTAGCTGACATTCTAATAGACGTCGCTTTTAAGGCACTAAAGACAGGACCATGGAGGTATTTAAATATTTGGCCAGAATGGGATAAGCTTAGAGCCTTATCTCAGAAATGGTCATTGAAAGGCACACACCTCTGGCACTTAGCCACAGCACAAACGCTTCAAAAACAGATCTCTGAATTAACTCTCTTAACTTTTGACAGCAGATTAGGAATTGCCGTTAAGGGAGAAGGCTTGATGGCAAAGTGAATAGGTCCAGCGCATAACGCTCTTTATGCCCAGAATTTTTACTTCCCTAATACAGACTTAATCTTGCTTTTATCCCGCTTGAGGAATCTGGACAATTTTTCTGCGCTGATTCTTTTCTTCTTATAAGCTTCAAGGGCTAAGTTTTTCAATCGACTGGAGAGAACAACTCTTTTCGCTCCCTTTCTTAACCTATCCTCTTCAGCCAACTTTCCAAAAAATACTTCCTCATAAGGAGATGGGTCGAGCTTCTGATACTCCTCAAATTTGGAACGCGAAAGATACTCTAAGTCCTTAAGCGTTCGAAGCATGGCGAGAGCACTTACGCCGAAGTAGCGCTTGAGGTAAAGAACATCCGCAAAACTTAGCTTCTTTGAATGAAAATCTTTATCGATGATCTTTTTGATTTTTGCAGGATGTATCAGGAAGCGGACCGCAAACGTTTGAGCAAACTGTTCGCGGGGATGGTAGAGAGAAACGTACTCATCGATAAAAATATCCGGATTGTCGATTATAGGCCCAGCGTTTCTATCCTTGAGGTAATGGCAGTATTCGTGGGCTGCAATTAAGGCCTGCTGGCCGATGGTTTGAGCGCTGTTTATTAAGGCAAAGGCCGCTCTTTCTACTTCAAAAAAGATAAATACACCTGAGATATTTGATTTCTCCGGGATTGGCTGTCTTAAAATATGTAATCCATTAAGCTCAAGGAGAGAGAAAATATCCCGGATGGGTTCGTCTCCAAATCCCAGCCTGCGCCTTTCTTCATCCGCCATTCTCTCTGGGGATATATAGGCATAAATAGGACCGGGCTCAAGCCGGCGTCCTGTCAAGTCTTCAAGGTGCATATACTCTTCGCAATATTTTTTGAACTTTTTTATTTCCGCTCTCGCTTTTTCTTCAAGACCCTCTGCTCTGAGAATGATTTTAAAAGTTTCCTCTTTTTCTTTTAAGAAATAGGAGACATCTTTTCTAAAATAATCAGCAAGAGCGGTTAAGGTTTCAAGGCTTGGCATTCTTTTTCCCAATTCAAGGAGGGAGATGAATTCGCTGGATAGACCTACACCCTTAGCCAAGGCATCTTGGGTAATCCCAAGCTCTTCTCTTTCCCTTCGGAGCCTTGTTCCTAGGATTGCAGACATTATTTGCTCATGTAAATAATTATTTTAGCCAATATAACTCTGAGTTATAAAATTGTCAATATTTCCTAATTTTTATTACTCTAAGTAATAATCCAGTTTTAAATATCCACATCAAAGCCGAGTCCCATTTCATTAGCTCGGCGCAGCACAAGCTCAGCAACAGATATGTCTTGAACTGCTAGGCCTACTGACTTGAAGAATGTCGTCTCCTCTTCTGATTCACGCCCGGAAATTTTCCCTGTTGCTAATTCTCCTATTTCTCCATGTATATGCTTATCTGAAATGAAACCTCCTTCTATGGGAATGATTAGATCCCCTGCTTCGGCAAGTGCAGCCTGGCGAGAATCAACAATTACCTTGGATCGAACGACAGTGGGCGCCGGAATTTCTTGCATTTCTGGTGTATAAGAGCCAACACCGTTTATGTGGACACCTGGCTTAAGGTCAGAGTCGTTGAAGACAGGTCGAAAGGAAGTGGTAGCTGAACAGATAACATCAGCTTCACTGACCGCTTGTTCGGGTGATTCAGCAACGAAAATATCTGCAGGAATTGGGCTTCCCTGTTTTTTCATTTCTTTAACATAAGCAATAACACCCCTGGGTATTATATCATAAACCCAGACTTTTTCGATGGACCTGACTGTGCAGATTGCTTCTAATTGCGTTCGGGATTGAGTCCCTGCTCCAAAAATAGCGACGACGCGGGCATCTTTCCGGGACAAGAAGTCCGTAGCAACGCCCGAGGCCGCCCCTGTGCGCAAAGCTGTAAGATAAGTACCGTCCATAACAGCTGTCGGCCGACCTGTCTCTGCGTCGACGACAATCACTACGGCATGAACTGTGGGTAGCTTTCTCTCTTGATTATTAGGAAAAACAGAGACAATTTTGGCTCCCATGGCACCGCTATCCGCCAGATATGCTGGCATGAAAAGGGTTACTCCTTTTCGCTTTTCCACTGGAACCTGAGTCCTTAAAGGCATTTCTGTTTTCCCAGAAGAGAGTTGAATGAAGGCTTTTTTGACTGTTTCTATGGCTTCGGCCATGTTCACAGCCTTAGCCACTTCGTCCCGAGTGAGTATTTTTAATTTCATAGTATTACACCACCCTTTTTTCTCCCTCTTGTTCTTTTTTCCCAAACCGGTCATAAGAAAATGGCTTCAAGTCAAAATTGGTTTGACCATCGAGGATGAGCTGGCTCAGGATAAGGCCTACTGCTGGTGCTTGTTGAAAACCGTGGCCTGAAAAGCCGATGGCAGAGAAGAGTCCTTCAACACCCGGCGCCTCACCGATAATCGGATTATCATCAGGAGTTATAGTATAAAGTCCTCCCCATCCCCGCAAAATCTCAGCTTTCTCCAGGACAGGAGCGCGGCGGATTGCGGCCTCTATAACCTTTTCCATAAAATCCCGGTCAACATTTAAATTAAAGCTCGAAGGCTCATCTGGATTGCTCATTCCCATGATAATGCCGGGCTCTTCACCCCGGAAATAAAAGGTGACATCCTGATCGATGACCATCGGAACAGGCTTGGGAATGGCATCAAAGGATTTTGTAATAAACACCTGACGCCGGTAAGGTTTTACGAGCAAATCAGGCCCGGCCATCCTGGCAACTTCTCCTCCCCAGGGCCCGGCTACATTAACGACAGCCGGCGCCGAGATTGAGCCTTTGGCTGTCTCAATCCCCTGAACTCTGCCGCCTTCGATGTTTATGCCAGTCACTTCTGTTTTCTCTTCGATTCGGACACCAAGCTTTCTCGCAGAAGTTGCAAAACCCATTGCTGCCAGATAAGGGTCTGCATAGCCATCTTTCGGACCGAATGTTCCGCCTTTCAGATCGTCGACATTCAAGTAGGGCCATCTCTGCTTTATATCTTCAGGGGAAAGCACCTCTACAGGAACATCATGCTGTCGTTGAGTTTCGACACTGGATAAAAAATCATTCCAGGTATCTTCCATCTGGGCTAAAAAAATATAGCCTGTCTGGCAGAATTTAATATCTGCGCCGAATTCTTCCTCGAAGCGTTCATACACTTGGACAGATTCTTGTGACAGGCGAATATTCGCAGGATTGGAAAATTGCTGACGAATGCCTCCAACACTCAATCCAGTAGAAGCCTGAGCAAGAAGGTCTTTTTCCAAGACAACCACATCTGATACACCTCTCTTAGCCAGGTAATAAGCTGTGCTGACTCCCATTATGCCGCCGCCGATGATGGCGACTTCGGCTGTTTTCTTCCAGTTTTTCATACTTAACCGGACCTGTATAAAGCTTCTCTTTTCCCGGTCATAAAGACATTATTTTTCCATTAAATAACTTCCGCCATTTTTTCATTTTTATAATTCTCAGCCATCGCCAGACGCTCGCCAACCGGAGGATGAGAATAATAAAGAAGCTTAACCCACCACTCTGGATAGGCGTTTGAAAGATTCCTATCTGCGAGTCCCGCCATGGCAGTCATAAATGCTCTTTTATCATGAATGCTTTCTAAGGCGTATCGATCTGCATTCTTCTCAAAATATCGTGAGATAGCATTGCTGAAAGGGCTAAAAAGAAAGACTGAAATGCCCCCTGCCATGATAACAAATACAGGAAAGAGCGTAAGATTCCAGCTGGTTGAGGAGAGAAATTGGGAAAATATCGATCTCATTGCCAAGTTCAATATGAAAAAGGCAACCATCCCCTCCAGAGTCCCTATAACAAGGTTTTTCCAGATATGCCTGTTCTTATAGTGTCCAACCTCATGAGCTATGATTGACTCAATCTCCGGGACAGACATGTTTTCCATCAAGTTATCCCCCAAAACAACCCGCCTTGTTTTGCCCAACCCGGCTAGAAACGCATTTTCCTTCTTTGTCTGCCGGCTCATATCTTCTTTAAAAAAGCCGCTGCTTTTTAAACCTCCTTCAGAGAGGATTCTCTCCAGAGCATCTGTCAGTTCCTTATTCTCTACAGGAGTATATTTGTTGAAAATCGGAAGGATAACGACAGGAAAAATTGTTGCCAGGACAACGCTCACAAAAGCAAAGGCCAAGCCTGCAATCAACCACCAGCTCTGAGGGTAGACAGCCATGATCCAGAACAACAGGCCAAGTAAGCCGAGCATTAGAATAAGGCCGACTAAGAAGCCTTTAATCTGTTCCCAGAGCCAACTCTTGACCGTGTGGTTCGAGAAATTCCATCTGTGTTCGTGGACATAACTGCTATAAAAACTAAGGGGAAAACCAAAGAATACAGATATCATCTGGAATGACAGCACATAAAGGAGAAAAGTCCAGATTATAGAGTTTCCGATTTGAAGGTTAGCGAACCAGGCACTTAAACCACTGAAATAAAAGCCGAGCAAAATAAAAAGCGAGAAAGCCATACTTGCAAGTCCCAGTAGGCGCTTTTCTTTTTCATAGCGCTTTGCTTGGAGCTGTTTTTCTTTGTCCAGGAGGGGATGAATTATATCCATGATAGATCTGATTTAAAGGTTATGCTTATGGGGACAGGCGCCGTTTTTTTTGGGGACAGTCCCCTATTTAGTTCCCAAAAGGGTCCAACAAAAAGGATAAACACGTTTATGGAGACAGTCCCCTATTCAGATCCCGCCTTTCTACTCTGGCCTTTTTGCCTTCCACAGAGAAGATAAAAGGATTCCAACGCCCACAGCTATAAGTATCAACGGCCACCAATTTGACCATCCGATGACGAAAGAGCCCCCGATGAAGATGAGAACAAAGCCTCCGATCAACTTCCCAGTAATGTCCTTGCGATAAGAAGGACTTGCACTCCTGATAATAGCCTCAAGGATTAAGATAACACCTAACCCCATCAAGAAATATTGCCACCAACCGCTCCAAGAAATATAATCCATGGTAGCCAGGAGAAAAAGCACTCCTAAGAGAATGAGTATCAATCCTCCTGTAATACCTGAAAAAGGATCATCTTTATGTTTTTTCTTCTCGGAGCTTCTTTCCTTTTCTTGGTTTTCATTATCTTCGGACATCTTTTGCCTCCTTGCTGAATTTTACGATATCAAAGGATGAGAAAAATGGGGACTCCAAACATCTTCCGCGGCATCAAGCATATAGCATATAACACTGGTGAAATTTAATGTCAATCACACGAGGTGACTTGTGATATCAAATGAGTTGACTTAGCCGCATCTCTCAGCTATAAGTTTTTTGAAAGGGAGAAAAAAATTCGAAAATTGAAGCATAAATCTACAATCCTTGCTATATTTTTGCTTACTGTTTTTTTCTCCTCTATTCAAGTTCTGGCGCGGCCGCCAGAGGTAAATAAATACTTCAGCCAGGCAGACGAGGAAATTCTTTCTGGAAAATACGATAAGGCGATAGCTAACTATCTTAAGGGCATGATGTTCACCTCCTGGAAGGAGGAAGCTGAGGTCTTCGATGATCTTGGCTATGCTTACCTGCAAAAGAAGGAGTTTGAAAAAGCAAAAAAATATCTTATTCAGTCTCTCGGGTTTCACCGCGAAAACTTTAATCCCCGCTTCTACCTGGCCGCGGTATATATTCTAAAAAATGAGATTGAATTAGCCGCAGAGCAGCTTAAGATAATTGAAGAGAATGTCTATTTTGACCAGCGTTGGATGGCAAAAACATCAGGTCTTACTGCGCGGAAACCAAACGGAAAAATAATCAAAGCGAATGAGCTGGAAAGAATAAAAAATGAAAAAGGTATTTACCTGGAAGAAAAGTCCGCGTCTATAATAATCATCCATTTGGATGCATTTGATGAAAGAAATGAGGGTGCCTTCTATTTTGCTCAAGGTGTTGTCTATAAAATAAATGAAGAATTTGACGAAGCTCAAAGAAAGTTCTTTGAAGCGCTGAAGGCTAACTATAACGAAAGGGAAGTAAGGCTTCAGTTGGCTAACTTATATCTTAAGCAGAGCAAGAAAGATGAAGCCGAGGAGCAATTAAAGAAAATATCGAGTCGAGTTATTCCTTTTCCATCTCTTCATCCGATTAAATTCGAAATATACCACAGGCTAAAATATCACGACAATCGTTTAATTGCAGCTTTGCATGGAACATTTCTGAAAGAATTGGAAAAGGGGAAAATAGATGAAGCAATAAAGGCTCTTGAAAAATCATTAGTAGTAGACGAACGACCCTTTCTCACGAATCACAACCTTGCTCTGCTTTATTATGACGTGGAAAAGATAGAAAAAGCAGAAACCTATTGCGCCAGGGCTTTATGGTATAAAGATTTTTATAAAGTTAGCAAAGAGGATGCAGCCGGATGTCATGATTTGATGGGAAACATTTTCTGTCACCAAAAGAGATATGATAAAGCTCTGCTGGAATTTAAAAACATGCTAGAAATTGATGAGAGGAATGCCACAGGCCATTACAATCTTGGAATCGCATATTATGCCCTTGGCGACAGGCAAAATGCCGAACAAAAATGGAGAAAAGCCATCGAATATGAACAAGTAACTGCAAAATCAGAAAAAGAAAGAGCCATTTCGAAAAGTCAGTTGGATGTAAGCGTCGTCGTCAGAAAAAAATCCATTTCTTTTATGTCTCATATGGCTTTGAGTCAATTGTATCTTGATCAAAACTTGCTTGAGAAAGCAGAGGAGGAATGTGAGAGAGCAATAAGCTTAAAACCAAGCAATCCAAGGCCATATCTCACCATGGCCAAAATCTCTATCACCACAGAAGAGATAGAAAAAGCAGCTTCTTACCTTGACAAATATTTGTATTTGGGCGGCAAGAAAAATAAGGATGTGTATTCCTTACTGAATTTAATAAAAAAACAAAAAAAAGATAAGAATCTTCCAGTGCTGGACTCTTAGGCCAGGTTTTTATATAATCCTACCTGAATCTGAAGCGGGAAAAGAATTTAGAGCCCAAGGTTAAAAAATATTTTCTTATCATAAATCCTCTCAAAGGAGAGCTTAAGATGAAAAGAAGAGAAGTGCTGGTCACCTTAAGCTGCATGGCCTTAATAGGGCCCAATTTGTTCTCAAAAGAAAGAAGGAGTAATCCTATGAAAAAAGAAATCAAATCAGCAAATGCACCAAAGGCTATTGGGCCTTACTCCCAGGCAATCGCGACCAACGGACTTGTTTTTACCTCTGGCCAAATTGCAATTGATCCCAAATCAGGAGAGCTAAGCACTGGTAGTATCGAAGAGCAGACGCGTCTTGTCTTGAGTAACCTCAAAGCTGTTCTTGAAGCTGCTGGAAGTTCTCTCGATAAAGCTGTTAAATGCACAGTATTCCTCCAAGATATGAACGACTACAGCGAGATGAATGCAGTGTACGGAGAATTCTTTAAAGCTCCATATCCTGCCCGAGCTGCTGTCCAGGTTGCACGCTTACCCAAAGATGTAAAGGTTGAGATCGAAGCTATTGCAGTTATGTAGATAACCGCCCGGTCATTCGTTTTATGGGGTCAGGTCTTGTTTTTTGCTTTCACTCATACAAAAGCAATTTATTTGTTTTATTGGGTTAGGTCTTGCTTTTTTTGTACGGGTTTGATTTATTAAATCCACATGCCGACATATAATAAAAAGAAACGCATTTGAGACCGATTGAATGTTCTGCTAGAGGTGAAATCAGCGTAGCGAGTAGATATCAATGAAAATTAATATTGGTGTCGGCATAATTTATGAATAAATCAGGTTAATTAATTATCACCTATTAAATCCTTAAGTATATCTAAACAGATCAAAATGTGGGCTTGATAAATCAAGCCCCTACAAGAATAAAATAAATCCCTGCTTCAAATAAGTGCAGGTTTGATAAATCAAGCCCCTACGATATCTTATCCTTGACTTTGCTCCAGCCTTGAAGATAAATATATCTTTAATGAAGAAGGAAGTACGAATTGGAGTTGACACAGGGGGAACATTCACTGACTTTGTTATCTACATCAACGGCAAAATTGAAATAGATAAAATCCCTTCCACTCCTAAAGATCCTTCTCTTTCTATCCTTGAGGGAATAAATAAAATCTTGACAAAAGACCTTTCTCCGATGGTTATCCATGGGACAACCGTTGCCACGAATTCTCTACTCGAAAGGAAGGGAGGACGAGTTGCCCTTATCACAACAGAAGGGTTCGAGGATATTCTATTTATCGGACGCCAGACGAGGCGCGAGCTCTACAGCCTCAGGGGCGAGCAAAGAGTTCCACTTCTCCCTCGCCATCTTTGTTTTGGGATCAAAGAGAGAACCTCAGCCTCGGGAAAAGTCGAAAGAAAAGTTTCTTTATCTCGTCTTCGAGAAATACTCGAAAAAATAATAAAATTGAAGCCAGACGCGGTGGCTGTTTCTCTTATCAATTCCTACGCGAATTCCTCTAACGAGAAAATCATCTCCAGGGAACTGAAGAAGAAAAAACTCCTGATTTCTGTCTCAAGTGAGATATTACCCGAATATCGTGAATACGAGAGAACAGCTGCAACTGCTGTAAATGCTTATCTCATGCCTGTTATCAGCCGCTATTTGACAAAACTTGAGAAAAAAATGCAGAAAATAGAGCTTCGAATCATGCAGTCAAATGAAGGATATATTCCCCCAACCACGGCGAAAAGAGAACCCATAAGAACAGCTTTCTCAGGACCAGCAGGAGGAGTTGTCGGCGCATTCCACCTGGGAAAAGCAGCGGGCTTTAGGAATATCATCACTTTTGACATGGGAGGAACCTCCTCTGATGTTTCCTTGATAGACGGCGAGATTAGAAGGACGAGTGAAAGCGTGATCGGAGACTTCCCTATTCGAATCCCTATAATTGATATCCACTCAGTCGGAGCCGGGGGCGGCTCTATCGCCTATGTAGATAGGGGTAGCTCTCTAAGAGTTGGGCCTCAGAGCGCAGGGGCTGATCCCGGTCCAGCTTGTTACGGACACGGAGATTTGCCGACTGTTACAGATGCCAATCTGGTTTTAGGGCGGCTTGTTCCCGAGTTTTTCCTCGGGGGCAAAATGGAAATTTTCCCAAGAAGAAGCCGTGAAGCTTTGGAAAGTCTGGCCAAGAAAATCAACAAATCCCTCATAGAAACGGCTGCAGGTATTATAGAAATTGCCAACGCAAACATGGAAAAAGCCATTCGAGTGATTTCCATCGAAAGAGGCTTTGATCCAAGAGACTTTGCTCTCTTCCCCTTTGGAGGAGCTGGAGGAATGCATGCAGTTGATATTGCCTCCCATCTTAAAATGCCCAGAGTGATTGTTCCTAAAAATGCCGGCGTTCTCTCATCACTAGGGCTTCTTATGGCGGATTCTATCAAAGATTATTCTAAATCAATCTTGCAAACAGTAGAAAAAACAAGCAAGGAGGAGCTCGAAAACCATTTTAAGAAGTTAATAGAAAAAAGCATCAAGAGCATGAAAGAGGACGGCTTCAAGGAAGATGAAGTCACGATCTTCTCTTTCCTCGATCTCAGGTATCAAGGCCAATCTTATGAAATAACCATTCCTTACAGGAATAAAATAACTTCTACTCTCTCTTTTGTTTCCGATTTTCACAAGACTCACAGAAAACTCTATTCTTATCACCACGAACAGAGAAAGGTTGAGATTGTCAATATTCGCGTTAAAGCTGTCGGAACGACCAAGAAAATTAAGCTGAAAAGACTTCCCCCTAAAAATAAAAATACCCAAAGGGCTTTCATGAAAAAACAAACCATCCATTACGAAGGGAAAACATGGCAGGCTTCTGTGTTTAAAAGAGCTCTTCTCGCTACAGGTAATAAAATAAACGGTCCTGCCCTTATCGCGGATTCCGAATCAACAACATTCCTCCCTCCTTTATACACATTAGAAGTGGATGGCTTTCTGAATTTAATAATTCACAGGGAAGATTAACTCAATGCTTGAATTCGACCCTATTGAGCTCGAACTTTTCAAGAATATATTTGTGTCCATCTCTGAAGAGATGGGTGCTGTCCTGGAACGCACTTCCCTCTCCCCCAACATCAAAGAAAGAAAAGATTTTTCCTGTGCTCTTTTTAACCAGAGAGGAGAGACATTTGCCCAGGGATCTCATATTCCTGTTCACTTAGGAGCCATGCCACTCTCTGTTCAAGCCTGCCTTAAAGCGATCAACTTTGATGAGGGTGATTTAGTGATTCTCAATGATCCCTACAGGGGAGGAACACACCTCCCTGATATCACCTGTATTTCGCCTGTGTTTATCAGCAAAAAGCTGGCTTTTTTTGTTGGTAACCGGGCCCACCACTCTGATGTGGGAGGGATGACTCCTGGTTCAATGCCTCTCGCCACAGAAATCTATCAAGAAGGTTTGATTATCCCGCCTTTAAAGATAATCCAAAAGGGTAAATTGAACAATTACCTCCTCAATTTTATCCTGGCCAATGTCAGGACTCCAGATGAGCGAAAAGGAGACCTGCTGGCTCAGATAGCTGCCAACAACAAGGGAAAACAAAGACTGGAAGAAATAATAAAAAAATATGGACTAAAAAAGATTCTTCACTATACGCATCTAATCCAGCTCTATTCAGAAAGAATTTTAAGAGAAACAATAAAAGATATTCCTGACGGTACCTATATTTTCACAGATTATATGGACGATGACGGGATCAGGAATAAACCCATAAAAATAGAAGTCAAATTGAATGTCAAGAAAGATGAAGTCCTTATTGATTTTAGCTCCTCATCCCCTCAAGTCGAGGGGGGTGTAAATGCCAATTTTGCCGTGACTTATTCAGCAGTTCTTTACGTCTTCCGCTCCCTTATTGAGGAAGATATCCCTTTTAACACAGGTCTGATGAAGCCGTTAAAAATTAAAGTTCCTCTAGGGTCGATTCTCAATGCCCAGTCTCCCGCAGCAACAGCAGGAGGAAATGTGGAAACATCCCAGAGAATCGTTGATGTTCTCCTGGGTGCCCTCTCCCAGGCTATTCCAGAAAAAATCCCCGCTGCAAGCTCCGGCACCATGAACAATATTGCTTTCGGCGGCTATGATCCTTTTAGGAAGAGAACCTTCGCCTATTATGAAACAATCGGGGGAGGAATGGGCGGAAGCTTTGACTCTCCTGGCCTCAGTGGAGTCCACACCCATATGACAAATTCTCTCAATACACCCCTGGAAGCTCTTGAAAATTACCTGCCTCTAAGAATAAAGCGTTACTGCCTGCGGCGGGGTTCTGGCGGAGAAGGGCGAAATAAAGGAGGAGAAGGAATTATCCGCGAATATGAATTTTTTGTACCCGCACAAGCGACTATCATTTCTGAAAGGCGAAAATTTTCTCCTTTTGGAGCACATGGGGGGGAAAACGGCAAAAAAGGAAAAAACACCCTTCTTTCCAAAGGGAAAAAAATAGCCCTGAATTCCAAAGTCAACATAAAAGTCCTGCCTGGGGATGTACTGCGTATAGAAACGCCAGGGGGAGGAGGTTATGGCAAGAAAAAATAAAAGATCTTCTTTTGGCCCTGGCTTCCTGGTGGCAGCAGCTTTTATCGGCCCTGGAACCGTGGCCTCTTGCTCTATGGCAGGAGCGCAGTTTGGCTATGCGCTGATCTTTGCTCTGGTCTTTGCTACCGTAACTACCATTATCCTTCAGCAAATGACCGGAAGGCTCAGTTTAGGCTCAAAACATGATCTCGGTCAAGCTCTAAGAGAATTCCCTCAAAGCCGTCTGACAAAGGGCATTTTTGCGATCCTTACCCTTTCTTCTATCACGTTTGGCTGTGCTGCTTATGAAGCCGGGAATATTATCGGCGGCTCTCTTGGTCTTGAGATGGTCACCTCAGTCTCTCAAAAATACTGGATTGCTATTATCTCTTTGATAGCTATTTTCATCCTCAGTAGAGGAAAATATAAGTTGGTAGAGAAGTTTTTAATTTTTTTAGTTTTTCTGATGAGTGTTTCTTTCCTGACCACACTCGTTATAATCAAGCCTAATTTTCTCTTAATCTTAAAAGGGATCATTCCTTCCTTCCCAAAAAATTCACTCTATCTCGTCCTTGCCCTTGTGGGAACTACGGTCGTTCCTTACAATCTTTTTCTTCACTCCTCAGCAGTCAAGGAAAAATGGAAATCCATCGCTCATCTTAAGGAAGTCAAAAAAGACCTGTTTCTTTCTATCACGTTGGGCGGGATAATTTCAGCCTCGATTGTTGTCACCTCAGCCGTTGCTTTTTATGGGAAAGGGATTTCCCTGGAGAGCGGAATTCAACTGGGGCAGCAGCTCAAGCCTTTGTTTGGTTCCTTCACTAATTTCCTTTTTGGCCTGGGCTTTTTTGCAGCAGGCATGAGTTCAGCCCTGACAGCTCCTTACGCAGCTGCCTTTGCCTCTTCTGGAGTTCTGGGCTGGAAAGGAGGTCACAATTCAAAAGGTTTCAAGGGAGTCTGGCTGGGAGTTATTCTGGCGGGGCTTATCGTCTCCTACCTGAGAGCTGCTTTCAATATCAACCCTCTCTCAATCATCATATTTGCTCAGGTGGCTAACGGATTCGTTCTGCCGGTGGCTTCTATATTTCTGCTTTTTGTGCTCAATAATCGTCAGAAAATGGGAAAATTAGTCAATAACATCAAACAGAACATACTGGGAAGCTTGATTATCCTTATAGTCTCTTTCCTTGGCCTCTGGAATATCATCAAATTATTTTTAAAATAAGAATAAGAAAATAAGTAAGTGGGGTCATGTCTTGCTTTTTGCCTTTCTCATAAATCTCATACAAACGCATTAAAATTTCATTGAAGGATGAAAGCAACACAGATATTTCCTATCTTAAGGATGAGATTTTGCCACGCTCCCCTGGCCATTTATAAAAAAAGAGTCGCCCGCAATCTAATGCATTAGTATAAATTGCGATTGCATTATTAAAGGCAAAAAGCAAGACCTGACCCCACAAAAGTATTGCTTTTTTTGTTTAAATTCCCTATAATTTAATAGTGCGCCTCCGTTATTTAAATTTTTTCTATGAATAAAAAATCAAAATGCAGACACACACATGAGGTGCATTTCAGCATTACATTAACTATTCCTATTTTTGAATCTTTTTAAATCCTATGAGCACTGAACCTCAAGACAAAGAACTTCTAAGCCTTTTATACACCGACGAGTTAACGCAATTATTCAACCGTCGGTATTTGAAAGAAGTAATCCCGGCATATCTTAACCAGGCGAGTAAGGAAAAGTTTACGGTAGCCTTCTACATGCTCGACATGGACAATTTTAAGGCCATCAACGATGGCTACGGACATAGGGTGGGCGACCGAGCACTGAAGCATTTTTCCAAGATTATTTCAGAAAATATCAAGGACAAAGGGATTGCGATCCGTTATGCGGGTGATGAGTTCATACTTATTATATCGAAGCTGACCAAGAAAAAAGCTAGGGATATTGGAATGGATGTTCTGCAAAAAATAGCGGCGTCGCCTCTCAAGGTTAAAGACAAAAAACTCAAGATTAAATATAGTGCAGGCGTTTCTCTCTTTCCCAAAGATGGAAAAACCTTGAAGACGCTCTTCAGAAAAGCCGATGAGGCCCTCTATACAGCAAAGGATCGAGGGAAAGGAAGAGTTGTTGTCTACCCCGATAAGGGTAAGCTTCTGACACCTTCTAAACTCGATTCCATCCTTTCTTATCCCCATATCGTGGGCAGGGATGATACGATCCAATTCTTAGACAAACATCTCTCGGGGAAAGAGAATCCTATGGTGTTTCCTGTGCTTTTTGGGGATGATGGAACAGGAAAATCAAGACTCATGGAGCACGCCCGAGAGGTCGCTCAACAAAATATCGCCTTCACCCTATTCGCCAAGGGCTACCCCTTTTGGCAGACGGATATGTATAGTGGCGTATTATCAGCTTTGGGGATACTTTTCGAGCAGGACCTATCCATTTCTGATGAGGTATTCTCAAAGCTTGAGGACAGGTACAAACTCATCCTCAAGCCACACATATCTTTATGGGATGCAAAAGAGGTGGAGGAAAAAGAAGAAGTCGCCGCATCTGACAGAATGGCCCTTTTTGAAGCATTGACTCAGGTTTTCATTATTCTCCGTGAAATGGGCAATGGCGCTGTCCTGCTTGACAATGCAGACCAAATTGACCAGCCATCATTGCAGTTTTTCGATTCCCAGGTCGAGCAAACAGAGGAGAGCAAACTGTTCTTCGTTTCTTCGATCAACAGCCCAGATTTAATTACAGGGGAGGACAAACTTTTATTCCTTCTCCACTCGATGCCAGAGTCGGCAGAGAACAGTGACATCCAAAAATTTCAGCTTGGACCCTTACGCTTAAAACACGTCCATGAACTCGTAGCCAAGCAGTTTGACGGGAAAACATTGTCTCCTGAATCAGAAGTAGCTCTCTTGCACAACTCTGATGGAAATCCGCTGTTTATCCTGGAGGCCTTATCGTTCCTTCTTATAAAGGGTAAGATAGAAGCTGTGGGAAATGAATGGGATCTTTCCCTGGTCAAGCCTGAGGATATACCAGAAAGTCTCAGCAATATGATCAAAGAGAGACTGATGCGTATGAGTGAGGAAGCAATAAATGTTCTCAAACTGGCCTCACTTCTCGGAGATAAGATCAATGCGCAACAGCTTGCAGAGATATCAGAGCTCAAGGAACAGCAGGTCACAGACATTCTTCACCACGCTCAAAGACAGCTTTTTATAGAGGAAACACCAAATCCCGATGAGTTCGTCTTTGCTCACAGGATGGACCGTTCTATTTTTTATTCACTCATGAATGAAGATGAGCGCCAACAGCTTCATGCTCGTGCAGCGGAGATAGAACAGAAATTTTCTGCTGGTTCCCTCGAACGTGTCGTTGGAAAGCTGGCATATCATTTCCAGAATACTGGTCATTTGGATAAAGCGGCAAAGATGTTTTCTATTCTTAAAGACAAAATGGATGCAGTATTTATCTCGAGAAGCGCCCAAAAAATCCTACAAAAGAGGATACTTACAGCATCTTTAGCCAAAGAATCGCCTCTTGAAGCTGAGGACCTCTCCAACGCCATCGAGGCAGGGAGGGCTTTCAGGACCGCTCTGAATAATATACGCCTCTATCCGAAAGAACATGAGAATGTAAAGAACTCCGTGGAGAGGATCCTGCAACTTCTGGAACCATTTCTTGCTGAAAAGACGGAAATCCTTTCTATTTCGGTAACGCCGGAGACAGTACTTTTTAACGGTATGCCTCCGCCAGCAAAAGGGATTGATTCGCAATTGACAGAAGACCTGTACGGAATTCTGAGCAGCTACGGACTGCAAGGAGTGTTATTCGTACGTGGGCTAACCCGGGATGAACTGGAGAGATTTTTGAATTTACTCACCAAACCTCCTGAAGAAGTGGCTGGTCAGTGGGATACGCTTGTGCAGGAACTCGAATTATCACACATATTGCCTGATCGAAAGATGTTTGTGGCGGTAGGCGAGCGCAAAATAATTCTCGACAAACAAGAGCTTCTTGTCCAAGCCCCCTGGCAAGAAGGCAAGGGTGCACCATCCTCAACTCAGAAAGATACTTCACCCATACCCGATGAACAGATGAATCTATTAAAAGATATGTTGGACCAGTTTTCAAGGGATAAACAAGAGTTGCTCTCGGCAGTTCAATCTGGACACGCTGGCAAACAAGAATTCAAACACCTTATAGATCTTCTGCAACGGACCGACATTTCAGAGGTAACCAAAACTTTGTTGGAGTCTGAAGGAGTCTCCCCTCGCGGTGAAGGGGTTGCACCTGAAAAAGCACCTGGACCAGAAGATCCTACTGGGAAATATAAATACGCCGACGTTCTTCCAGATGTAAAGTATGTGGAGCAAATAAAACGGGATCTATCCCTGGCTTTCGAGGACCTTAATTCTGAGGACACAAGAACGCAAGGGAGAGCAATGGCTTGGCTGGCAGAACAGGAACCAGATAAATTAGCTGAGGCCGCCTTGAGGAGAATCGCATCCGATGCACCGCTCAAAGCTCGCCGATTAGCGGCAGGAGCTATCCAGAAAGCTGGAAGAAATTCTGTGGAAGCATTTTTAGAAGAAATAAATCCTGATATTCCTGTTAATCAGCTTCTTAAATTAATCAATGTAGTCGACATGTTCGTCGACCACCCGAAAGTGATCCCCTTGCTACGCGATATAACTCTTTCAGGACCATCTGAAACAGTGCAACCTGCACTAGAGGTCTTGGAGCATATGCCTGGGAAAGAGGTCGACTCGGCTCTCCTCGATTTATTTGATTTTGCTGCGGGAAGAATAAAATTGCATCTCCTCTATCTACTTGCTAAACGCAAAATTCTTGATGCTGTGCCTGTGCTTTTGGATATAATAAGGCGGAAGTGGATCTGGGAGAAAGAGACAAGAATTTCGTTTCAAGCGAAGGCTTGCAGAACTCTGGGGCTACTCGGTTCTCCAGAAACAGCAGAAAAACTCATTGCTGTTGCCATAAAACCCAAGCTATGGGCATTTCAAAAAACAAAGCCTGAACCTATAAGGGCGGCTGCAACTTGGGCTCTGAGGAAATTACCGGGTAACGAGAGAATTAACACTGTTCTTGAAGTTCTGAAAAACGACAAATCTCTTCGCGTAAGAAAGGCTGCCAGAGCATAAAAAGCTCCTCAAGGGGG
>CAYTBG010000058.1:0-17779 GCA_964435925.1 uncultured Eubacteriales bacterium | reverse complement strand
GAATGGAGAATGGCGTTAAAAATCTGAAGGGAGCCAGGCTATTTCCCAAAACCTTCTCCAATCACAGATTTGGAGATGCTTCTTTTAGTTACTTCTCCTTCCACGAGTTTCCCTTCAAATACTCTATGATTAATTAGCGCTCATTCCTTTACTTCTTAGGCCGAAATAAACGCTCGAGCTCATCTAGCTGAACATCGGATAATCCTTCAGGATTAAAACCAGCACTCTTGCATGTGAAAAATGTTCGAGCTGCCTTGTTTAGGATATCAACTTGATCGAATGTTTCAAGCACATCCGCACCGATGGCTAAGCATCCGTGCTTCTCCCATAGAACGACATCATGTTTCTCGATAGCTTTTATTGTGGCTTGAGCAAGCTCATCAGAGCCCGGAACACAGTATGGAACTAGGCCAACACCTTTTTGAATGATAATTTTTGCCGCTGGATTCATCGACCAGAGCAGGCGGTTTAATCTGCTCTCTTGTTTATATTCATTGACATGCGTCAAAGCAACCAGTTCTTCAGGATGGGCATGGATAATGACTTTTTGGGGAGATTTTTTCTCGAGTAGAAAGCGGTGGATGCTCAAATGGGAATGAATTTCTGAGGTGGGTTCAAAATTTAAATCTGACTTCTTCCCCCATAGAATATGATATCTGTTTGACTTCTCCGCTATGCGCAGTATACAAGCATTCCCAGAAGGCTCCTTTGCCAAGTCGCGCATCCTCGCTCCAGCACCAGTAATAAAAAAGGAAAATCCGGATAGCTCAGGATAGCTTTTATCGATTTCTCTGGAAGGAAATTTATTCAATTCTTTAATATCTTCGGGAATGTATTCTGTGACATTGACAGAAATGTTGCCTGCGTTACTCTCCGCCCATCCCAGCTTCCATAGAATCCCGGCGACTTCTGCTATGTCTGTTATGATGCTTTCTAGATCTTGACTTACGGCAATCGACTTACCCATTTCACTTCCTCAGTTTAAAGGCACAATTTGATTTTACTACAAACGCAATTATTCCAGTGTCATCGCGAGGAGCGAAGCGACGTGGCGATCTCGTTAATTCATCTTTAGAGATTGCCGCGCCCTTTCAGGGCTCACAATGACATTGTAAAAATATATAGTGCGCTTATATCAGTTGTTCGAGCAAGCAGTTCTTTAGCATAAGCAAGTATAGCTTTTAATAAAATTTCTTTTCTTTATATCATCAGATAATTTGCAATTACCATACAGCTCGTATCCTGTCAATGCTTAGGGGCAGAGTTTTATTACTTTTATAATTTAAATTTATCAATGATTTTCCCTTTTCTCAAAAAAAAATAAATGCTTACGCCTGAATAATATAAATTGACCTTAACTTTTCTATTTTTTATAATTCTTGAGACATGAAGTGGACTTATATAGAAGATATTTCAAACTTCAAAGATAAGGAAGTTGAAATCAGAGGTTGGGTTTTTAATAAGCGTTCAAGCGGAAAGGTCCGTTTCCTGCTCATAAGAGACGGCACTGGGCTAATCCAGGGAACGATCTTTGGCTCTAAAAAGGACGACCCCCTCTTTAAAAAGTTCGACACCCTCACTCAAGAATCATCTCTCATTGTGAGGGGGCGGGTTAAAGAGGATAGCAGAGCGCCCGGCGGTTTCGAGCTAACCATCAAGGACGTAGAAATTCTCCAGGTCGCTGATGAGTACCCTATAGCTCCCAAGGCTCACAGTACTCCTTTCCTTATGGAACATCGCCATCTCTGGCTCCGCTCACAAAAACAGCATGCCATTCTTCAAATAAGAACAGAACTCATAAAAACCATACGCGATTTTTTTGACGACAGGGGCTTCCGTCTCATGGACACACCGATTTTGACACCCAGCGCTTGCGAGGGTACCACCACTCTTTTTGAAACGGATTATTTTGACCAGAAAGCTTTCCTTAGTCAGAGCGGCCAGCTTTATAACGAAGCCACGGCTATGGCTTTTGGCAAGGTCTATTGTTTTGGTCCAACTTTCAGGGCAGAAAAGTCAAAAACAAGAAAACATTTGATTGAATTCTGGATGGTCGAGCCTGAAGTGGCTTTTGCCACGCTGGAGGATATAACTAAATTGGGGGAAGATCTTGTTGTTTACATAATGGAACGCATTTTGGAACAAAATAAGAAAGAGCTTGAAGTTCTGGAAAGGGATACAAAACCCCTTGAACGGATAAAAAAACCATTCCCTCGTTTAACCTATGATGAAGCTCAAAAGATGCTCAAGAAAAAAGGCTCAAAAATGGAATGGGGTGATGATTTTGGTGCGCCCGAAGAGGCTCTCATATCTGAGATCTTCGACCTGCCTGTATGTATTACCCGCTTTCCCGCTAAAATAAAGGCCTTTTACATGCAGCCTGACGAAAAGCGACCTGAATTAGTGCTGGGAGTGGATATGCTCGCCTCAGAAGGATACGGAGAGATAATCGGAGGAGGACAGCGCATTCATGACCTTGATCTTCTTGAGAAGAAAATAAAAGAATTCAAGCTGCCCCGGGAAGATTACGAGTGGTACCTGGATTTAAGAAAATACGGATCTGTCCCCCACTCTGGATTCGGGTTGGGCATAGAAAGAATGCTCGCCTGGATCTGTAAAATAAAGCATATAAGAGAAACCATCCCTTTTCCCCGCCTTCTCTACAAAATCTATCCTTAAGGGACGTTCCCCAAAGTACCACCCCTTTGATTATTTGATTGAATCTTTGCAAATAGGATTGCGCCTCAGAGAATGTCCTTTCCTTTCTTAGTTTTCGAATATTTGTGACTCGGATTAGGGATTAGGGTTGTATCTGAGCTAAAACCCCCTTCTTTTTAGGGTGGTACCTAAGGGAACGTCCCCTTATTTGAATCAAACTCCTACAAAAAAAACGATGAGATTGCTTCGCCTCTTCGAGGCTCGCAATGACATGCGAATAATCTTATGCGCTCCTCACAATGACATCTAATCACCATACTTTTAAACAATCACTTGACCTTTAAACAAGCCTAATTAATTACTGAATGTTGTTTACTATTCGCGGCTTACGAATTACAATTTATGCCTCATGGAAAAAGTAGCTCTTATAAGTTTTGGCTGTGCGAAAAACCTTGTTGACAGCGAAGTGATGCTGGGCTATCTGGATAAAGCGGAGTATACATTTGTCACCGACCCAGCAGAGGCCGATATAGTAATTTTCAACACTTGCGGGTTCATTGAACCTGCCAAGCAAGAAGCACGCAATGCCCTTAAAGAAGCTGTCGCTTTAAAAAAAAAAGGAAAAAAAACCGTTGCTGTGGGGTGTTATGTCGAAAGATATAAAGAGCGCTTGCTGAAAAAATATCCTGAAATCGATGCCTGGTTGGGAGTTAATGACTTCGATAAAATAGTCCAGGCGATCGAGGGAAAACCATTTAAAAAATCTCAGCATTGCTTTCTGTATGATCATACCTCCCCTCGCTATATCCAAACGCCTCCATCTTGGGCTTATGTCAAAATATCCGAAGGATGTTCGCACGAGTGCTCTTTCTGCGCTATCCCTCTTATAAAGGGCCCTTACCGATCTCGCTCGATTTCATCTATTCTCAAGGAAGTCGAAAAACTTTCTTCTCTGGGAGTGAAGGAAATAAACATAATCTCCCAGGACACAACTTACTTTGGTCGCGATCAGGGCCTGGAAGACGGCTTATCCCTCCTCCTTAAAGAGCTTCTGAACATTAAAGGAATCGAGTGGATCCGCATCCTTTATGGGTATCCCGAAGAAATAAGCGACTCCCTTTTAGGAGTAATGCAGGAGGAGAGAATCTGCTCTTATCTTGATATTCCTTTTCAGCACTCTGACTCGAAGATTATAAAAAAAATGAAAAGAGGGATGGACGGAAGGAGAGCGCTTAAACTCATCCAAAAATCAAGGGAAAAACTTCCTGATATTGCTCTCCGGACATCTCTTGTGGTCGGGTTCCCGGGTGAAGGCAAGAAAGAATTCGAGGATCTGGAAAAATTTGTTCAAGAAGCCAGATTTGATCATTTAGGAGTCTTTACTTATTCAAAAGAGGAGGGAACTGATTGTTTCGACTTCGGAGATCCCGTCAAAGAAAGCATGAAGAATAAAAGAAGAGATAAAATTATGGCAATTCAGTCAGAGATATCTTTCGAGAACAACAAAAAATACTTAAATCAGCGCCTTGACGTCTTGATCGAAGGAATCACTAAAGAAAATCCCGATATATTGATTGGACGGGGGAAATTCCAGGCTCCTGAAGTCGACGGCATGATTCTCATCGACGCCCCAGGAAAATGGGAAAAAGTGGTTAACACAATTCAAAAGGTTGAAATCACAGGTGGGGATGTATATGATTTATACGGAAGACTTGCTAAATGAAATCTTTATCAAAAATCATTGCGACATTTTTCGGAGTCGGATACTTTCCGGTTGCTCCGGGAACTTTAACAAGCCTGATTGTAGTTCTGCTTTATAAATTCTACCTTCATAGTTTAAGCTGGCCCTTTTACCTTTTGCTGCTCTTCCTTCTGTTTTCAGTGGGTATTTTTACCTCCACAAAATATTCATTAGAACTAAAAATGCATGATCCCCGGAGGATAGTGATCGATGAAGCATTCGGCCAGCTTCTTGTTCTCTTCCGGATAGGAGAATCCTGGGGCACAGGCTGGCTTCCGCTTCTTTCCTGCTTCCTCCTTTTCCGCATCTTTGATATTATTAAACCCTTTCCCATAAAAAAAGTTGAGACGCTCCCAGAAGGATGGGGAATCGTTATGGATGACCTTGTGGCTGCGGTTTATGCAGGAGTGATCATTAATCTCTACTTGCTTTTATAATTCTACTTTCTTTAAATATGAACGCTAAGAAAGATCTTAAAATCGAGATAATGGCCGTAGGATCAGAACTTCTCACCCCATACTTCCAGGATACCAATTCCCTCTTCCTTACAGAGCGTCTGAACGACCTTGGAATGGAAGTTTCTTATAAGACAATAGTTGGAGATGACTGGGATGATCTTGTCCTCTCTATCAAACAGGCCTTTTCCCGCACAGATATCATTATAGCCATGGGTGGCCTTGGTCCGACCCAAGATGATAGAACTCGAGAGGCTTTCGCCACAGCCCTTGAGCGAAAGCTCATTTTCAACAAAGAACTTCTCCAAAAAATAAAGGGAAGGTTTAAACGTCGAGGACTCTCTATGCCCCCAGTAAACAAAAAGCAATCTTATGTTATCGACGGAGCAGAAATTCTTGAAAACAGAAACGGCACAGCCCCAGGCCTTTGGCTCGATACAGGATCGAATAAAATAATACTTCTCCCCGGACCTCCCCATGAACTCAAACTAATGTTCGATGAGTCAGTATATCCGCATCTTCAAGAATTCAAGACAGATTACACGGCCCGCAAGGTCTTAAAAATCACAGCATTGACTGAATCCAAGATAGAAACCCTCATCCTGGATCTCTATCCTGATGGTCCTTATCTCAGACTGACTACTCTCGCCCATCCAGGCCAGATTGAAATCCATCTTAGCAGTCATTCTAAAAAAAGTCAGGAACAGGCAGACGAGAGAATACAAAAATTGGAAAAAAATATACTGGAAAGGCTCAAAGAGAATGTCTTCTCGGCTTCCGGTGAAGAACTTGAGGAAGTTGTTGGAAATCTTTTGCGACTCAATAAAAGAACTCTAGCTGTGGCCGAATCCTGTACCGGAGGCCTTCTTGGTCATCGTTTGACAGATGTTTCCGGAAGTTCGGATTATTTTTTACAAGGAGTAGTAGCCTACAGCAATGAAGCAAAAATCAACGCCTTAGGTGTTTCCCCGTCTTTGATCGAAAAATACGGAGCAGTCAGCTCTCAAGTTGCTGAAGCTATGGCCCAAGGAATAAGGGAAAAAGCACGGTCAAGCCTCGGCCTTGCTGTAACCGGAATAGCAGGTCCCACGGGCGGAACTCCAGAGAAACCAGTAGGCCTTGTCTATGTCGCCCTGGCCTGGGATAAGGGATCAGAATTGAAAAAGAATCTCTTTCTGGGAAATCGGGATAATATAAAATATCAGTCCAGTCAAAAAGCTCTGGACATGGTGCGAAGGTATCTTGCTAAAAACAAAAAAAAGAAAAGAGACCTGAAATGAGAACTTTTATCGCCATTAACCTTGATCCGGAGATCAAAAAAGCTCTCTCCCTTCTTATTGAAGAGCTGGATAAAGGACATAAAAATATCAAGTGGGTCAGGCATAAAGGAATGCATCTTACTTTTAAGTTCTTGGGTGAGATCAGCAGAGAGAAAGTTCCAGAGATAGAAAATGTCTTGAAGATGATTTCAAAAAAATATGATTCTTTTTCCATGAAATTTAAAGGGACAGGCTCCTTCCCCTCAGGGATGAAGAATCCAAGGGTGCTCTGGGTTGGAATCGAAGAAGAAGAAACTCTTACTGCCCTGCAAGCTCAATTGGAAGGAGAGCTTGAAAAATTGGGTTTTCCAAGAGAGAAGCGAAAATTTCACGCGCACCTGACGCTTGGAAGAATCAAAAGTTTATTTAACATAAAAGAAACTCTCTCGCTCCTTGAAAAATACAGAGATAGAAATTTTGGAGAAATGAAAGTAGAAAAAATCAGCTTTATCCAGAGTACTCTCAAGCCTACGGGAGCCGAGTACTCTATTCTTTCTGAATTCGAACTTAAATGAAAATAATTCTTGCCATCCTCTCTTATCTTCTCGGATCCATCCCGATGGGGTATATCTTCTTTTACATCAGTGAAAAAAAAGATATCCGTAACTTTGGAAGTCATAGCACGGGTGCCACAAATTTACTTCGCCTTAAAGGATGGAAGTTTGCTTTTCCGGTCTTGGTTATAGATTTTCTCAAAGGATTTCTCCCTGTTTTTTTTGCGTTGAAATTTTTTCAGGATAAACAATTTGCCTTGATTTGCGGGTTTTTAGCGGTTTTAGGGCACTGTTTCCCCGTGTATATAAAGTTTAAAGGCGGAAAAGGAGTAGCAACCACGTTTGGTGCCTATTCTATTTTGGCTTTCAAGCCTTTTCTACTCTGTCTGGCTATATTTTTAATCGTTAGTAGAACGAGCCGGTATGTTTCCTTGGGCTCTCTCCTTGCTACTCTGAGTTATCCCATCTTTATATTTCTTTTCAACGTAGAAGCTGAAATTGCCTACTTGAGTTTCGCGCTTTTCTTTTTAATCATGTTGATGCACAGGGATAACATTGAAAGACTCGTTCAAGGGAAAGAAAGGAAATTAGGAGAGAAAATAAGATGAAAGCAAGTGTTATTGGTGGCGGCAGCTGGGGAAGTGCTCTTTCTCTTCATCTTGGCCGCCTGAACATCAAAACCAAGCTCTGGATAAGAGAGAAAGATGTTTATGAAGAAGCGCTGCGGTATAAAAGAAACCGAAATTTTTTGCCAGGATTTGTCTTTCCTCCTTCAGTTTCCTTTTTCAATGACATGAAAGAAGCTGTGGCATCTTCAGACATTGTTTTCATCGTCGTCCCATCCAAATTCTGCCGGGGGGTTTATGAGGAGCTCGCTTCATATCTCTCTTCCAATCATATGATTATCAGCCTTACAAAAGGGATAGAAGAGAAATCGCTAAAAAGGATGAGCGAGGTGATGGAGGAAGTATTTTCTCCTTTCTTTGTTCCCAGAATTGCTGTCCTTTCTGGTCCTAGTTTCGCCAAGGAAGTTGCCGAACATCATCCCACCGCAGTAGTCTTAGCTTCGAAAGATCAGGAAATGGCTAAAAAACTCCAGCATCTTATCTCATCCCACACTTTCCGCACCTATACGTCTGACGATATAATAGGAGTGGAACTTGCCGGAGCCATTAAGAACGTTATTGCCATAGCAGCTGGAATTTCAGATGCCCTCCAGTTCGGCAGTAATTCAATAGCAGCTTTAATAACAAGAGGGATAGCGGAAGTGACAAGATTAGGTGTAAAAATAGGAGCTAGGATGGAGACTTTCGCAGGATTAGCTGGCATCGGAGATCTTGTCCTCACCTGTACAGGAAAATTGAGCCGGAACCGGTATACAGGCTATGAATTGGGGAAGGGAAAAGCTCTCTCAGAGATAGTCTCCACCATGAAAATGGTGGCTGAAGGGATCAGCACAACTATTTGTGTTCACGAACTGGCGAAAAGGGAAAAAGTTGAAATGCCTATCTGTGAGCAGATTTATCAAGTGCTATACAAGAAAAAAGACCCCAGAGCTGCTCTTCAGGACCTGATGATGAGAAAACTGAAAAGTGAATACAAGATTCGAAAGGAGTAAGAAAATGAGATACAAATTAATATTTATCATTTTTATCTGCCTGAATTTTATTATTTGTGCTTCGGCTCAGAAAAAAATTGAAGATGCAAGAAATAATGATCTTCAATACCAGTATAATATGGGCCTCTTCTACCTAAACCAGGGTATCGTTGATGAAGCTATTAAATTTCTTAACAGGGTCCTCGATCTCAACCCCCGCCATGATCTCGCCTTATATGCTCTCGGCTTATCACACTCAATGAACGGAAACTTCGAGGAATCCGTTAAGTATCTCCAAAATTGTCTTAAGATCAATCCCATTTTAACCGACGCCCACAACGCCCTCGGAGCTATTTACCAGGAGACGGGCCTCCTCGATCAAGCTGAGAAAGAGTTCAGGATTGCTATTTCAGATGAAAACTACAAAGCCAAGGATAACTCCTACTATAACCTGGCAAGAATATACATGACAAAGGGCAACCTTCAAGAGGCCTTGAACCATGTTGAGAAGGCTCTCGAGATAAACAGACGGATGGTCATGGCTCACAACCTTAGGGGTATTATATATGAGGGCTTAAACGACTTTGTAAAGGCGATTGATAGTTACAAGATAGCCCTGGAGACACTCAGCGAGGATGCAAGAAAAAAGGATGTTAATATCAACTTCAACCTTGCAGTTGCTTATTTCAAAAACAATGATTTCGACAAGGCAAAGGAGATATTTGAAAAGATTTCAACTAGATTCACCGATTCTGCAAAGAAAGCGGAAATTGATCAATACCTAAAACTGATTAAATAAACTATGTTCCTTCCTGCCAGCTAGTAAGATATTTCTTCTGTTCAGGAGTGAGTCTATCAATTTTTATTCCAAGAGCTTTAAGCTTCAAGCGGGCAATCTCATTATCGATTTTTTCCGGGACCCCATAAACTTCGTTCTGTAAGCTTTTCCCTTTTTTATTCAGGTATAAAATACTGAGGGCCTGGTTGGCAAAGCTCATATCCATGACCGTGGCCGGATGCCCCTCTGCCGCAGACAGGTTGATCAACCGTCCTTCAGCCAGGAGATAAATTTTTCTTCCACTCTTCAAGCTGTACTCATCGACAAAATCTCTTATTTTTCTCTTTTTTTGGGACATCTTCGCCAAGGCTGCGATGTCGATCTCGACATTAAAATGGCCAGAATTGGCAACAACAGCTCCATCTTTCATTCTTGAGAAATGATCTCTGTTTATAACATCCCTGTCTCCTGTGGTTGTGACAAATACATCGCCGATCTTAGCTGCCTCTTTTAGAGGCATGACCTGATAACCATCCATGACAGCTTCTAAGGCTCTAAGATGATCCACTTCGCAGATAATAACCTTTGCTCCTTCTCCTTCTGCTCTCATAGCTATTCCGCGCCCGCACCATCCGTAACCCGCGATTACAAAATTTATTCCTGCTAAGAGAATATTTGTCGCCCGGAGAATTCCGTCTATTGTACTTTGTCCTGTTCCATAACGGTTATCAAAGAGATGTTTTGTACTGGCATCGTTGACCGCGATTATAGGATAACGAAGGACTTTATT
Organism: uncultured Eubacteriales bacterium; assembly: GCA_964435925.1. GTDB lineage: Bacteria > Acidobacteriota > Aminicenantia > Aminicenantales > Aminicenantaceae > SOIV01. The sequence goes on along the minus strand of CAYTBG010000058.1, from coordinate 7,947 downwards.
CCTGGCCATGCTTTTAAGGCGAATCACACCTGTAGTTGTTTCCTCTGTTCCTCCGATGACATATTCAAGGAGGTTTTTTCTTTGGGAATGCAAGGTAGATACAAGATCAGCCCCATCGTCCATAGTTATCTGGGGCTTTTGATCGAGAGCCTGATTGATATGCTTGTAATAGCTCTTATTATCTTCTCCCTTTATGGCAAAAACAGGGACGCTATCATACTTCACCAGTGCTGCAGCAACCTCATCCTGGGTGCTGAGAGGATTTGATGCGGTAAGGGCTATTTCCGCTCCTCCCCTTTTTAAAGCTTTCATCAGGTTGCCGGTTTCACTGGTCACGTGCAAACAAGCTGAAATCCTGACTCCCTTGAGAGGCTTTTCTTTGGAAATTTTTTCTTCTATCAAATTAAGAACAGGCATGAATCTTGCCGCCCATTCCATCTTAAGCTTCCCCTTTTCTGCAAGCTTCAAATCTTTAACATCATAATCCATTCTCTTCTCCATTTTTATCTTTTGTCATTCTTTTCTTTTATTTTATAGCCCTGCATCTCTCTTTAAAAATTTGACTTTATCAAGTCTTTCCCAGGTGAATTCTTTCTCTGTGCGACCAAAGTGCCCGTAGCACGCTGTCTTTTTGTAAATAGGCCGGAGCAAATCCAAAGTTTTGATCATCCCCCTTGGAGCAAGATCGAAATGCGCTTGAATTAATCCTTTTATCTTATCCTCTGAGATTTTTGCTGTGCCAAAAGAGTCCACCATTATGGAGACTGGTTGAGCCACACCAATAGCATAAGCCATCTGCACTTCTATCTTATCGGCAATCCCGGCAGAGACTAAATTTTTAGCTACGTATCTGGCCATATAAGAACCAGAGCGGTCCACTTTTGACGGATCTTTTCCAGAAAAGCATCCTCCTCCGTGGCTTCCGACTCCACCATAGGTATCCACAATAATCTTACGTCCTGTAACTCCTGAATCCGCAAAAGGGCCCCCATGTTCAAAACGGCCTGTTTCATTAATAAAAACCTTTGTGTTCTTATCAAACATATCAGCCGGAATGATCTCCTTTATAACAGCAAGTTTGATATCTTCCCTCAAATCACTCATTTTGACTTCAGGATTGTGCTGAGCAGCTATCACAACTGCTTCTACTCTTTTGGGAGTGTCGCTTTCGTATTCGACAGTGACCTGAGATTTTCCATCAGGCCTGAGATAATCCAATATCTTTTCTCTCCGTACCTGGCTCAGCCTCCTCACGAGTTTATGAGCCAGAATAATAGGCATGGGCATGAGTTCTTCTGTCTCACTGCATGCATAGCCGAACATTAGGCCTTGATCCCCAGCTCCTTGTTCACGGTCCTCTTTCTCATCGACTCCTCTGGCTATGTCAAGAGATTGTTCATGGATGGAGGAGAGGACAGAGCATGTCTGGTAATCAAAACCGTATTTTGCCTTTGTATATCCTATTTCTTTGACAGCACTTCTGACGACCTTTTGAAACTCGCAATAGCCTTCGCTTGTTATTTCACCTGCGATTAGAACAAGGCCAGTTGTTACCAACGTTTCGCATGCCACACGGCTTTTGGGATCCTGACCTATAAGATCGTCGAGTATGGCATCAGAAATCTGATCGCAAACCTTATCCGGATGACCTTCTGTCACAGATTCAGATGAGAATAAATGTTTTCCTTTTTTACTCATATATCACCTCATTTGGCTGATAGAATAATCTAATTGATTAGCAAAGAAAATTAACACAAAAGGCTTTTATTTTCAATTAAAAAAGGGGGCAGGCTCTTTTTTTGGGGGAACCATTCCTTTTAGTAAGGATGAGATGAACTGTCCATTTTCTTCTAAAAGGCTTTCCCGAAAAAAGGCGCAAGAAAATGGGGACAGGCCCCATTTTAGCAAGAGAGGGATATTCTCAACTTGTGGACAGGACATCAGAAAATGGGGCCTTCCCCCTTTTATCCTTTGTCCCCTTTTATTCTTTCCTGTCTTGCAGAAAAAGTAGCCTGTCCCCTTTTATTTGAATTTAAGTTAATATTTGTGTTATTTTTAAAGCCTCCTAATTCGAGCAATGTATAAAGCCTTTAGATTCAAAAACAAGTTACTGATACTCGGTTTATATCTGTTTCTACTTCTGGGAAATTTTCCTGCTCATGGCCAAGATAAACAACGTCTTTCTTTCCCTATCAAGCAATATAAATTAGAAAACGGGCTGCAGGTTATTCTCTCTGAAGACTATTCTTTGCCCGTTGTCTCGGTCGCAGTTGCCTACAATGTGGGTTCCATTAATGAGCCGCCAGGAAAGACAGGTTTAGCCTATTTGTTAGAGAACATGATGTTCCAGGGTTCACAAAATGTAGGACGGATGCAGCACATCGGTTTTATCCGCAGGACCGGAGGAGACCTGAACGCCATAACAACAGAAGACAAAACCATTTTTCAACAAACAGTACCTTCTCACCAGCTTGCCCTGGTACTCTGGCTTGAATCTGACAGGATGAAATCTCTTGAGATTACTCCCGCAAACGTAGAGCAAGCTAAGGGGGCACTTATCGAAGAGATTCATCAAAGGAAAGCAACCGAGCCTTATCTTGAAAGCTCCTTGACTTTTGACAGGTTGCTCTACCCCAATCTTGCTTACAGTCATCCTGTTATCGGGAACGAAGCTGACGTGAGGGATCTTACAGTAGAAGACGTTAAGGACTTCTACTCCACATTTTATACACCCAACAATGCTGTAATCTCTATTGCCGGAGATATTGATAAAAGGAAAACAGAGGAGGATATCCGAAAGTATTTTTATACTATTCAAAAGGGAAAAGATCTCCCTCTTCCACTCTCTCCAAAATCTTCAGATAAAGAAGCGATTATAACCGCAAAAAAATTTCTTGCCCCTTTGCCTGGCTTTCATATAGGTTACAAGATCGCTTCTCCCTATTCAAAGGATTTCTATCCCCTTAAAATTATTGAATATATTCTTTTGCGTGGTATAACATCTCGTTTATACAAAAAATTGATTAAAAGAACCCGGATTGCCAGATCTCTAAGTGGAAGTATTGAAAAAAGGAAAGAGCTAGCCACCTTTAAAATATTTGTCTCGAGCAGCAATGAGATAATGGTGGAAAGAAGCAAGAGAGTTATATTCTCAGAAATAAACAAACTTAAATCAAGCCTTGTGTCCGAAAAAGAGCTCAGAAAAGCAAAGAATATTTTTAAGATGGACTATCTTAATCAATACGCGACTTCAGCAGATAAGGCTGTTTTTCTTGCAGAGGCTTTTCTATCTAAAAAAAGCCTCGATGATTTTCCTGACGAGCTAGAAAATTATCTTTCAGTAGATCATTATAATCTCATCAGGATTATGCGGAGATACTTCACAAACGAAATTGTCTTTGATATCAAAATAAAATGAGTAGAGGAAACCACTTAAAGCTCACTCTTATTATCTCTCTTTTGACTCTTCTACTCTGGGAAGCTCCTCTCCTTTCTCAAGAAAGATTTAGAAAATCACCTCCTTATCCTGAACCTCTTGCAGAACTTAAGCTCCCTGAAATAAAACCCTCAGTCCTCACTAATGGCCTGGGAGTCGCGGTAATCCACCGAGATGATCTTCCGGTTATAAGCCTCAAAGTGATAATATTCGCTGGAGAAAGCCCCTCTCTAAGAGAGCTGCCAGGCATTGCTACTCTTACGGCTAACATGCTCAGCCGCGGAGTTTCGTATCTCACGTCTTCACAAATTGAAGAAATAATAGAATCTGTGGGCGGGAACTTCTCCATCTATACTTATCCTGATTATTCTGTGTTTTCATTTACCTTTTTAGAAGAGTTCTTAGATAATGCCCTTGATCTTATGAGTAAGATGATACTTCGACCTACATTCTTAAGGCGGGAAATCGAAAATATAAAAAGAATAATGTACTACGACCTGCGAGAGAAAAATAAAGACCCAGAATTTGTGGCCGAAAGACAGCTCGGTCGCCTCCTGTTCCGGAACCATCCTTATAAAAAAAACACCTTTAATGAAGATGTTATTAAAAATTTAAACCAAAGAGCTCTTGTATCTTTTTATAATAGATATTACAGGCCCAACAATTCTTTATTTGTACTCACCGGAAATCTCAATCTCCAGACAGCTACGAGAAAAGTGAGCAGATACTTCTCCACCTGGCGAAGAAAAGAATTGGAACGCCCTTCTGTTCCTCCTCTTAAACCGTACAATAAGGAAAAAATTTGCCTTATCGATCTACCAGAAGCCAAAGATTCGACGATTTATCTAGGAAATATCGTCTCGCCTTTAAGCAGCCAGGATGTCTTCCCTTTTATAGTCCTGAATCAAGTTTTAGGCGGAACGCACACCAGTCGTCTCTTCATGAATCTCAGGGAATCAAAGGGATACGCCTATTACGCCTTCAGTGAATTGGATTTTTTTAAAAACTGCAGCGTCTTTTTTGTTAAGGCCAAGGTGAGGCCAGAAGTTACTTACTCTTCTATAAAGGAAATTCTGCAGGAAATCGATAAAATCACCAAGGAGGAAATACCAAGTTCCGAGATTGAACAGGCCAAATCCTTCTTGATCGGAAATTTCCCCCTTCAAATCCAAACTTTTGATAAGCTCTCATCCAGAGTCTCTGAAATCGAAGCTTTAGACCTGGGGGAGGAACACTGGAGCAAATACTACGAAAACATTATGCTCGTCAGTTCAGAGAGAGTTTTTGAAACAGCCAGAAAATATCCGCTCCTTACTCCTGTGGTCGTCATAGTAGGGGACAAAAACATTATCATCGATCACATCCAAGAATTTGAAGAGGTGTTTGTGTACGATAACAAAGGAATCTTACAGTATACAATCAAAAAAGGAGAAGACGAATGAAACTTGTTGAGTGTGTTCCCAATTTCAGCGAAGGGAGAAACAGAGAAAAGATAAGCGCCATCACCAAAGAGATCGAATCCACGCCTCAAGTGAATCTTCTTGATGTGGATCCCGGAGAATCAACCAACCGCACAGTCGTCACCTTTATCGGCTCTCCTGAAGGAGTAAAAGAGGCAGCGTTTAAAGCGATAAAAAAAGCGTCTGAAGTCTTAGATATGAGCAAGCATAAAGGAGCTCACAGCCGCATAGGAGCTACAGACGTCTGCCCTTTTGTTCCTGTTTCAGGTGTAACCATGGAAGACTGCATCCAACTTGCCCATGAGTTGGGAGAAAGAGTCGCCAAAGAACTCGGAATCCCAGTCTATCTGTATGAAGAAGCTGCCCAGAAGCCAGAAAGAAAGAATCTGGCTAATATCAGGACAGGCGAATACGAAGGCTTGCCTGAAAAATTGAAAGATCCTGAGCGGGCTCCTGATTACGGCAAACCTGTTTTCAATCCAAAAGCAGGGGCTACGGTGATCGGAGCAAGGGAATTTTTAATCGCCTACAACATAAATTTAAACACCCGGGACAGACGCCTCGCTCATGATATCGCGCTCAACCTGAGAGAGAGAGGAAGGGCAAAAAGAGATAAGGATGGAAATATAGTGAGAGATGCTGAGGGAAAAGCCATCAAGATTCCAGGTAAATTTAAAGCTGTTAAAGCAGTTGGATGGTACATAGAAGATTATGAAATTGCTCAAATTTCGATTAATTTTATCAACTACAAGATAACTCCACCTCATGTTGTTTTCGATGAAACCATAAAAGAAGCAGAGAGAATAGGATTAAGGGTTACGGGAAGTGAATTAGTGGGCTTAATACCCAAGGAAGCTCTTCTCATGGCTGGCAGGCACTATCTTACCAAACAAGGAAAAAGCCCTGGGGTGCCCGAGGAAGACCTCATAAAGACAGCTGTTTCTTCCCTCGGCTTAGACGATGTAGCGCCCTTCAATCCTCAAAAGAAAATCATTGAATACCAGTTTAAGGAAGTTGAAAGCTCTCTTCTTGACTCTAATCTCCGGGAATTCGCCAACGAGCTCTCCGTAGATTCTCCTGCTCCTGGAGGAGGAAGTACAGCAGCCTTATGCGGCGCTTTATCCGCTTCACTCTCCTCTATGGTCTCCAATCTAACAGTCGGCAAAAAAGAATACAAAAATGTTCAGAAAGATGTGAAGGAAATAGCTGTGAAGGCTCAGTTTTTGAAGGATGAATTCCTGAGAGCTGTTGATTTGGATACCATAGCCTTTAACAAACTTATGGAAGCCCACAGGTTGCCAAAGAAAACAGAAAAGCAGAAACAAGAAAGAGATCAGGCAGTCGAGGAAGCAGCAAAAGAAGCAACCATGGTGCCTTTTGGGGTGCTTGAGAAAAGTATCGATGCTTTAAACCTGGCAAGGGAGATTGCTCTGAAAGGAAACAAAAATTCCTTGAGCGATGCTGGAGTGGCAGGACTCACTGGCCAGGTTGCGGCTGAAGGCGCTTATTATAACATCCAGATAAACCTGCCCAGCCTCCAGGACAGCGAATTCAAGTCAAAAATAAAAAAACAAGCCGCATCCTTGAAGAAAAAAGCTGTGAAACTCGGGAATGAGCTGAAGGAAATTATCGAAAAGGAACTGAATTAAACATTAGGATTTGCCCCAAAGTTGCGTGATTGCAACGACATATTGTATCTTTGTTCAAAGCAAAAAATTATAAGGGGGGCGCTATGAAAGAGCTGACTGTAAACAAGAGAAAATTAAAGCTGGTTGAGGGGAATATTGTCCTCCTTGACGTTGAAGCTTTGGTCAATGCTGCCAACAAATCTTTAGTTCTTGGAGGCGGGGTAGCAGGAGCCATCAGGAGCCACGGCGGCCCTTCTATCCAGGAAGAATGTTACAGAATCGGACCCATCCAGGTCGGTGAGGCAGCCCTAACAAATGCAGGCAACCTAAAGGCTAAATACGTCATCCATGCTACCGGCCCAGTCTCAGGAGAAGGGCAGGAAGAAGATAAACTTCGGAACGCAACCCTGAACAGCCTCAAAATTGCAGAAGAAAGGAAAATAAAAGATATTGCTTTTCCTGCAATCAGCACCGGTATATTCGGCTTTCCCATTGAAAGATGCAGCGAAATCATGCTCAAGGTAGCAATAGAGTTCCTGGAAAAACATGACTATCCTCAAGAAATAATCTTTTGTCTTTACGGACTAGAAGCCTATTCTGTTTTCGAGAAGACCTTGGAAAAATTGGCCGGATAAAACTCTTTTAAAGATTTTTTTCTTTTAAAAAATTCTTTTTTTCCTTTTGAATATAAAAAATAATCCAAACAGGAGAAAAGAAAGGATAACAATAGTCCCCGAAGCTGGAAGGTCTAAATAGAAGGCCAAAAAAAGGCCCAATAAGACAGAAACAAAAGCGATAAGCGAAGAGAGGATTATAGCCTGTTTAAAATTGGATGACAGCTGAAGACCTGCCGCAGCCGGAATAACAACCAGGGCTGAAACCAGAAGGATTCCTACCACTTTCATACCCAGAACGATTGTCACTGCTGTAAGAACAGTTAAGAGAACATCAAGACGTCCAACCTTGATTCCTGATGCTTTTGCTGCTTCGCGGTCAAATGTCATGTACATAAATTTGTGGTAGTTTAGAATCACGATAAAAACGACTATGGCTGCCAATCCGATTGAAAGCCAGACCTCTGATGCTTCTATGGCCAAAATTTCTCCGAAGAGGTAACTGAAAAGGTCTACGTTAAAGCTGTGGGCAAGAGTAGCCAGCAATATCCCGAGAGCAAGCCCCACACTGCTGAAAATTGCAATTGCAGTATCTCCGTAAACACCAGCTTTTTCTTTCAACTTCATGATTGCTAAGGCGGCAAGAACAGCGATGACCAGTGCCACAGCTAAAGGTATGACATTCAAAAAAAGCCCCAGGGCAACTCCGGCGAAGGTTACATGGGCTAAACCATGGCCGATCATGGCATCTCTCCTTAGGATGAGAAACACACCTAACAGCGCACAGGCTATGGCCACAAAAATTCCCG
>CAYTBG010000057.1:0-17990 GCA_964435925.1 uncultured Eubacteriales bacterium | reverse complement strand
AATTAGACGGGGAACAGAGCTCGATCATTGAATTAAAGGTTGCTCAAGAAGATATTGGCAAGGTTATTGGAAAACAGGGAAGAACTGCACAGGCTATCAGAGTTATTCTCGGCGCAGCCGGAATGAAGTTGAAAAAGAGATTTAATCTCGAGCTAATCGAAAAAGGGTAAACTGATTGAACAATTTCATTTCAAAATAAACACACCGATTCCCCCCTAAATGACGGAAACCTTTGCTGTTGATTGACCGGTTTTTAAATTTTTCAAGCCATCCATTGCCTTGATTTACCTTGACTTTTATTCCTTTGTGTATTTTTAAAGCTGAAATCGGCTCGACTATTTATTTTTAATCTATCGTTTCGAAATCTCTTTCTGAGGCTGAATCCTATGCTCATGTCCGTGGCAAAAAAGATCAATGGCGGTGCAGGTCTTTATGCATGATCTTTTGTACTTCTTGAAGACGTTGCTTCCCGGATAGACCTTTTAACTTTTTATTCAATCCTTTATCTTTCTCTTCCTGGAGAATTTTGGCAACATAATCAATAACGCTGGGGGGGAATACATCCTCTCGCTCATACAAGGCCCTTTTCTCCAGCAGAATCCGGCTGGATTCATCACAGCTTCCGGGCAGCTTGGGGAAAGACTTGAGATGGATAAGGTCTTTGGGAAGATCGCCTCTTGCATCATGCTTCTCAGCCAGCTTCAGAGAGTTTTCGTCTTTTATACTCCATTCCGCAGCCATCACGATCCCGGCAAGAAGAAGATGAACAAGAGCACTGCCATCAGGCGTGCGCAATTCAACAGTTTGACGGTTTTCTGAGTATTCGAGTTCGGTTTCTTCCTGGGGATTTAAGATTCGGGCAAGATTCGTCACATTCGACCAGCCAAGGGGAATACGAATCATCGCGTTTCTGTCCATATCGCTCCAGAAAATGCGCGTCGGGGCTTCCTGGTCCGGGACAAGACGCAGATAAGAAGAAGCCGTAGTATTTCCAAAAGCTGTCAACGAATCGGCATACTCACACAATCCACCGATAAGGCGAAGCGCAGATTCTGATAATTGACGGTCTAAACCCACCATGATGTTTTTTCCGTTTCTTTTTAATTCCAGGTGAAAATGGAATCCGTTCCCCGCGGCTCCCTCCGCCAGTTTCGGAGTAAAGGTTGCCATACAGCCATGTTTGTAGGCAACGTTGCGGATCAACCAGCGCCCCAACACAAGAGCATCTGCCATTTCTTCTACTGGCTTAGACAGGAATTCCACTTCAAGCTGTTCGGCACTTTTTCCGTTAATCTCATCCATTTTACTCTGGATAGTCTCGATAGAGCCAACCTCAGAATGGATATACTTCACAGCACCCGTTGTCTGAGTGATATAACGCACCATCTCGTTTAGAATCTCACCGCTCTTCATAAACGGTTCCGCTTCATGGTAACCCTGCTGTTCCTGGAGGAGATAAGTTTTCCGACCTCTTTCACTGATAAGAAAAAATTCCAGCTCTCCTAAAACATACAGTTCCAATCCAGTGTTTTCCCGGAAGAGCTGGTAAGCTTTGGCTAAGATGTTGTCCACAGCAAAAGGAGCGCGGTTTCCTTCTTTCATTAAAAACCGGCAGATAAAATCCAGGCTTTTGTTATCAAACGGGTTCAAGAATGCTGTCTTATACTCTGGCACCACGTATAAATCTGAGAGAGACACATCGATCATCCTCTTGAACAGAGAAGATCCGTCAACACGCTCACCATCCGCGAGAATGCTCTCGGCTTCGCGACGGCTCGAAAAAGGCAGTCTCAATTCCTTGGGCTTCCCATCCAGAGCAGTGTAATGAAACGTGATTCGTTCGATCTGCTTATGCTCGATGATTTTTAGAAAATCAGCCCTTTGAAAATCCTGACCGGGCTTATCCAGAATAGCGGACAGCGGATTAGCTAAGGCATATGAAAAGTCTTTCTTTGACATAACTGCTTTCCCTCCATAATTTTATAAAAAAAAGGGAATAAACATTTTACAAAAACAGGGGAGTTCATTGCAACAAGGGGTTCTGAAGACTATAAACATAATACAATTGTGATAGACTTATTCCAGCATATAAGTGGGTAAACATTGTGAAGTTTTTAGGTGACAGAGAAAACGAATCTCCTATGTTTTTAATAATTTTCCTTCTTGAAAACCAGCATCAAGCGCCTTCAAATTTATTTTAAGGTTTTTCTTTCTACTAACTAACTCCAATACAGATCTCAGATTTTCATATTTAAAGGGGACTAAGCCTGTTCCCGCAGAATAACCGATGAGTGCTATATTAGCAGATCTTATCGAGCCAATTTTAGAGGCTGCACCGGTTGCATCATATGCCCTTAAAGTTATATCTATCTCTTTCATGAATTTCATAATACTCTTGTTGAATTGATCCGCACTCTCAAGGTTTACAAAACAGATGCCTCCGCGTTTTAAAAATTTCAAGGTATTATAGGTTTCGTTCTCTTCAAAAGAATAGAGAATGTCAGCAGCGCTTTTTCTAATCAGAGGGCTTTGAAATTTACCAAGCTTCAGATGAGCGATAACTGAGCCTCCTCGTTGACTCATGCCATGCGTCTCTGATCCCATGACATCCAGACCCATTTTAAGTCCTAGCTCAGAAAACACCTTCGAAGAAAACAGTATTCCTTGCCCCCCAATCCCGGCTAATATTATCTGCACGTTCATAGCTTATAAATATATTATGGATTTTTTCTATCTATCTGAGAGTTCATTTAGCTACTCAATAGGAATGATAGCTCCTTTTGGACACACATCTATACACACACCACAGTCCACACAAAACATTCGGTCTATCTCGACAAGGTTTTTTTCTTCATTAATATAAAGAGCAGGACATTCAAAATAATCGATGCAGTAGTTACAGCCGTTGCAGTCATCAGTTATCTCCACTTTCACAGGATTATCCTCGCACACCTCTGGGTAGCGGATAATACAGGGATGTCTGGCAATGATCACAGCTATCCCCCCATCTTTTCTCTGAGTATACGTTTTTGCCTCTTTCAAAAGTTTTACTAAATTTTTCACTTCATACGGGTCTATGGTCTTAATCCATTTGACTCCGCATCCCTTGATCAATTCCTTCAGAGGAATTTTCCTGCCCTCACTTCCATCAGCAGTTATTCCTATGCCGGGAGTAGGCTGCATCCCCGTCATGGCAGTTATTTCATTATCCAGAATGACTAAAATAAATCTCGCATTGTTATAGACGGCATTTAAAAGAGAAGCAGTGCCTGAATGATAAAAGGTAGAGTCACCCATGGTGGCAACGATAGGAATATCTTTTTTGTCCTGATGATAAGCTTGATAAAAACCGCTGGCTAAGGTAATTCCAGCTCCCATATCAAGGACAGTATCAACAGCTTTCAAATTGAGCCCGAGCGTATAACAGCCTATATCGCTGGCATAGATAGCCTTTGGCAGTGCCTTTTTAATGGCGAAAAATGCAGCCCTTTCAGGGCAGCCGGCACACAAAGTTGGCTTTCGAACTTGAAGCTTAAGCTTTTCGACAAGTTTATCAAGTTTAGAATCTGTTATCTTTTCTAAATTAGCTATTCCAAGTTCTCGCAAAACCTCTGCCAGAATATTATGAATCCCATCAGGATCAAGTTCTCCCTCTAAAGGAACATGGCCAGTTAGTCTCCCGAGCATCTTGCTTTTATCGATAATTTGAGATTCGATAACAGAGTCAGTCTCTTCAATTATTAGAACCTTCTTGTGTCTTTCAATAAAATCCGCAATTCTTTTTTGGGGGAGTGGATAAGGGGTTCCTATTTTCAGGACATTGATAGCATTTTTTAAGTTTAGCTCTTCAAGAATATCCATGAGGTTAGCAAAGCTCACACTGCAGGTAATTATGCCCAGGGAAGCACCACGGGATTTCCCAACCTCATAGTTCCATTTGGTATCGCTTTCAAATCTTTCACTTATTTTCTGTAAGGTTTCATTCAGCTTTTTGTGCAGCACAAGCCTGTATTTTGGAGTAGCTGCCCATCGGTCGGGATTTTTTTCGAAATTTGCCGGCCGCTCGAGCACTTTAAGGGGCGAAAGCCTCACGCTCTGCTTGCCATGCGAGACTCTTATTGTGGGACGCAAAAGTACAGGGATCTCGAATGTTTCAGAAAGCTCAAAGGCTTCTTTTACCATTTCCTTCGCCTCTTGAGGAGTCGACGGATCGTAGGCAGGAACCTTGGCAAACATAGCAAAGAAACGGGAATCCTGTTCTGTTTGAGAACTATGTGGTCCAGGATCATCACAGCTAATTATGACCAATCCCCCTATAACACCGGTATAAGCTGAACTCATCAGAGAATCAGAAGCAACATTAAGACCTACCTGTTTCATGGCTACTGCTGCCCTCTTTCCTGTCAAGCTTGCTGCCAGGGCATTATCATAGGCAACCTTTTCGTTTGCAGACCATTCGATGTAAGTGTTAAGGCCTAGCTCTTTTTTGAATTCCACTACTGCCGGAACAATTTCAGAACTGGGTGTACCGGGGTAGGAAGTAACCACATGACATCCGGCTTCAACAATTCCTCTTGCTATGGCAATATTACCCAGTAATACTCTCACTTCTTCTTGGCCTGTTTTCCTCATATTCTGTCTTTAAAAAAAGGGGCCATAAAAAATGGGGCCAGGCCCCATTTTCGAATAAAAAAGAGGGCAGTCCGTGCAGAAAATGGGGCCTGGCCCCATTTTTTATGGCCCCTTTTTCTACTTGTAGATTTTTTTAAATGCATCAATAAATCTCTTGTTTTGCTCTGGAGTTCCTATTGTCACCCGCAAGAATGTAGGTTTTCCGTACATCGTTAAAGGTCTGACAATCACATTGCTTTTCTGAAGTGCCTCGCATATTCTTTTCGCATCTTTCTTTACATCTATAGTTATAAAATTTGTTTCAGAGGGAATGTAAAAAACAGACATCTTATCGAAATTCTCATACAGGAACCTTTTGCCAGATTCATTTATCCCTTTGGTTTTCCTTATATGTTCTTTATCCTCCAAAGCCGCAGCCGCACCTATCTGGGCAAACCTGTTAACAGAGAATGGCGGACATACCCTTTGGATAGCATTAGTGAAATCTTCTTTAGCTGCACAATACCCAACCCGGAGGCCGGCTAAACCATACAATTTGGAAAAAGTACGGAAGACTATAACATTTCTTCCTTCTTCAATGTATTTCAGTGTGTTTGGATAATTATTTTTATTTACATATTCATAATAAGCCTCATCAAATGCTACAACAATATCTTCGGGAATCTTTTCCATAAACTCTGAAATCTCGTCCTGGGTGATCAAAGTGCCAATAGGGTTCATCGGATTGTCAAGATAGACTATCTTTGTATCGCTGGTTATTGTCTCTAAAATGGCGTCAAGGTCATGCCTGTATTCTCTCAGCGGAACTTCTATCAACCTGCTATCCATGACTTGGGCAACAATCTTGGCCATGATGAAGGAGGATTCACTAATGATGAACGTATCTCCAGGATCCAAAAATGCAACACCCATGAGAAAGATCAACTCCGTCGTGCCATTACCAACGGATAGTGTTTTGGGGGAGATTCCCAGATAATGAGCTATTCTGTCCCTTAAAAAAATACAGTTGTTATCAGGATAGAGATGGCCATCTTCCAGAGATTTTTTGACTGCATCAATGGCAAGAGGTGAAGGGCCCAAGGGATTCTCATTGGAGGCAAGCTTACAAATCTCCCTTCCCAGGTCAAGTTCTTTTTTGAGAACTTCAAGAGGTAACCCTGGCTGATAGTGCTCAATTTTTAAGACATTATCTCTTATTAACTTTTTCATAATTTCAAGATTCTTATTATACTGTTTCTATTCAAGCTAATATAAACGCAATATATATTTGTCATTGCGAGCCCTGAAAGGGCGTGGCAACCTCGTCTTTATTGGATGAGATTGCCGCGTCGCTACGCTCCTCGCAATAACATTCACTGTGTAAGATCGCACAGCCTGTTCCGAGCAAAGCGAAGGAATCTTCTTCGCTCCTCGCGATAACACTGGAATAATTGCGTTTGTATTAGTCCTGTTTGGCACGCCTAAAGACTTGGCCAGCTTTATGGATTCGAAATGAATAACAAACCCCATGGATTAAACTACATTAAGGAGCAACAAAATCCCTCTCCAAACAAATATAAAAGAGCCTATTCTGTTAGCTTCCATTAATCTTTTTTCGTAAGCAATTAATGGACTTATATCAAGTCCTGTAAAATTTATTATTAAAGAAGACCCGAAAGAATTATGCCAGAATTACTCATGAATTGCGAGAACAAATCGTAAAATCATATGGGAATTTTGAAGTTTTTTTGGCTTTTGACATCAAATTTTCCCTGTGTTATAAGTCCCAATAACATCTTTTATTCTAATTGTAATTATACATATTGTAATCATAAAAAGCTGGAGGCTACTGATGATAAAACAAATCAGTCATCTGGGGATAGCAGTGAAAAATCTTGAAGAGGCGAGGGAATTTTATCGCTCGGTTTTTGGGCTGGAATCATCCGAGCCTATAATAGGTGGTGACGGGACGATTAAGGTAAGCATGGTCGAAGTGGGCAGTGTTCTGATTGAGCTCCTCCAGCCTGCAGGGAATGAAGGAGTTATGGCAAAATTCCTGGAAAAGCGAGGCGAGGGTTTCCACCATATCTGCTATGAAGTGGAAGATATCAGCGCAGAAATTGCCTCGTTCAAGGCCGCAGGAATAGAGGTTCTTGGTGAAACAAAACCAGGTGCTGAGGGAATGAGTGTCTTCCTCCATCCTAGAGGGACTCACGGAGTCCTGGTTGAGTTAGTGGAAAAGAAAGCATGAATAGTAAGTCCTTATAATTTGAATTTGGGGAGGATAAAAAATGGACTTCGAACTAACAGATGAACAGATAATGTCTCGGGATATGGCCCGAAAGTTTGCTGAGCAGGAGATTTTGCCAACACTCAAGGAAAATGAACGCCAGGAGAAATTTGATCCTGGAATTATAAAAAAGATGGCTTCCCAAGGGCTGTTAGCTCCACATATGCCAGAGGAGTATGGGGGAATGGGCCTTGATTATGTTACATCAACCCTTATCTGGGAGCAGCTCTGCGGGGCTAGCTTAGCGGTAACGCAAGCAGCGGTTAGTGGGCCCATCCAGCCGGCGACCAACCTTCTCGATGCCGGCACTGAGGAGCAGAAAAAGAGATACCTCACCCCAGTATGTAGGGGTGAATTAATCATGTCTGGAGCTGTGGTCGAGCCTAATGCGGGCAGCGATTCTTCTATGATCGAGACCGCCGCTCGACGCAAAGGTAATCATTGGGTCATAAATGGCTCCAAAATTTTTATCACCAACGGCGAAATAGCTGATGTTGTCCTATTCATAGCTCAGACAGATAAAACAAAGGGCATTAAGGGGCTGGCCAGCTTTATCGTAGAGAGAGACACACCAGGCTTTTCGAGCACGCCTCAGAAAGGAAGAATCAGCTGGCGAGGTGGCAGCGAAGGCATTTTAAGTTTCACAGATATGGAATTGCCTGTGGGGAATCAGGTGGGGGAGATTGGGCGTGCCTTAAAGGACGCCTTGCGAGGCATTGATACTGCCCGTTTATTCTTGGCTGCAGGTTGTGTTGGCCTGGCCCAGAGCTGTCTTGACTCTTGTATAAAGTTTGCCAAAGAGCGGGTTCAGTTTGGAAAGCCTATCGGCGGTCACCAGCTAATACAGGAGATAATTGCTGAAATGGCAACGAAGGTTGAAGCATCCAGATGGCTTACCTATCGTGCCGCAGACCTTAAGAGCCGTGGTATTCGCCATATCAAAGAGATGTCCTATGCCAAGCATTTAGCTGCTGAGACTGCTCTCTGGGTTGCCTCCCAGGCGGTTAAGATACATGGTTCCTATGGCACTTTCGATGATTATCCAGTAGGTCACCACTACCAGGATGCAATCACTGCCACAATACTGGGCGGCACAGCCCAGATCCATCAATTAACTATAGGGCAGCAGCTTTTAGAGATAGCTGCTTTTAAGTAGAAGATAAGGAAGGCTTAGAAAGAAACAAGTTTTTTAAACTCGGAAAATCTTTTTTCTATATTTTCAAGCGACAAAGATTTAAAGCGGTTAATGCCAAAATCCTCGATAGTAAAAGAAGCCAAAACGCTTCCATAAACAGAAGCCTTGCGGATTTCTCCCTCATTATCAAAAGCCTTTATTTTATCCAGGTAGCCCAAGAAACCTCCAGCAAAACTATCCCCCGCGCCAGTCGGATCAATTACCTTTTCGCAGGGGTAGGCTAAAACGCCAAAAATCGAATCCTTCCCTAAAACCAGGGCACCATGTTCGCCCTTTTTGATTACGATAATAGAAGGCCCTCTCTCAAGAAGTTTCTTCCCTGCTTTGATAAGATTCGGCTCTTTGGCCAGCATTTTTATTTCTTCATCGTTGGCAAAATACACGTTGACTTCCTCTAAAACCCTTAAAAGAGGGGCAGGCTTGGTTTTAATCCATAGGTTCATAGTATCCATTGCTACGAGCTTCGGGTGCTTAACCTGGGAAAGAATATCCCCTTGAAGGTCAGGGTCGATATTTGCCAGAAAAACAATTTCGGCTTCCGTGTAGTCCGGAGGAAGCTGAGGGCTAAAATCTTCGAACACGTTCAATTCTGTTTTGATCGTCGTCCTTTGATTGGGATCATCACCGTAAAGTGCTTCCCAGTGGAAAGTTTTACCTGACTGAATTTCAAGACCCCGGACATCGATCCCTCTGCTCTTGAATAATTCAATCGTCTCCTCTGGGAAATCCTCCCCTACGACAGCCACAATCTTTGGCTGGGTGAAAAAACTTGCAGCCAGGGAGCAATACGTGCATGATCCTCCCACAATTTTCTCTCTCCTGCCATGGGGAGTTTCAAGGGTATCAAAGGCTACAGAACCGACAATTACTAAACTCATTGGACTATTAAGCCTCTTCGTTTCCTTTTATGTATTTTTCGATGATATACCGTAGCTTTTCTTTTGACTCTTCAGGGATAGAATCGGTTTGGGTGACAATACAATTCTTGAGAGCTTGATCACATGCACATCGGCTTTCTCTTTGGGGTGAAAGTGAGGCAATAGCTTTTTTGATGATAGCTTTGGCACTGTGTATATTTTGATCCATGCTCTCTAAAACCATCTCTACCGTAACCGGCTCCTCAATTTCATGCCAGGCATCATAGTCACAGATTAAATTCATTGTGGAATAACACAATTCTGCTTCCCGACATAACTTTGCCTCAGTGGCACTTGTCATACCGATGACACTGCAATCCCAGGAGCGGTAGATGTTAGACTCAGCTCTGCTTGAAAAAGCAGGCCCTTCAATACAAATATATGTTCCTCCTTGATGGACTCTCAAATTAAGCTCCTCTCCTGTATTAAACAGGGCTCTTGAGAGATCAGAACAGACTGGGTAGGCAAGACTGACATGGGCAGCAATTCCTTCTCCGAAAAATGAGTTTTCCCGGTGCGTTCTGTCGAAGAACTGATCAGAGAACACAATATCTCTTGGCTTTATTTGCTCCTTCAGTGATCCCACAGAGTTCACGGAAATAATCCTTTCTACACCGAGCATTTTAAAGCCATAGATGTTTGCCCGGTAATTTATCTTTGAGGGAAGGATCTTATGACCTCTGCCGTGGCGGTTGAGAAAAGCAACTCTCCTTCCTTCTAAGGAGCCTATGATAAAGGCGTCAGAGGTTTTTCCGAATGGAGTCTCGAACTTGACCTCTTCGATACTTTCGATTCCCTCGATTTCATAAAAACCTGTTCCTCCGAGGATTCCGATCTCCACACGAGGAAGTTTTTCTTTCTTCGCTGCTACCATCTTTCTTTCCTTATGAGATAATTGATATATAATTTATGAGATAGCAAGTCAAGCAAAGCTAAGTGGGGTCAGCCCTTATCACACGGAAATTTGGGCATTCAAAGAGAGAAGCAAATAAAAATTCGAATTATCAAAGTTTTAAACGTTTGAAAGGTCTAACCTCATTATACCCCATATATGTTTTGATTTTTCAGCAGGAAAGGATTATTCTAGGAAGCTGGAGAAAAACAGATGGCTGAAAAACTCGACACAGGACCGCTTATCGAAGTCCTCCAAGAAGCAAGCCGTGTCGCCATCTTGACAGGGTCCGGAATCTCAGCCGAATCCGGAATTCCTACATTCCGGGGAGAAGAAGGGCTGTGGAAAAAATATCGTCCGGAAGAACTTGCTACTCCCACAGCCTTCAGCCAGGATCCAAAGCTTGTCTGGGAATGGTATGACTGGCGGCGGGGCATTATTGGTCAGAAGGAGCCGAATCCTGGCCATAAAGTCATTGCTCGTTGGGAGGAAACCTTTCCAACCGTTTCCCTAATCACCCAGAATATCGACGGCCTCCATCAGAAAGCAGGCTCAAAAAATATCTGGGAGCTCCACGGCAACATTTGGAAGCTGCGCTGTACCGAGGAGGAAACGATAACGGAAAACTATGAGACTCCCTTGAAAGAAATCCCCCCTCTCTGCCCTAACTGCGGAGCCCTTCTCAGGCCTCACGTTGTCTGGTTTGGAGAATCTCTCTCGCCAACCATACTCCAGAAATCTATTCAACTAAGCTCTGAATGTGACGTAATGTTCGTCATCGGCACCTCGGCAGTAGTCCAGCCAGCTGCCTCGCTTCCTTTTGAAGCCTCTGAAGCTGGGGCTAAGATTGTGGAAATCAATCTTGACCCAACCCCTCTCTCCCTGTACGCCGATTTTTCCATAAGGGGAAAATCTGGAGAAATCTTGCCGTTAATAGATGAAGAATTGAAAAAAACATCCAAGGCATAAAAGGAATAATTTTAGATGAAATATATTTATTTTGATGCTTCAGCCGGCTTGAGCGGAGATATGATCTTAGGAGCTCTTCTAGATTTGGGCGTGTCCTCCTCACTCTTTAGAGAAAAAATGGCCGAATTAAAGCTTCCTGTAGAGATTCAACTCAAAGAAACAAAAAGGGCTACTCTTAGAGGATTAAAAGTGGATGTTCTGGTGAAAGCTAAAAAAACGGTCGAGAGGAAGCGGTCAGATATCGAAGATATAATAAAGAAAAGCCGCTTTTCTTCCTCTGTAAAAAAGAACGCCTCAGCCATTTTTAAGAAGCTCTTCGAAGCTGAAGCCCGAGTTCACGGCCACAGCGTCAATGAGACCCATCTCCATGAAGCTGGAGCAGATGATGCGATCGTGGATATCGTGGGCTGCTGTTTTCTGGCTGAAACCCTCGAAATCAGTGAATTCTACTGCTCGCCTTTGAATCTCGGTCATGGATGGGCCAAATCATCTCATGGCCGCCTGCCCGTGCCTGCCCCTGCAGTGGCTGAACTGCTGAAGAACATCCCAGTCTATTCAGCCTGGGTAAAACAAGAGCTTGTCACACCTACAGGAGCAGCTATTGTCTCTACATTGGTCAAAAAATTTATTCCTTTGCCTGAATTATCTTATGAAAAAATCGGCTGTGGAGCTGGAACCCGTAGCTTCCGCGACCTGCCTAACATTCTGAGAGCCTTCTATGGAAACAAGAAAGAATTTAATGAAGAGAAAAAAGCCTACATGATCGAAGCCAATATCGACGATTCCAACCCTCAGGTCCTGGCAGCCTTCTTTGACAGTGCGTTTAAGTTAGGCGCGCAAGATGTGTTTCTTACCCCTGTCCTGATGAAAAAAGGCAGGCTGGCTACAAAATTGACCGTTCTGGCAGAGATTGATAAGATAGATTCCCTAATCAGTGCTATTTTTAAAGAAACAAGCTCAATAGGTGTTAGGTACTTTCCTGTAGAAAGGCGTGTGCTGGAAAGGAAGATCGAGAAGGTTGGCATCCTTGGAGAAAAAGTAGCGATAAAAATATCCTACCAAGAGGGAAAAGAAGTCAACATTCAACCTGAATTTTCAGACTGCCTGAAGTTGGCAAAAAAGAGCGATCTTTCTGTCAAAGAGATCAGGCAGCTTGTTCTTAAAAAATTTTATAAAGAGCGCGAAAAACCTTGAAAGGATTGAAAAATAAATCCGTTCGATTTTTGTGAATAGGCCTGAAAATGCCCCTAAAAGACAAGGAGAAAACCGTGGACTTAAAAAAGATTGCAAGAGGAGTTAAACTCATCTTAGAGGGCGTTGGTGAAGACCCTGAACGACCCGGGCTCAAAGATACTCCTCAAAGGGTTGCTCGTATGTTTTCGGAAATACTGGGAGGATTACAGGAGAATCCTGCCAAACAACTTCAGGCGATTCAGAGCGAAAAGCATGATGAGATGGTTCTCATCAAAAACATCCCTCTTTATTCGATGTGCGAGCATCATCTCCTCCCCTTTGCTGGAATCGCCCATATAGCTTACATCCCAAAAGCAGGAAGAATCGTGGGGCTGAGTAAAATTGCCCGCGTGGTTGATATTCTCTGCAGACGGCTGCAAATCCAGGAAAGGCTAACCAAGCAGATTGCTGACCTCATCATGGAACATCTTAAGCCTCTTGGCGTAATGGTTGTCATCGAAGCTGAGCATATGTGTATGTCCATGAGAGGGGCTAAAAAACCGAAATCCTTAACTGTTACTTCGGCTCTAAGAGGTTCCTTTCGTACGAAAAGCGCAACACGGTCAGAGGCCATGATTTTGATCAGAGGAGGAATGTTCGGTGGCAAAGAGGTCTAAAAAAGCTTTCTACATCACAACTCCCATCTATTATGTAAACGATGCTCCTCATATCGGGCACACCTACACCACTATCATTGCAGATGTGCTGAATCGCTTCCAAAAACTTACAGGAAACAAAGCCTTCTTTCTCACCGGCACCGATGAGCATGGACAGAAAGTGGAAAAGGCTGCAACAGAGAGGGGATTAAAGCCTATAGAACTCGCAGACCAGGTAGTGGGAAGGTATAAAAACTTGTGGAAGGATTTGAATATATCCTATGACTTTTTTATTCGCACGACAGAACCGTTCCACGAAAAAGGCGTCCAGAAAATCTTCAGGAAATTAATGGAAAAGGGCGATATTTACAAAGGAATTTACAAGGGATGGTATTGTGTTTCTGATGAAAATTTCTTGGCTGAAGATGTCCCTCTTGAGAAAGGAGGGTACAAAATCTGTCCAGACTGCGGGAAGAGAGCAGATGTTGTCTCTGAAGAGTGTTATTTCTTCAAGCTCTCTGCCTACCAAAAGCCACTTCTTGATTTCTACGCCAAATTCCCCACATTTGTCAGGCCTCCAAGCCGGATGAACGAGGTCGTAAGCTTCGTGCGGCAGGGACTTAAGGATTTAAGCATTACCCGAACCACAGTGAAGTGGGGAATTCCCGTGCCGGACGATCCTGACCATACCATTTATGTCTGGTTTGACGCGCTCCACAACTACCTGACAGGCATCGGGTATGATTGGAATATGGAACTTTTCGAGAAATTCTGGCCGGCAACAGTTCATCTCATCGGCAAGGATATCCTCAGATTCCATGCAATTTTCTGGCCTGCTTTTCTTATGGCAGCAGATTTCCCCCTCCCCCAGACAGTTATCGGCCATGGTTGGTGGCTAAAAGACAAGACAAAAATGTCTAAATCACAAGGCAATGTCCTTGATCCCTATTTGATCTTAGATACTTTTGGCCCTGATCCTTTGCGTTATTTTCTGCTTCGAGAAATTCCTATAGGTCTTGATGGAAACTTCTCCCACGAAGGTTTTGTCCACAGAGTTAATTCTGACCTGGCAAATGATCTGGGAAACCTCGTTCAGCGGACTCTGACCATGATCCAAAATTACTTTAACGGGAAAATCGAAGAAGCAGATAAAGAGGAGAAAATTGATAAAGAAATCTGTCTGGAGTTTAATAATCTTAAAAAGAAAGTACTCAAGTTCTCCGAGGATTACGCCCTAAGTAAAGCTCTGGAGGAAATCTGGGCCTATATCAGCTCGGTTAACAAATATCTGGCAATTAATGAACCTTGGAAATTAGCAAAGGATCAATCCAAGAGAATAAGGCTGGGAAGAATTCTTTACCAGGCAGCAGCGGCACTTAGAGGTATAAGCTATCTCCTTTTCCCTTTTATGCCTGGATCATCAGAAAAAATCTGGGGCTTTCTCGGAGAAGAAGAACCTATACAGGAAGAATCGTTTTCAGAATTGAAATTTGAAAACTTGAAGTTGGGCCAAAAAATTAAAAAGCCCAAACCCCTTTTTCCGAGAATTGCTCTGAAAGATTTTTTAAAGGAAGAGGGAAAAAAGTTTTCCCCGGCAAGAAAGGAGGAAAAAATGGAACAAGTCACTTTTGATGAATTTAAAAGAATGGATTTCAGAGTTGGGGAAGTTCTCCAAGCAGAAAGAGTGGAAGGCACCGATAAGCTCCTCAAACTTGAAGTCGACATCGGAACCGAGAAACGGACTATGGTAGCGGGTGTCGCAGATGTTTACTCCCCTGAAGAGTTGGTGGGAAAAAAGTTCGTTTTCATTGTTAACCTGAAACCTGCTGTTATTCGAGGGATCGAATCCCAGGGAATGCTCTTAGCAGCAGAGGTAGAAGGGAAAGCGACCATACCTTTCTTTGATAAGGATGTCCAAACAGGCGCCAAAGTCAAATAACTAAAAGCAAAAAACAAGACCTGACCCCAGCAATAGGAGAAGAAAATGAAGAGAAGAGATTTCTTCAATTCTTGTCTTGGAGGTCTTGCCGGGATGAATATTTTCTTTTCTTCTGGCAAGCACAGGTTATCTCTAAAAGATTCAAAAAAGGAAGGAGAAAAAACCAATGTTCTGGTTAAAGTTCTGGGGACTGCCCAGGATGGTGGTCTTCCCCAGATTGGTTGTTACTGCAAGAATTGTCTTCGAGCACGAGAAGACCAGCGATTTTCTCGTCTCATTTCCTCACTCGCTATCATAGATTTAGGAGAAAAAAAATACTACATCCTGGATGCCACTCCTGATATCAGAATCCAATCGGATATAGCCTTTAATAGATTAGCTCTACGAAAGCATGGAAGAAAAAACTCTCCCCATGGTGTCCTCCTTACGCATGCCCATATCGGCCATTACACGGGCTTGATGTTTTATGGCTATGAGGCTATGTCTACTCATAAACTGCCTGTTCATTGTTCTTCCCGTATGAAAAGCTTTTTAGCCAGCAACGGTCCCTGGAGTCAGCTTGTCCGCTTGGAAAACATATCAATCCATACCCTCTCCTTGGAAAAAGAATTTTTATTAACGCCGCGCATTTCTTTTACTCCCTTTTTGGTGCCTCACCGGAACGAATATACAGACACCTTAGGTTTTATAATCTCTGGAGAGAAAAGAAGGCTTCTTTATGTGCCGGACATCCAGAGCTGGAAAGCCTGGAGCCGTTCGATAGTAGAAGAGACTCGAAAGTCAGATGTTGCTCTTTTGGATGGGACTTTTTACAGTTCAGAAGAGCTACCAGGACGAGACCTTTCTAAGATAGGACATCCTTTCATCAAAACAAGCTTAGAAACTCTAAAAAATGTGGCAGAAGAGGGAAAAACAAAAATTTATTTCACCCATCTAAACCATACAAATCTAGCCTTTGACCCAGAAGGGGAAGCCAGGAAAGAGATCGAAGAGAAAGCCTTCGGGATTGCCTCAGAGGGAATGGAGTTCTTTCTCTAAATTCAGGTTATCATTCAAGATATTTTCCAAGGACTGAGCGAGGCACAACTCCTTCTCTTAGAATTACTGGCCTCGCAGATGTGAGGTCGATCACAGTAGAGGGCAGCACCCCTCTTGTTTCCCCTCCATCAACGATAAGATCAACTAATCCGAAAAAAGAATCCCTGATTATCTCAGGATTTGTAATCTCCTTTTCTCCTGAAATATTAGCGCTTGTGGCTGTTAGGGGAAAAGCAGTCTCGTTCAGCAATTCTCTGACCCAGGAAAGCGCTGGCAGACGGACACCTATTGAATCTCCGGGGCCAAGCAGACCCGTTGGCAACATTGAGGAGGCTTTTAAGACCAAGGTTAGCGGTCCGGGCCAGAACTCACCAGCCATTTTCCAGAAAAGGGATGGGATGTCCCTCGCAATGTCTCGGGCCATATTGATATCAGAGATTATTATAGAGATAGGCTTTGATGGCTCTCTCCTTTTTAGATGATAAATTCTCTGGATGGCTTTTTCAGAAAAACAGCTTGCACCCAGGCCGTAAAAAGTATCTGTAGGGTAGGCAATTATGCCTTCTTCCTGCAAAACCGTAGCAACTATTTTAATTTTATCGGACTCCACGAGCTCAGGATTTATCTTTATGACTCTTGTTTTAATATCCATCTCTATATTTATACTAAAAGGTCAGGAGGAAAGAGTAAAGAGTATAATGGAGCCTGGCCCCATTTTTTCTATATTTATAGTAAGAGGTAAAGAGGAAAAGGTAAAGAATAGAACGGAACTCACAAAGCAAGTGCAAGTTCCGATTCATCTTATGTAGGGGTTTGATTTATCGGTTCTCTTCCATTTTGTGTGGGTAATTAATTAAAACATAGTTTACCGGCTATCAGGCAGACGATAGTCCTTAAATATTGAGTTTTTTTGAAGCCATATGCTCTTTTCATAGCTGTTTTAATTTTGGAGTTAAGACCTTCAACAACACCATTGGTTATGCGTGATAGAGTGTAATTAATTACTCCTTGCCAGTAGTGCTTGATGGCCTTTGCCACCTCGATTACAGGTTTGAGTCGGCTATGCGTAGCCCAAAAGTACCACTTCTTGAGATAAAGATCAGATTCCTCTAAGCTTTCTATTTCCCAAAACCGTGACAACGCTAGCTTGATTTGATAGGCACGAGCTGTTTTTAGATCCAACTTTTTCAGCTCAGCCAATTTCGCCTCTTGTTCCTCAGTTAGATTTTCGGGCCTCTTGAGCCATATAAATCGAGTCTTTTTAAGTTCTTGATTCTCTTTCTGCTCTGCCCAACGGACCATCTCAATAGCTTTGTTCATTTTTTTTATAATATGAAAACGGTCGAAAACCACGCTGGCCTGAGGAAGGTGTTTTTCAATACCGTTAAGATAAGGATCCCACATATCGCAACAGATCAATTCGATACCATCAAGATCAAAACCCCTGCACTCCATATCCTTAGCAAACTCATCAATAGCTTCTTCCCTCCGACTCTCGCCAGTAAAAACAACGCGTGAGGCATCAATATCACTAAAGGCCGTCATGAACTCATAACCTTTGCGTACAGAGAATTCATCGATACCCAGAATATGGAATTCAGAAAGGTCTACCTCTTTGCGAGCATGTTCAACATAGTGTTCAAGTATCCGCCAGATGCGGTTAGCATGCACCCCGACCAGGCTGGCTACTGCAGCTATTGACATCTCACGGCTTAATTGTAAAACCAGCATTTCAAACAACAAGGTAAAACCACTCCCAGGACGAGACCAGGGAACTTCAACCTGTTTTATGCCACACTCCCGGCAGTTAACTCTTGGTACCCAAACATGAAGATAGGTTTCATATTGAAAAAAATTAAGATGCCTCCACGTCCTATCCTTTGTATCGTGAACCTGGCATTTGCCTTCCTTGCAAGAAGGGCAAGGGAAAGTCGTTCCTCTTGTAAAATCTATTCTCAGATCCAATCGGCCAGATTCTTTCGAGAACTTAATCTCAACAACCTTCCAGGGCTTTGCAGGACCCAATGCAAGAGTAAATAAAGATAATTCATTCATCAAGACACCTCCTATGGTTGATACTTCACCATAGGATATTACCATGTCTCTATGCTTCCTTAAAAACTCTTTTACCCACACAAAATGGAAGAGAACCGATTTATCAAACCCACATTTTAAATCATACAAATATATAAATTTGATAAATCAAATCCTGATTTTAATAAACAAAGTGCGGGCTTGATAAATCAAGCCCCTCAAGTTTGGCACTTTATTATAACATCCTTTTTATGCCATTTCACTTTTCTCCCTTAC
>CAYTBG010000056.1:0-18429 GCA_964435925.1 uncultured Eubacteriales bacterium | reverse complement strand
GCAGAAAATGGGGCCTGGCCCCATTTATTCTCAAGGCTTCGCTCTCCTCTCCTTCGGAGAGAAACCTTGCCCGCTCAGCCTTTCTCACGGTTTTTTCACCATACAGCCTTCGCCATGCAAGGGAACCCGACAGAGTCGGGCGGCGAGTATGTTTGAGCAGCGCGAGTTACGCAGCCGCCGAGAAGAGCGAATGGAGAATGGCGTTAAAAATCTGAAGGGAGCCAAGCTATTTCCCAAAACCTTTTCTAATAACGGAAATGGAGATGTTTACATCCAGCAAACTCTGTTTGACATTGTCCTCAACAAGGTGCTACATTTTGTCCCGGCATCTGGGAAAAGCGGAATATGAAAAAAATCCCTTTTTTGCTTTCACTCGCCGGCGGATTTTTCATCATCCTCATAAGTATCTATGGATTTTCTTTGCTTCGCCAGCGCCGTGGTCTTCCTCCCGAAATAAAAGACCTCATTCAGAAAGAAGATGCTAAGCTCATTCAGGTAGATGACATAAGAATTGAACGAAAAATGGACATGGAATTCATCCTGAGCCAGAAAACCATCGGTGAACAGTCAACTTTCCTTATCGAAATCGATGGCAAGATAGAGAAAAAAGAGGCCAAGTTTGTTTACTACTATTCTCAGAATTTTTTTCCTTTAGTATATCTCCTTATAGGCATTTTCTGCTTCATTATCGCTATCGTGGTTTTTCTTCTCCGCGCAGAAGATACAAGAGCGCGCATCTATTATTGGGCTTCTTTTTCTTTTGCCTCGGCTGTCATCATAAGCGGGGGATTTTACTGCCTAAGAAAAGACTGGCTCTCGTACATCCCCGGGATTTTATACTATTTTTGCTATCCTTTGGCTGCTGCTCTTCTCCTTCATTTTTCTCTTTTATTCTCGAAGATAAGGCTCAAGATAAGCAAGCTCATTATTTACTTTCCAGCTCTGATTTTTATAGGGGTCCTGGAGACTACATTTCTCCAATCTGGCTTGAATTCTTCAATAGAGGCCCATAGGATCTATGAATCCGCTTTTTATGTCTTTCGCGGATATCTTGTCTTGTTTGTCCTTTCGGCAATGTTATATCTGATTAGGAGTTATAGGAAAGCCGCCCTTGAGGAGGAGAAGGCTCAAATAAAATGGATTTTTTATGGCCTTTTTATTGGCCTGGTGCCGTTTATCCTATTATACCAGCTTCCCCTGGCCCTAGGAATTGATCCCTTTCTGTCACAGGAATTTTCCAACGCATTTTTTATCTTCGTCCCTCTAGCCCTCGCTTTTTCCATTGTTAAGTTTAAATTGATGAACATAGAACTTGTTATCAATCGAAGCATAGTCTATTCCATACTCACTGTGTTCACCGTCAGCATATATCTCTTTTCTGTTTATCTGCTGGGCAATATTTTTTCTAAATTCTTTTCTGCCCGAGAAACGACCGTTTCTTTAATCGGAGCTCTTGCAGCTGCTGTGGCCTTTAATCCCGCCCGGAAAAAAATTCAGGCATTTGTTGATAAAGCATTTTTCCGCATGAGTTATGATTACCGGAAGAGCATTCTCAGTTTCAACGAAAGGGCTCACAGGATGGCAAGCAGTGACCATCTAACTGATTTTTTCCTTTTAAAGATAAAGAAAGCTTTGCCGATGGATCATATCGGAGTTTTTATCTATTTGTTAGTTTCCGGAAAAAAGAAGCTATTGATTGCCAAGAATGGAAAAGAGAACGTTGCTTCTTTGTCTTCTCTCAGTCTCGATTCAGAAAAAATATTAGCCAAAAAAAAGGCAGTCCGCACGGAAGAAGATATTGATTTCTCGAAAGAGTCCCTCCTTGAAGAAAAGAATTTGGATCTAATTATCCCTCTTTATTTTAGGACGGCTGGCCTGGCCGGTTATTTATCACTGGGAAAGAAAAAATCTGGAGAACGGTACACAGGGGATGACCTTGAGCTTTTGCTCACCATGGCCCAAGAGCTGGCTTTAAACCTGGAGAGGATTAGGCTTCAGGAAGAAGTCTTTGAAGAAAGGGCGGAGAGAGAAAAATTGGATGAGCTAAACCGCCTTAAAACGGAATTTGTCTCCTCTGTCTCCCACGAACTTCGGACACCGATGAGTTCTATTAGAGGGCTGGCCGAAGTGCTCCAGGCAGGAAAGATAAAAGGCAAAGCAAAACAGGATGAGCTCATAAGCCTTGTGGCCGATGAAAGCGGCCGTCTTTCCCGGTTCCTTCATAACATCCTCGATTTTGGAAAAATTGAACAGCAGACTAAAACCTACAGTTTTCAGAATGAGGAGATACAGTCAGTTGTCATAGAAGTAGCGAAACTTTTCCAGTTCAGATTGGAATCAGATGGATTTGTTCTCCAGACAAATTTGCCTGAAAATCCTCTCCTTTTAGAGATAGATAAGGATGCTGTAAAACAGGCGTTGACCAATCTCATAGATAATGCTATTAAATATTCGTCAGATAAAAAGGATATAATGATTCAAGTCGTCGAAAAGGAAAAACAGGTAGAAATTCAGGTTAAAGATAAGGGACTTGGAATTCCATCCAAAGAGAGAGAAAAAATTTTTGAGGGATTTTATCGGCATGCTGAAGCGAGCCGACATAATCCACAAGGTGTAGGACTGGGGCTAAAAATTGTCAGGCACATTATGGAAGCTCATAAAGGAGAAATCAAAGTTGAGAGTCAACCGAACAGGGGCAGCACTTTTAGCCTGATTTTCCCAAAGCCATGAAAAAAATATTAATCATCGAAGATGATAAAGCTTTGCTTGAAACCTTTAAATCTTTCCTGGAAACAGAAAACTTTAAGGTCATCTCTTCCAGCGACGGAGAAAAAGGATTCCGGTTAGCCTGCCAGGAAAAAATTGACCTGATTCTTCTCGATTTCACACTTCCTTCTTTAAGTGGGTTGGAAATATGCAAGAGGCTTCGAACAAAGGGAATAATGATGCCCATTATCATGCTTACAGGGGAGAAAAAGGAGGAGATTGATAAGGTCTTAGGCCTGGAGCTTGGAGCGGACGATTATCTCATTAAACCCCTCGGGACAAAAGAGCTTCTGGCCAGGATAAATGCTGTGCTCCGTCGCACAAAGCCCGAAGCAGCAGAAGTTGAAGAATACTCTTTTGGTGATGTTTACATAAATTTTAAAAAGCAAATTGCATCTAAAGGAAAGAAAGAGCTTTACTTTACTGCTAAAGAATTTGGCCTTCTTAAGCTTCTTACTTCTTGTGAGGGAGAAGTTGTTAGCCGGGAGACTATTCTTAATGAAGTATGGGGGTATGACAAATTTCCGACCACAAGGACAATCGATACTTTTATCCATCACCTGAGACAGAAAATCGAGAGTAATCCGGCCAAACCTGTTCATCTAATTACAGTTCCCTGGTCTGGCTACAAGTTTCAAAAATAAAATATTTTCCATCCTCTAGCCTTCCTATCTTTATGTAGGGGTTTGATTTATCAAACCCGCCGCTTAATCATCCCTTCATGAATTTGATTCTTCTGTAGGGGCTTGATTCATCAAGCCCACCTTTTCGATTATATAAATAAACTGAATGGTTTTAATTTTTCTTATGTATGCGTTTGGTTTTTCTTGTGTTGGCGTTTGATTTATCAAACCCGCACGTTGTATAAACAGGGGATAGTCCCACATAAAATATAAAATGGGGCCTGGCCCTATTTTTCAGTCCCCATTTTTGGCACGTTTTTTTCCAGTTTTCCCCCATTTTTCGCCATTTTTCAATACACCTGCCTTTTTTAACAAACTTTTAACAATCTCTTAACATATTCTTGACAACTTTTGCCCTTAGGGGAGCTAAATTATCAGTAAAAGATGGCTGAATTGAAAAAGAAAAAAACAAAGGAGTAAGAAAATGATCATACTTTTAAACAAACACTCAAACGGCGGTAAAAGTGTTGAAAAATGGGAGGAGTCTAAACCAGAACTGGAAAGCAAGTATTTTAGAGGAAATTACACTTTAATTTCTGATTTTGAAGATTTCAGCAAAAGACTATACAACGAGTTTGATAAAGGAGAACGAGTAGTAATAGGAGCTGGTGGAGATGGGACGATAAATTTTTTATTAAATCAAATAATGCAGATGAAAAAAGAAGAGAGAAGTGAGTTGACTATGGGAGCTATAGGATTAGGTTCAAGTAATGATTTCCACAAGCCTTTTTCTGAAGATAAATATTTAAGTTGCAAAGTTCCTTTAAAACTTGATTGTGAAAATGCTGCTGATCATAATGTAGGACAGGTTGACTTTGAGGATGAGAACGGGAAATGGAACAGAAAATATTTTATCATCAATTGCAGTATCGGAATTATCGCTAAAGCCAATTATCTGTTTAATTCAAAGGGAAAAGTTATAAAATGGCTGAAATCTAAGTGGGTGATGGGTACAATCTGGTATGCTGCGCTTAGGACACTGATTGCAGCTAAAAATGTTCCAGCTAAGATTAAAGTTGAGAATAAAAAGATTTCTACAGAAGTTACCAGCTTGAGTGTTGTTATCAATCCTCATGTTAGCGGTAATTTCTGCTTCGATTTCAACATTAATTCCCAGAGTGATTATTTAGGTGTTGGTCTTTGTGAAAGAATGGGAATACTCGCAAGATTAAAAACAATTATCTCTTTAACTCGCGGCAAGTTCACGGGCTTACCGAAAACTCGATCTTGGATGGCCAGGAAGATGGAGATTAAACCGGATTCTCCAACTCCTTTGGAACTGGATGGAGAAGTTTATCTAGCGCGAAGAATCAAGATCAAATTGCTTCAGGGGATTTTAAAAATCAGCCAATGATGAAAGATGTTGTAAAAAACTAGCAGATTTAGAAAAGGGGAATATGATGAAAATCCAGAAAATAAATCCCTATCCTTAAGGACATATCATGGCTAAGAATCGGTATGCGAGCATCTTGAGCACAGCTTTTTGGAAAGCTTTTTGGTCAACAATGAGACCCTATCTTATTTTTGTCTCAGGAGCCGCTGGGTTGGTTGGACTTGCATTCGCAGATGATCCCAGAATTTTCAGAATTGTCTTAGGTTTTATTCCCCTGTTTTTATCCTATGGATTAGGACAGGCTCTGACAGATTGTTTTCAGATGGATACCGACGCACTTTCCTCCCCCTATCGTCCCCTTATAAAAGGAATAATTTCGCGCAAGCAAGTTTTAAGTGTTAGTCTCGTAGGATTAACTTTAGCAATATTAATTCTGACATATCTAAATCCTATAATCTTAGTTTTTGGAGTTTTGGCAGTTGTCGGCTTACTTGCCTATACGGTATTAAAGAGAACATGGTGGGGAGGGCCGCTTTGGAATTCTTGGATAGTGGCTTTGTTGCCTGTTATGGGGAGGCTGGTGGATAGAGAGTATCGAGTCAGGCAAATCCTTAACTTAGGAGACTCTCCTTCTTTGGCTTTCCTTTTGGCGGTGCTAGCAATTTTTTTTGGCTATGCTAATTTTGTAGTGATGGGTTATTTCAAGGATATTTCAGCAGATAAGGAGACTGGATACAGGACTTTTCCTGTGGTTTTTGGGTGGCTGCCAGCTGCTGTTTACAGCGATTTTGCTGCCATCTCGGCTGCTTTTCTTGCAGGTTGGGCAATGCATTCAATCGGCACTCTCAACATTGTTGGCGTTGGTATTTTTGCTGTTGCGCTGGTGATTAATGCTCACGCTCAGATAAAGATACATCAAACTCGAGATGAAAGAAAAGCTCATGGTCCGATAGCTAATATTGTTCGTTCGTTTATTCTTTACTGTGCAGCAATTGTCGTGACTCTGAAGATCGATTGGCTGGTTATTATCGTCCTCTTCTATATTTTATTTGAGTTAGCTTTAAAATTTAGACCTGAAAAAACACAGGTGTGAGACCATGAATATTCTCTGGAACAGGTCTTCTGATAACGAAAAAAATCTTCGAGCGTGGAAGAAGATGCGATAAAACCAGATTCTCCAAAGCTTTGGGAACTGGGCAGGGAAGTCTATGCTGCTCGTAACATTTAAATCAAATTATGGCGGGGATCTTGGGGTAAGCCAATGATGAACGATATTTTAGAAAACTTGATGATTGAGAGAATTGCCAAAAATTTTCTCAAAGCTCCGCATAAACTACATGAAATTCATGAAGCAGATGCAGAATTAATCGATATGGGAGGAGGAAGTGATAATTACCTAGCAATTACTACTGATGCTTTGGTTGAAGAGATTACGAGCGGATTATACGATGATCCTTATCTTATCGGATGGATGCTCGCCATGGTAAATTTTTCGGATTTAGCTGCAGTTGGAGCAGAGCCCTTGGGCTTGCTCGTATCAATTAGTTATCCTCCGGCTTTAAGCGAGGCCTTTATGACAAAGCTTACAGAGGGGATTTCTGATGCTTGCCAGCGGCTAAACACTTTTGTTCTGGGCGGCGATACTAACCAGGGAAAAGAATTGTTCCTCTCTGGGTGTGCTGTAGGACTTGTTCCCAAAAAATCGATCATTAAAAGAATCGGAGTAAAACCGGGAGATAAATTATATCTTACGCATCCCGCTGGTTTAGGGAGCGTCTTTGCTTTTTTGCGATTAGCCAGGCAGGATTCCAAGCTACCAGAGCCATTCTACCAGCCTCTGGCCAGGATAAAAGAAGGGAAAATAATCAGGAAATTTGCAAGCTGCTGCATGGATACGAGCGATGGTGTAATCCACACTGTAGACACCCTTATGAGGTTAAATCGCTGCCAATTTGTTCTGGAAGATAATTGGGACCAAATTTTGCATCCGATCGCCTTGAAGATGTGCAGCGCTCAAAATTTGCCGCCTTGGCTGACTCTGGCTGCAGTTCATGGAGAATTTGAGCTGTGCTTTACCTTAAGTCATGATAATGAAAAGAGCTTTCTCCAGGAAGCAGCCAAAGCTGGCTGGACTCCAATCTTATTAGGTAAGATTATCGAGGGAGAAGGCGTAAGAATCAGGAGTGGAGGACGATTAGTTCCTGTTGATACTGCTTCGATCAGGAATTTCTCAGAGATAGCAGGTTCTGATCCAAAAAGTTACATAAACAAATTACTGGAAATTGCCCAAAAGGTTGAGATACGATAATCCTGATTTGTGAATTTTAGATACCCGGAGGAATAACTTTATGCTCAAGGATAAAGTAATAATCATCACTGGTGCAGCTGGTGGCATCGCTTCAGCTACAGCGCATCTTTTTGCCAAGCATGTCGCCATTTTAATTTTGACCGATATTCACAGAGAGGGACTAGAAGAGTTGGGGACGCTTTTGAAGGATTCGGGAGCGGAAACAATGCTCATCGAACATGATGTCGCAGACCCCGAATCCTGGCAATCGCTCATGGAAAGAGTCAGGCAAAAGTATAGCAGGGTTGATATTCTTATTAATAATGCAGGAGTTGTCCAACCTGGTGCCGCGGAGAAAATTACCTTGGATGAAGTCCAAAACCAGCTTTCAGTAAACCTCTCAGGAACAATTCATGGATGTCGAGCTGCTTTAAATATTATGAAAGCGCAGAATTTTGGCAAGATTGTCAATGTTGCATCGTTAGGGGGTATTGTTCCTTTGCCAGGTGAAGCAGTTTATAGCGCCACAAAATATGCTATTCGAGGCTATTCTCTTTCACTCCATGCAGAATTGCGTCGCTCTCCGGTTGGAGTAGCTGTGGTTTGCCCCGATTCTGTAGATACTCCACAGCATGCTTATGAACTTTTATACGATGATGCTGTTCTCTCTTTTCTAGGAAAGCCCTTAAAGCCCGAACAAGCCGCTAAAGGAATACTCAAAGCTGTTCGTAAAAAAAAGCCAGAAGTACTGATCCCGACCGGGATGGGAATTTTATGCAGAATCGGAATAGCTTTTCCGCGGCTTTTCTTCTCTCTTTTTCCCATCCTGGAGAAAATGGGGAGAAGCACGATAAAAAAAGACGGGAAAAGAAGAAAAAAATTGACAAATAAAGACAATGCCTTACTGATTCATGAGACTTCAGGGAAATAAAGGAAAATGCAAATTAAATATACGAAAACAGTAAAATTTGCTGCCATTATGGAACTAGCAATAACTGTGGGAATTATTTCCTTCTGGATTGCCTTCTTTTCCGCAGATTTAGTGAAAATAGATGATTCGCACTTAGAGGAAATCTATATGGCCTTCGAATCAGCTTTTCCTGTAGCTGATATATCCCTATCTATAGTATTAATTATTGGGGGAATTGGCTTGTTGAAGAAGATGCCTTTTGGCTTTTTATTTTCCCTTTTGGGAGGGGCTTCGCTTATATTTCTAGGGCTTCTGGATGTCTCTTTTAACACTCAACATGGAATCTATCTTCTTGGAATAGGAGAGGCTATTCTGAATATTTTCATAAATTTACTGTGTCTTGGCGGAGGGATTTTTCTTATTGTTACAATATGGAAGAATAGAACATATTGAAAAAATAGGCACAGTAATCCTCACTTTCTTATATTCCTGCCTTTTTTAACATACTTTTAACAAACTCTTAACAACTTTTTGACAACTTATGATTTGGGGGGGCTATATTATCAGTGAGAGGCAGGAAAATAAAAAATCCATGAATAAAGAGACCGATATTATCAGCAACAGGATATGAAAATGGCAAAAATTGATGGTTCAAGGGTCCTGATAACAGGGGCATCGTCTGGCATCGGCAGAGCAACTAGCTTTGAATTGGCTAAGAGGGGAGCCATATTGGCGTTAACATCCCGCAGGCTAAAGGCTCTGAGAAAAGTGTCCGATGGAATAAAGGATGCTTTTCCTGAGATCAAGGCTCCCCTTTCCATACCCAGCGATATCTCAAATAGGGGAGATGTAGGCAGGCTAGTTAAAAGGTGTGTGGACTACCTTGGTGGAATCGACATTCTGATAAACAATGCAGGAATAGGTGTTTATGGAAATGCTGAGATGACTGCATTAGAAGACTTTCGCTCTGTAATGGAAGTAAATTTCTTCGGCTCTGTTAATTGTATTTTGGAAGTCCTTCCACGTATGAAAAAGATAGGGAGGGGGCTGATTATCAACATCGCTTCCGTTGCAGCCATGCACGGTGTTCCCTACCTTGGGGCTTACAGTGCGAGTAAAGCCGCTCTTGTCGCTTTAAGCCAGAGTCTCCGTGCCGAGCTCGCAAAAAAAGGAATCTCTATAATGATTGTCTATCCAGGGTATACCCAGACAGACTTTTTCAAAAATGAGAAGAAGATAGGTGGTGCCCACCGGCCTGCGGGTCCTTATGCTCCTGCCAGAAAGGTGGCAAAAGCTATTATCAAAGCGATTGAAAATGAAAGGCTGGATCTGGTTCTTTCTCTTGGAGGCAAAGCTTTGAAATTTTCTCAAAGTTTAATGCCCTGGTTGGTTGAGAGAACTATGCAAAGAATAGCTTATAAACTTGCAGATAAAAAGGAGGTATAAAATGAGCAAACCAAAACTTCAGATAATCGTCCTTTTTCAAAATCTTGGAGAGAACCAGGCTTATTTTGCCCGCTCCCCGGCTCCGCCACTGTCAGGTGCCCTTGTGGCAGGCTTAACTCCACCGATAGTAGAAGTAGAGCTTCTCCATGAGATGGTTCGTCCTATTGATTACAACACAGATGCAGATTTCATTGGTCTTAGCTTTATGGATTTCTGTGCACCGCATGCATTTGAAGTAGCGAAAAAATTCAGAAAGCTGGGGAAGATAGTCGTAGCAGGGGGAAGATATCCCTCCACATTCCCGAAAGAAGTGATCCCCCATTTTGATTCGGTGGTTGTAGGAGAGGCAGAACCTGTGTGGCCCCAGGCTGTTGAAGATATGGTGAAAGGTAAGCTAAAGAAGGTTTATAAGGCGCCTGCAGCACCTTCTTTAGAAAATATCCCTCCTCCACGTTATGATCTCATTGAATCAGACTTTACAGTTCCTGTTGTAACTGAAGCGACTCGGGGATGCAAGTACAGGTGCAGTTTCTGTCAGCTCACGATCAACCCTACTCCATTTCGCGTTCGACCGATAGAGGATGTAATTCATGACTTAACAGCCACCACTCAACTTCCCTTCCATAAACGCAAAATGGCCATGCTCCTTGACAATAATCTCGGAGGAGATTTGGGTTATGCCAAAGAACTTCTAAAAGAGATTGCAAAACTAAAACTCTGGGGATTGGGAACACAATTTAGCTTTGACTGTCTCCACGACGATGAGTTTGTGGACTTGTTGGTTAAGGCTCGTGCTGCAATGGCCTTTATTGGACTGGAATCT
Organism: uncultured Eubacteriales bacterium; assembly: GCA_964435925.1. GTDB lineage: Bacteria > Acidobacteriota > Aminicenantia > Aminicenantales > Aminicenantaceae > SOIV01. The sequence goes on along the minus strand of CAYTBG010000056.1, from coordinate 8,181 downwards.
CTGAATGAACCAAGCCTTTCATCAGTCCATAAGAGACAAAATAAGGTGGAGGAATACAAAGATCTTTTTGAGAAGCTTAAAAAACGCGGGATTCTAACATTTACAGGCTTAATGCTGGCTCTTGATGAGGATACACCTTCTTATTATAAAAACTTGCCCAAGAAGCTTGATGAGATTGACCCGAGTTCAATCCTCCTCTCAATCTCCATCCCGATTCCCGGAACACCTTTCTATAAGCAAGTAAAATCAGAAGGGCGCATATTTGACAAGAACCTTTCTCATTATGAGGGTGATCATCTTGTCTTTAAACCAAAACGACTTACTCCTGATGAAGTCTTTGAAGCCTTCGGTAGAATAAATAAATATTTCTATTCATGGAAGAGCATTATCAAACGCTGGTGGAGGTTTATCTCCGCCATGTCAGCAGGTAAAAACATATTTAAGTGGTTATTTAATTCTCTATTAATCTCTTTTATTCTCTTTAAGCTATCTATTTTCCAACGAGACCACGCCCAGAAAAAGGTGTATCCAATTTCTGCTTAGTACAGATGAAAAACGGGGGCAGACTCTATTTTTTGAAATCAGGTTCTAAGATTGAAGTTTTCAAGGATTTTAATTATGTTAAAGAGCAAAGGAGGGGGAATGATAAATCGCTTTCAAGATAAAGGGAAATTTTTAGCTAATGCCGAGTATCGTTTTCCTCTCTGGAAGAAATTGGGAGGAAGCGTTTTTATAGACGGGGGGGCTTGTTTGGCCATCCTGGTCAGAAATAAGGCTCGATAATGCTGTTGTTGATATCGGCTGGGGATTGAGGTATTATCTTCAAAACTTTGTTGTTAGGTTTGATATCGGTTTTAGTAACGAAGGTCTGGGAATTTATTTTAATTTCGGCCATGTCTTTTGAAGGTTGTCTGAATGAAAGAAGATAAGGATATTCTTTGTTTCTGGCTGCTTGCTTATGGTTTTTTCTATGCTTGCTTTCATATCATGCCACCCTTTCTCAAGACCTATCTTAAGAGCCCTCTAACCTTGGGGGATACACTTGATTTTTTGACTCCTTTTGTTGTCATCCCTTTAGCCTACATTCTCTATTCACGTGCTAATAAAATTTTACACTCCACGCAGCCTCAACAGCCTTCAAAAAGAGTTCTAAGGGTATTGCCCAAGGTTTTATTAGCCATCGGCTTTCTTCTTTTTGTGGATGGTCATGGTCTCCATCTTTCTTCTAATTCAATTGCCAGGCTTCTTCATCACATGAAGGAATCAGAATTGTATAAGGCCGCCTATCTTTTTGATGAAATAATCAGCCATTTTATGTGGGACGGAGGAGTTTTCCTGATTTCTGTTGCCTTAATTATTGCAGCCTATAAAATTTCATTTAAATCTCTCACCTGGAACAACTTTGCTTTTCTATCATTAGGAGCTACATTTTATGGCTTTGTTTTTACAGCGAATGGAATTGAAGGGCAAACAGTCGTTTTCACTTTTCCTGCTGCTGGCGCTGGCTTTCTTCTCGCTCTCCTCTTTTATTTTCACAGAAAAAAAGAAGGCAATCAGAATCCCTTTCTTTTCTTTTTCATGAGTGGCTATTTATTGAGTTTAATTCTTTTTGCTTACTGGGGAATATCCCGCTCTGGCTTTCCTCAATTCAGCGAGTTGGGCTGGATTTAAGAATGGTGGAAAAAAAAGATTTTGACATCTCGATCATTCGGCCTGAGATGCGCCAGGGAGACTTTAAGCTCAGAGGTCAGGGCTTGCCTTCGGATAGATTAAAAAGAATTGAGAAAGGATTGCATTCCCTGCATACACTAGAAACTATGGCAGTCAATATCTACAAGTTCCAGATCACAAAAAAAGAAAGTGAGCTAAATCTCAAGCTTATAGATGCTATGAGCAACGAGATGACACATCTCCAGGATTTTCAAATTAAGCTTTTTGAATATGGTTTTAAACCTAGTATGCTCAGATGGTTGTACTGGATCGTGGGTTTCAAATTCGGATTCTTTTCGCGACTGCTGGGCACAAAAGCCATTCTTCATACTGGTATTTGGGTTGAGAAGAAAGCTGTTCGTCATTACGATGTACTTTTAAGAGAGATAGATTGGGATGAGGAGACTCGAAAGATAATCGAAAAGGATGAGGCTGATGAATACGGCCATATCGAACGCTGGAAAGCATTCCTTAAAAAGTCAAAAGTTGAGGCCTGAGGCCTTATTTCGCCAGATCAGCAAGCAAGCCGGTTAAGAATTCCCAGAATTTTTCTACAGAGCCTGTATGAACCCTTTCTTCAGGAGAATGGGGATGCTCAATAGTCGGGCCAAAGGAAATCATATCCATCCCCGGAAACTTTTCTCCTATGATCCCGCATTCAAGGCCAGCGTGGATAGCTTCAACCTTAGGCTGTTTTTGAAACATTTTTTGGTATACGTCTTTTAGAGTCTTGAGAAGAGGGGACTGGAGGTTGGGCGTCCAGGATGGATAGCCTTCAGGCTGAACAACTTTTGCTCCCACAAGTTCGCTCGAGGCTGCGATTGAATTTCGTACGGCCTCCAGGGCTGAAGCCACAGAACTTCGGCTGCTGCAGATTATTTGAGCTTTGTCTTTGTGAGTGTTAATAATGGCCAGGTTAGTAGAGGTTTCAACAAGGTCTTCCATCTCAGGATGCATGGCTATAACCCCATGAGGAAGAGTGAAAATGAGGTTGATGAGATCTTTCTGAGATTCTGGAGTTAAGGGATTTTCTTTTTGCTTATCTGATTTTTCGAAAGAAAATTTTGCGTCTTTCTCAACAGCCTTGTATTCTAATTGGATTTTGTCAAAAGCCTTCTGGAAAAAAGAGGATAAACCTTGACCCTGAGCCGGATTAAGGAGAAGATCAGCCCATGCTTCCCGGGCTATAGCGTTTCTTTTGTTGCCGCCTTCCATGCGGACAAAACCAAACTGAAATTCATTCATGGCTTGCCAGAGCATGCGGGCAAGTAATTTTACGGCATTTCCACGTCCCTGGTCGATATCAATCCCTGAATGTCCTCCTCTAAGACCGAAAAATTTCAGTCTGTAAGGCTCACCGCCCTTACTTTTTTTCCTTTTTAGGGATAAGGTGATTTCTGAATCAGCTCCGCCTGCACAGCCGATAGTGAAAACTCCTTCATCTTCACTGTCAAGATTAAGGAATTTCTTTCCTTTAAGAAAACCAGATTCTACCTTAGTTGCTCCGGTCAGGCCTGTTTCCTCATCTACGGTAAAGAGAAATTCGAGAGGACCATGCTCTAAACTGTCATCCTCCATCACGGCAAGGGAGGCGGCTAAACCAATCCCGTTGTCTGAACCGAGGGTGGTTCCTATCGCCTGAATCCATTCTCCTTTGATTTCAGCTTTTATAGCGTCTTTATTAAAATCATGCTCAACATCAGAGTTTTTTTCGCCGACCATGTCTATGTGTCCTTGTAAGATAATTGTATCAGCCTTTTCATGGCCCGGCGATGCTTTTTTTTTGGTAACAACATTTCCGATTTTATCCCTTTCCCAGGCTAAATTCCTATCCTTAGCCACAGATATAATATAATCGCCTAAAGCTTTTTCATTACCTGAACAATGGGGAATCTTCAGGATTTGTTCAAAATGTTTCCAAAGAAGAGATGGTTTGAGTCCTTCAAAGAGTGATGACATTTCAAGCCTCCTATTAACAAGTAAAGATATACTTTAAAGAAGAGGAAAGATAATGACATAAAAATATTAGCAATTCAAGAAAAAATTTGGGAAAGTAAGCATCTCCATTTTCGTTATTAGAAAAGGTTTTGGGAAATAGCCTGGCTCCCTTCAGATTTTTAACGCCATTCTCCATTCGCTCTTCTCGGCGTCTGCGTAACTCGCTCCGCTCAGACATACTCGCCGCCCGACTGCGTCGGGTTCCCTTGCATGGCGAAGGCTGTATGGTGAAAAAACCGTGAGAAAGGCTGAGCGGGCAAGGTTTCTCTCCGAAGGAGAGGAGAGCGAAGCCTTGAGAATAAATGGGGCCAGTAAAAAATGGGGCCTGGCCCCATTTATGGCCCCATTTATTCAGGGGCAAAAGCAACGTGTTTTGGAACCATACAGCTTGAGCCTTTCTTCAATGGTCGCTGCTGCTATTTCCCAAAACCTATGCCTTAACAATGTGTTATAACGGATATGGAAATGCTTATATATTTGACTTTTCTTTTTTGTTTTCATTAAAATTCACGTACATCAGGATGGAAAGATCATTAAGCCTTGTTTTTGAAGAAATCCATAATTCCCATCCAGACGTAGCCTCTTCTGCGCCCGGCCGGATAAACATCATCGGAGAACACACCGATTACAATCAGGGTTATGTTTTGCCAGCAGCGATAAACCTGCGGAATTACTTTTTTCTCTCTAAAAGAACGGATGAGAAAGTCTGCCTCTGGGCAGAAAATCTCAAAAAAAGAGAGCGGTTTTCTTTACAAGAAATATCTTTATCCGGGCAGAATAAATGGGCCAATTATGTCAAAGGAATTTTCTGGGCCCTGCAGGAAGAAGGATTTGACATTCGCGGGATAAACGGCCTAATCTGGGGGGATATTCCTCTTGAGGCAGGCCTGAGTTCATCCGCGGCTCTTGAAGTGAGCATAATTCAGGGATTAAATACACTTTTCAAACTTGATCTTGCGCCCCAGAGAATGGCTGAGTTGGCCAGGAAGGCAGAGAATGATTTTGTCGGCGTGCAGTGCGGTCTTATGGACCAGTTTGTTTCATTTTTTGGCGAGAAAAACAAGGCCGTGTATTTGGATTGCGAATCTCTTGAGTATGAGCTTATCCCGCTTCATTTGGAGAAAGAGGATCTCCGAATTGTTGTTTTTGAGAGCGGAGTCCGCCGGGAATTAGCTTCTTCAGAGTACAACAAGAGGCGGTTTGAATCCTTCCGGGCGCTCGAACTTTTAAAAAAATACGGAGTTAAAAGCTACAAGCAGGTAACCTTGGGCCTGCTTGAAGAGAGAAAAGATGAAATGGATGGGGTGCTTTTTAAAAGAGCCACGCATGTTGCGAGTGAGAACGCAAGGGTAAACCAGGCTGTTGAAGCATTGAGAAAGGATGATTTTCGCCTTCTGGGCGAGCTTATTTTCCGGTCTCATGAAAGCTTGAGGGATGATTACGAGGTCTCCTGTCCCGAGCTTGATTTACTTTATGAGTCTGCCCGGGAGTTTCCCGGCTGTTTTGGAGCCCGTCTCACCGGAGCCGGCTTTGGCGGATCGGGGATTGCTCTGGTCAAGCAAGAGAGAATAGCTGCTTTCAGGAAAAAGCTTCTTGGAGAAGCCAGCAAAAGAAAGTTTCCTCGTCCTGAATTCTATGAGGTTAAAATCGGAGAAGGCGCTAAAGCTTATTTCTTTAATAAGGAGGGAAAAGGATGAAAAGGACAGTGCTTCTCTTTTTGATTTTCTATTTTCTCTTCAATTCTGCTTACGGGAAAGAAAGGATATTCATTGAAAAATCTATCATAAAAAATCAGGGTCTTCACTTGAGCCGCATTGTTCAGCCGCAACGATATTTTGATAGTGTTGGTCAGGAAAGTGCCATTTTAGGCAGGGAGGACGGGAGGCTTGAAACCTGGATTTATCCCTATAAAGTTCTGCATAATTTTGAGCTTCACTTCTTGATTGAAAATGAGAATGAAATCGTAGAAGGAAGAGATGCGGTTCACAGAATAGACGTTTACCCCCATCAGACCATTCTTCGCTATGTCCATTCTTCCTTCAAGGCAGAAGAAATCTTCTTTTCTCCTTTGAGAGAGCCAGGGGTAGTTGTCCTTCTTTCAGTGGAATCCATAAAGCCACTCTCTGTGGTTGCCAGCTTCACTCCTGATTTGAAGCCCATGTGGCCGGCAGGCCTTGGAGGGCAGTATAGTTACTGGGACAAAGAAAAAAAATATTTTGTTATCTCCGAAGGAACGAGAAAAAATGTTGCCTTGATTGGCTCTCCGGCCGGAGAACAGTTTTCTTCAGGTCCGGCTCACGCCCTTCCAGAAGGAGATATGAAAATAAAAATTGATGTGAAACCTGAAGATTCGAAACGGACGTTGTTTCCTATCTTTATCTCAGCAAACCATGATGGAAGGAAGGGGGCGGATAAAGTCTATTCTCGCCTGGGGGAAGATTTTAATGAGCTTTATCTTGAGAAGTTTCGCTATTATGAAAAACTGGCAAAAGATTATCTTTATGTGCAGACTCCGGAAGAGAGGTTGAATCAAGCTTTCCAGTGGGCAAAAGTGGCTGTGGACAAAGGCCTTGTCTGCAATCCTCAACTGGGATGCGGTCTGGTGGCTGGCTATGGCCTTTCCGGGAGAAGCGAAAGGCCTGGCTTCGCCTGGTTTTTCGGGGGTGATACTTTTTTCAATTCCTGGGCTATCACCAGCTACGGCTCTTTTGATATGACGCGTCAAGGTTTAGCCTTCATAAGGAAGAATCAACGCCAGGATGGAAAAATAATGCATGAGCTTTCTCAGGGAGCTGCTTTTATACCCTGGTTTGAGAAGTATCCTTACGGTTTCTACCATGCTGAAACGACTCCTTATTATATCGTTTCTTTACACGATTACCTGAATTGGTCCGGAGATAGGAAGTTCATAGAAGAGAGCTGGCCTTCCCTAAAGAAAGCTTATCAGTATGTTCTTTCTGCAGACACGGACGGAGACGGACTTATGGAGAACACTGTGGCAGGATTAGCTGCTCTGGAACTTGGGGCTTTTCTGAAAAATACGAAGACAGATATTTATTTGGCTGCCTTATCTGTGGAGGCCCATCGGGTTTTTTCAGAGCTTGCTGGGCTGATGGGAGAAAAAGATCTCTCCCGGAAGGTGAATAAGACCTTCGAGAACGCCTTGGAAGCACTTCGTGATAAATTTTGGGTGGAGGAAAAAAAGAAATATGCCCACGCTCTGACCGTCAAGGATAAGCAGCTTGCGGAGACTACAGTCTGGCCTTCTATGCCTCTTTTTTTTAAACAACTTCCGCCACGCAGAGCAGATTATATCCTGGATATCTTTGCTTCCTCAGAGATGAGCACAGACTGGGGAGTAAGGTCTCTTTCTCCGAAAAGCTCCTACTATGATCCTTTAAACTATAATTATGGGACAGTCTGGCCTTTTCTTACTGGTTACGCGTGTCTTTCAGAATACAATTACGGCCGCTCTCTCGCCGGTTTTTCCCATCTCATGAGCTTAGCCAACAACACTTTTATCGATGCCTTAGGATTTTGCCCTGAACTGTTATCAGGAGAATTTTTCAGCCCGGTGGAAAAATCTGTTCCCCATCAGGTCTTTTCTTCTTCCCCTGTTGTCACAAGCATGGTGAGAGGGCTTTTAGGATTGAAAGGAAATGCCTTAAGGAGGGAGATTGAGTTTAGACCCAGCTTACCGGGAACCTGGGACAAAGTTAAGATCAGAAATTTTCGTGTAGGAAAGGATATTTTTCATTTTAATGTGCGGCGCACCGAGAATAAGCTTGTTTTTCAAATAGAACCCAAAGCTCATGCTCCTTATCGCCTTAATTTCTCACCTTCCCTGGGTTTTGGGACACAAGTAAGGGCTGTGAAAGTTAACGGAGAAGAGAAAGATTTCAGGATGGAGAAGGAAAGAGGAGAAGTGCGCTGTTTATTCAACCTGGAAATAAAAGATAAAACACTTGTCGAAATTGTGACAGAAAAGAGTATTCTTCTTTATTTACCTCCCTACTTTCCCCAAACCGGTGATAGAACTGCCGGGCTGAAGGTTATAAGAGCCCAATACAGGGATAATCAACTGAGTATTCTTGTCGAAGGATTAGGAGGTAAGGAGTATGATCTGAGTCTTATAACTCCAAGGTCTTTAGTCTCGGTAGTGGAAGCTAAGGCAGAAGAGGGAGAAAACCTTGAGAAAAAGATAAAGATATATTTTGAGAAGAGAGGAGAAGGATACTCGAGAAAAGAAGTCAAAATCATGTTTGAATAGCAGGCGGAAGCATCTCCAAGTTGGTGATTGGAGAAGGTTTTGGGAAATAGTCTGGCTCCCTTCAGATTTTTAACGGCATTCTCCAATCACTCTTCTCGGCGTCTGCGTAACTCGCTCCGCTCAGACATACTCGACGCCCTACTCCGTAGGGTTCCCTTGCATGGCGAAGGCTGTATGGTGAAAAAACCGTGAGAAAGGCTGAG
>CAYTBG010000055.1:0-18466 GCA_964435925.1 uncultured Eubacteriales bacterium | reverse complement strand
CTGGCCAGCGACCAGCGTCTCCTATCACGCGGAGATTGTGAGAAGTAAAGGAGGGTAAGTCTCACAATCTCCATCTATATGAGAAAGGATTAAATTGTTATTTACGTTTATAATATTAATCTTTAATCTGTTATCTTCTCTTCTTCGCATCCTCTACCTCAGGAATACCAGGGTCAGCATCTTTCCAGAGGTCGAGGAATTTCTCGTAATGCTCCATGGCTTTGGCTTTATCGCCCTGGGGAATCGCTCTCAGTGGCAAAAAGATTTTATTCTTCTTCTGATTCCTGACTAAGCATACGAAGTAGCTCTTTTATTTCTTTGTCCTCTATTTTCTTCTGTCGTAAGTGTTGAATTATTCCATCATAAAAGTCTCGCTTCATCGGGATGTCTGCCTTTTTCCTATGGTAATATCTCACATATTCTTCCCAATATTTTTTTTGCTTTTTCTCTATGGGCGGATATAACTTCCTTAATTCCTTATACTTCTCTTTTAAGGTTTTTCGTAAGGACACAATTTCCTCTAATAACCCTTTAAGAAGCTGTTCATCCTCCTCAATTTCTTGTTTTAATTCCTTTAACTCCTTTGGTGTTTTTCTTTCGCTCATGTCGAAATTATTATATCGAATACTGAGTAAAAGGCAAAACCTCATATAACCGCATATAGTAGACCTCATATATAGCCTACCATGGGGTCTAATATATTAAGCCGTCTGAGATAAGTTTCTAACCCCTGAAAAAATCCTTATTAGCGCCAATCTGCACCAAGAACTCACCTGCAAGGCAACTCAATACGCTCAGATTGTCTTTACCATTCCTAAAATGTTCCGCCTCTTTTTCAAGTAAAAGAGGCCCCTTCTAAGCGTGCTTTGCCACTTTTCATCTTATCCCTCCATTTCACTTTATATTGTCAAGGCAACAATTTGCTATTTTTTAATCTTATTATTTAATATCAACGTAATTTATTTTTCCGCTCTTTTCTTTAAAAATAAATCTCATGGGTCCTTTCCCTTTTCCCTCTATTCGTTCATAAATTACTATTGCTTTGAGAGATTTTATTTTTGAGAAATATCCATACGCTTTAGCTGTCACCTCTTCTAAAGAATCATAAGATTCACTATCATCGACTTGCAGAGCTGCTATGTAAAATTCCTTCTCCATCCTTCTCACCTCCCTTTTTTAAAAAGTTATCTTCAATAATCCCCAGATTCAAGAAAGGATGCAAGCGCGATTTAAGGCTTCATTGGAGATATGTTTGAAGTTGAAGAAGTTTCTTAAAAAAATAGCTGCAGCAAATTTAATACTCAGACTTTATATAATTTTTATATTCATCTAAAAAGTGTTCAATAATTTCCTCTTTTGAAATATCAGAGATATCATAGTCCTGAGGGCCTTTCCTTAATAAGCCCTCGACTCTTAATCTCCTACTACTTGCCCACTCTGTATAATGAATTACTGGACGAGGAAATACACGAACTGGAGATATCATCACTTCTATCGAATAATCAAGCTCTTCCTCGGCCTCGAAATTTACAATAATTGATGCAAAATCTTTTCTTTCGGTATATACTTCTACATCTCTTCCGTGTCTTTTTAATTCAGACTTAAGCTCCTCAAAGGCGGGATTCACAATCGTTGAATAAAATTTCTCAACTCTCATTTTTTCATGACTATGCTTTATTTCTTTTCCCCTCTACCTTCTTTTTGTTTGTTTAAAATGGTTGCTAAAATTTTTTTCCAATTTTCCATTTTTCCCTCCTTTCTAGGTACATCTAATGCCCAATCAAATGCTTTTTGACTTATATCACAAAGGGAATTTTGATTCAAAGGTGGTTCCCTTGGTTAATTCTTCCGTGGGTGTTTCGAGAGTCTCGGTGATAGGGATTTCTTTTGAGGAACGAAGAGGGATTGTGCACTTTTTACAGAATTCGGAATCAGGAGTGTTTTTGGCTTTACATTTGGTACATTCTATTCCCATTGTTCCTTCTTTTTACTTTGCAAAAGGATATCAATTAATGAAAAAAGAGTCAATTAGTGTGGAATATATCTCGGTAAGAGTCTTATATTAAAGATAGGCTAATTAACTCTCCCACTCTGAATCTCCATTATTTCTCATCCTTCTTATATCTATTTTTCCCCTTCAGTATTTAAAAATTTCTTTCGCCGAAGGCATTGAACCCGAGCCTTTAGGCGAGGGGACAATTTTAGAACCATTTTTAGCTCTTTTATTTTTTTTCTTCTTTATATTTATTAAAGTAACGATTTCGTTACCCTAATTAGGGTAGTGTTTTCGTTACTCCCTATCTGGAAAACGCTAATTCCTTTTATATCTCTTTTTAGAATGAAGTATGTACCAGTTAGTCATATTTTTCCCTCTACGTTTCACTGTAATCCAACCAGATTCTTCTAAATGTTTCACCCAATCCCCGACATTCTTCTTGTGTAATCCAGAATCTCGGCTCAACGTCTTTAATGAAACAAAGGTCTTGGGATTCAACATGAGTTCTTTTGGTTGGCTATAGCTATGCAAGACGGAATAAAGTCCTTTAGCTTGAAGCTTTATTTTCGGGTCTCTCAAAAATTTAGTGGGCGCCTTTCCATAAAATACTTCATCGGTGAAAATAGCTATCCCTTGATTCTTCAATTTGTTCATTATTCTCCCTAAATCTTCTGACATTTTGTTTTTATCCGATTCTGGAATTTCCTCATGATTTTTTACTTTAAAAATCGCTTCCCTGATTTCCTCTATATCTTCAGTTATGTCTTTCCATTTTCTTGTTTTCATTTTTTTCTTTTTCCTATTTCTCCTTCAGCTTTAAGGCTCCTTCACCCCAAAGCTATACCTAATTGTTCAAATTTAGGTTTCGGATTGTACTTGTTCAGTACTTCTAGGAGTTTTCTTATCTTACTAAAACCGATAGGACAGGCTTACGTAACTAAAAGGCGTCTGGAATAGTTTACACCTTTAGGTTATAATACGTTTCTCTTGGGAAAAGGAGTGGATATGAAATCCATGAAATTTATTTTGATCGCGACCCTAGTTTTCTCGATTTCTGCTATTTTGATAGCTCAAAACCAATTAATAGGCATTGATATAGAAGAGGTACTTACCATAGAGGGTTTAGGCGAAAGTTTGGTATATCAACGGGGGAGTGTGACAACCGATTATGAAGGGAATATCTATATAACCGACTTAGAAGATTACTCAATAAAAAAATTTAATAAAATCGGAGAATTAATCGCAGTTGCCGGAAAAAGAGGAGACGAGCCGGGAGAGTTCCAGGGTCCGAATATAATAAGATATTATAGGGGCAAAATATATGTATCAGAGGTTTACAGTCCCGGAATTCAGGTGTTCGACGATGATCTGAACTTCAAATTTAAAATCCCAATTCCGTTTAGCATGATTGATTTTAATGTTCTATATGAAGATCGCATTGCAATTTCAACTTTAATAAAAGATAGATCTGAGACCGGTTTTATTTTTTGTATATATTTCTATGATTCCAAAGGAAATAGGGGAAAAAAAGAAGAAGAAGGTGAAGAAGGGGAAGAAAAAAAAGAAGAAGACGACAAAATCATATATTCCACTGATAAAGATTTTACGATGTTGAATACGGTTAGTTTTCAAGATTATAGAAAGAATTATTTTATGATAGCTTATAATTGGAAAGATAAGATTGATAGGTACTATAAAAGTGGAAGATTGGTATGGACAAGAAGTTTACTGGACCAAAAAGACGCCCAAACAAGAAAAGAAGGATACTCAAAGCGTTCTTTCGGTGTGTATCCAGTAGAAGCAGTTTATAAAGCAATCGCTTTGGACAAACAGGGGAATCTATTCATTTTAGGTGGTGATTTGTCAGAAAACGTCAGCCGGGATGTCTATGTGTTGAGTAAAGATAACGAACTTATTACTACGCTTACATTAACTGAAGCCTCCCGGACAATACACATCGACAGGAATAATTTTCTCTATTCCAGGTCTGAGGATGGGAAAAAGATAATAAAATATGCAATAGAATATATTTTTGAATAATTAAGATTTTAATTAAATAGGGGCAGAGGAGGTTAAAATCCCTATTGAAAACGTTGCTGCCAATAAACCTTTCTTTTGAAAGAAGGGAAACTATTATGGATAAATCAATTATTTTTAAAGCGTTGAAAAAAATCCTGATTATTAAAGTTTTATTCATCCTCTTATCAGCACATCTCCTGTTTTCACCTCTTTTTGGGCATCCTGTATGGGGTGAAAAAATTATATTATCTCAATCCACCGGCATCAATATAGTCGGTTATATATACGGGGATGAATTTTACCGCAGGATTGAGACTAAAGAAGGTCACACTTTAATTCTGAACGAACAAACAGGAGCAATTGAATATGCATTGCTCGAGAATAACAAGTTAGTTCCTTCAGGGATGGTTGCAGGAGTGGTTAGCACTTTTTACTTAGGCAGGATTAATTTCCCTAAACATCTCACCGACCGCAAATTCAGAATTGCTGAGATCCGCCAAAAAAGTCCGGAAAGGTTTCATGAATTAAAGCCCCGGTCACAAGAAGAAATAAAAATACAAGCCCTAGAAGGCACAAAAAAAGTGTTTGTGGTTTGCGTTGAATTTCAATCAGAAACGTCTCCCCCGACACAATGGTCTTCTGGAACATATTCTCCAAGTGGATTTGATGGGCGACTTTTTAGCACGGTTTCTACAGATATCAGCATGACTAATTACTATAAATCAAACTCATACAATAAATTTTGGCCCGAAGGATACACCTATCCAGACTGGATTACTCTTCCGCAGACTGCTTCATGGTATAAGAACAATGATTCTTGGCGACAAATTATTACGGATGCTCTGGATGAGATAAAAAACACTGATCCGTCTTTTGATTTCACTCAATACGCTAATAGCGGTGATATGGATATGATTATAGTTTGGGCCGGTACGAGTGAAAGTTGGAGTGATTTTTATTGGCCTCACATGAGTTTGGCTACAGTCAACAGGTACGGAGTAAGGGTAGAAAATTATAATGCTGTAGATGAAAGAAATAATGACGGATCAGAAAATACAGATATTGGTGTTTTTTGTCATTAGTACGGTCATATGACTGGATCTCCTGATCTTTATGATTATAGTTCGTTCCAGCTCATGCCTGTTGGATATTATTGCGTTATGTCAGTAGCAGCTTATACTACCAACTTTTGTGGATATCTAAAATGGAAAGTTTATGGGTGGATTACACCTGAAGAAGTATTTTCAAGCGGGACCTATAATTTAGATGCGTTAGGCCTTGCTTCAGCATCAAACCCGAGGCTTTATAGAATAAGTATTGAGTCACCCGAAGAATTTCTTCTATTAGAAAATCGACATAACGGTTCAGATGCCAATTATGAAGATCTAAGTGGAAGAAGAAGCGGGCTGCTAATAACTCATATAGATGAAAATTGTTTTTATGAAAAATCTTTTCTTTGGGCAGAGGGACAGCCAGATTATACTTTTTACGGAGTAGAAGCGATCATCCCTGGTCTAGATCCTTCAAGTACAACCCTGGAGCAGTATGCTGCATTTTATGATGAGATGGTCTTTGCCTCTGACTATGGATTCACCAGGTTAGAACCTGCTTATCCTGATGATCAACCTGCCGGAGCTTATTTAATCCTTACTTCCGGAGATGACACTGAAAATGTTATCTACAGGAATACGCAGGGCCACACAAGTTCTACACAAATCTACCTCGGTGATATAAGTAACCTAGGGCAGACAATGAGCTTTTCCGCAACCGTTCCTTCGACGTCTCCGGCAATATCTGGTTCTGTAAGGAACACTGATGGCGATGGAATAGCGGGAGTGACATTGAGTTTTTCTGCTGGTGGGGGACAGACAACTACGGATGTAGATGGAAACTATGTCCATGATGTGCCTTCAGACTGGACAGGGACGGTGACCCCTTCCCTGACAGGCAATATTTTTGATCCTTCGAATCGGAGCTATTCGAATGTTACGAGTAGTAAGGTCGAGCAAAATTATTCTGGCTCAACATCTTTTATCAAAGGAAGGGTGACAAACGGTGCTAGCTCCGGAATCAAAGATGTTATTGCCGCTGTTTATTCCACTGCAGCAAGCTATATTACCTATGTCCGAACAGATAGCAATGGTGATTATTTAGTGGGCGGTTTGAGCACAGGAAACTATAAGATATGGTTTTGGCCTGGAGTTTCTTCAGGAATGTATGCCCAAGAATGGTATAACGATAAGGATTCATTTAGTACATCGGATTCAGTCTCAGTTTCAGAATAGAACGTAACATCAGACATAAATGCGCAATTATCGAGTCCAAATCCGTTTATCTCAGGAACAGTAGCAACCTCAGGAGGGGCGGGTGTTCAAGGAGTGACGATTACCTTCTCTGGTGGAGAAGGGACGACGACTACAGATTCCAACGGAGATTACTCTCACAGCATAACCTTTGGATGGTCAGGGACAGCGACTCCGACCAAAGCAGGATACACCTTTTCTCCTACAAGTAGAGATTACACTAATCTAACTTCTGATCAGGCAGCTCAAGACTACACAGGCACTATATTTACTTACACCATCTCCGGCAACGTAAGTACAAGTGATGCCTCAATAAGAATACAAGCAGTGGCAGGGCTGAGCGGAGTCGTGATGGGTGGGCTGCCTGGTGATCCAACAACGGATGCCTCCGGAAACTACACTGCTACAGCGGATTATGGATTTTCAGGGACTGTGACTCCGACCAAAGCTGGGTATTCTTTCTCTCCTTCCAGCAGAGATTATACAAACGTGACTTCTGACCAGCAGGATCATAATTATACTGCTTCAATAATTCAATGTACGCTGACAATAGTTGCAGGATCAAACGGGACAACAAGTCCAACTCCACAAAGTTCCACACATGTCTATGGAACACAGGTCCAAGTTACAGCAGTACCTGATAGCGGGTATCAATTTAGCGTTTGGACTGGTGATGCAACAGGGACAACTAATCCGATAACTATCACTATGGATGCGGATAAAACAATAACAGCCAGTTTCACGTCCACATCCAGTGAGGATGGAGATGGAGGGGGAGGTGGTTGTTTTATCGCCACAGCAGCTTATGGCTCTCCAATACATCCTCATTTGGATACTCTTCGGGATTTCAGGGATAAATATTTAATGCCCAACGGATTTGGCCAGAAGTTAGTTGAATTATACTACAGATATTCTCCAAGCATTGCTGATTTTATTGCCAAGCACAGAGTTATGAAAGTTGCTGTCCGGATCAACCTTTTACCCTTAATAGCTTTCAGTTTTCTGATGTTGAATTTTGATCCTGCAGCTACTGCTGCAGTGCTTTTATTCATGCTCGGGATTTCATTCTTTTTTATATGGTTTTATCCAAGGAAGGTGAGGATTCTATAGAAAATACGCATAAAAGCAAGTGAATTAGAAGAAAGCTCCGTCTACAAAGTAAATCTTTTCTTCTCTTCTGCAGTTGCCTGAAACATTGATCTTGTTTCTTTCGCTTTCTTTTCTATTTCACTGAATATCTTTTTCACATCCGCATCTGAATAATCATAATTTCTCCTGTTAGAACAATTTCCAAGGCTGTCCAGGGCGTCCAGTATCCGGTTAACTCTATTTGCCGCTATCCTAACGAATCTATCGCGGTTTGCTTTTTTTCTTCGGGCGGATCGATCAGTCGTTTTACTCATATTTCCTCCTTTTTATTCTTCGAGGTTCCCTGAAACTTTAATCTTGTTTCTTTTAATTTTTTTTCTATTTTCTCGAATATCTTTTTTATATCTTTGTTTGAGTAATCGTAATTCCTCAGGTTAGAACAATCCCCGAGCTTTTCTAAGGCATCCATTATCCGGTTAACTCTTCTCTCTGCCATCCTGACAAATCGCTCCCGGTTAGTAATTTTCTTCCTGTACTGCTCATATATTTTATTCATAATAACCTCTATTACAAAGATATATATCAAGAATATAGTATCATGTCAAGAAATAAAATAATATTTATATATGATATATATAGTCTATATTAAGAAATATATATAACATAATATAGATTTGTGGCCTTGCCGGTTATTTGCCACTGTTCACTTGAAGATCAAGATCGAGTTTGGTAAACTCTTAAGCGTCAACAGGTCAATGTTTTCAGAAAGTGAAAAGAAAGTATACGAAGTCCTGGATAAGCTTGGTATTGTCTATTCCAGAGTGGAACATCCGCCTGTTTTTACAGTCGAGCAGGCTGAGAAGCATTGGGGAAGCATAACAGGTGCCCATTGCAAGAATCTTTTTCTCCGTAACAAGAAGGGTAATCGCCATTACCTGGCAATTCTGGAAAGCTCGAAAAGTGCAGATCTCAAAGCACTGACAAGACAATTAGGTGAGGACAGGCTCAGTTTTGCCTCACCAGAGCGGCTAATGCGTTACCTTGGACTGGAACCTGGTGCGGTTTCGCCCTTCGGGTTGATTAATGATAGCCAAAAAGAGGTTCGGGTAGTTGTTGACCAGGATTTAAAAAATGCGGAACGCATAAATTTTCACCCCAATGTCAACACAGCCACAATAGGGATTGATTTTACGGATTTTGAAAAATTTCTGGCCTGGTGCGGAAATAGTATCCGTTATCTACAGCTCTGAGGGTTTTCTTTCTTTCTTAGTTTGAGATATTAGCTGCTCGTTTTTTTAAAGCCTGTTTTCCTCCAATGCTCAATTTTTCCATTATCCTGATACGCCACATCCAGATTATAAAAATAACCAAAACAGCTAAAATTCTTAGCACAGAGGAAGTAGTGAAAAAATTAAATATTCCATGGAAAAAAGCTGCCAGCAAAACGCCCGTTATGGAAGCTTTAAATATTGATTTTTTATGGATATAGGCATTTCCAACTGTATAGCCCCAGATTGAAGAAAAAATTGTGTGCGTTAACGGTGAAGCAAAAGCACGGCCAAAAAGTTCAAAACCGCTCATATATACCAGATAACCCATGTTCTCGTAGCTTGCGAACCCAAGCGCAATTACAGATGCATAAATAATTCCATCTATTTTTTCATCAAAACATTTAAACGTTGCTATGATGACTAAGAAAGGAAGAAATTTAAAAAACTCTTCCACTATTCCGGTGACACCGATACTATAAAAAAGGAACTGAATTCTGTGGCTTCCTATCATAAAACTGGGATCATCCGGTAATCCTATAAGAGGAAGGATTGCATAAAATCTAGCGCAAGCAAAAGCAGTAAAAAGGCCAAAAATATATGTCAGGCCTAAATAGATAATTGGTTCTGGACGGAAACGGTCTTTATAGTAGAAATAGAAAATCCAGAAAATTGCGGGAGCAATAATGGCTGAGAGGAAAATCCAGAGTGTCATTTAGATAAAGAGTAACGTCTTTTATCTCAGAAGATATAAAATGCGGAGTAATTTCCCGCCTCTTAATATGCTGACATTAAACTGATTATCATTTTTGAATCTATTAAACAAATCAAACATCATTGCTACATTATTCAACTCAACTCCATTAATTTCTTTTATTATGTCATTATTAACGATTCCTATTTCAGTTAGGATTGTCTTCTCTGGGAAACTGAGTATTTTAAATCCGCTGATGTTCCCTTTAACCATATTTGGAACAAACCTTGTTTTTTCGATAATCAATGCCAATTCCTTCTCAAGCCTTCTCTCGATTTCAGATCTATTAAATTCCTTTTTTATTATATTTGCGTCCAAGCCAGGGCTTTCTAGAGGATTATTTTTTGGCATGGGCAATTGGGCCTCGGCCGGTTTCCTCTGAACCGGTTCCACAGCTCTGATTACGCTCCCTTTTCCCAGAAGAATTTGAAAGGACCTTTCTCCTTTTTTGAGGATAATCCTGTTATCGAAAACTTGAGCCAGGGTGAAGTCAAGAATTCTTTCTCCGATTTTTATTATGCTAGTTTTCCCGGTTTGTTTATTTTGTAAGGTAGCTACAGAGGAAGAAGTGTCTGTTGATACTACAACTCCGATTAAGACCAGAGAGGGTAAACGGATTTCCTGCTCATTTGAAGCAGATATTCTCTGAGAGCTAAAAGAAATTGATATAAAAAACAAAAATTCAAACAAAAGAAATGAAATCAACCAGAATCTTACTTTCTTGAATAAATTTATTTTCCGATTAACTTGGCTATATTGAACAACATAGGAGTTCATTTATTTTGTTTTTATTAGCTAACCTTACTTTGAATCTATAACACAGGGAAAGACCGAGGTCAAATGTCCAGGTAAGCATATCCAATTCTGTGATTAGAAGAGGTTTTTGGGAAATAGCCTCATTCTTGGGGTCAGGTCTTGCTTTTTGCTTTTATTCATACAAACGCCATTTTTTCTAATGCATTATATTGCGTAAGATCCAGCTTTTTTTATAAATGGGAAGAGGAGCGTGGCAGAATCTCATACTGAGGATAGGAAATATCTATGTCTTTTTCATCCTTGCAATGAAATTTTAAAGAGTTTGTATGAGATTCTTGAGAAAAGCAAAAAGCAAGACCTGGCCCCACCGTGTTTCATTAAAGAGTTTGTATGAGATTCTTGAGAAAAGCAAAAAGTAAGACCTGGCCCCAAGGAGAAAATATAAAAAAAATATGTTATTTAATATTTCTATTTCTTTTCATGTGAAAATTTGGATACTATATCTATGATGATATCCTTGCATAATTACATTCATAGATATAGATTGCCTAATAAAATGCTGAAAGGGAAAAGATGAACGCAGACTTTATGAGGTTTATTGACCGCGGGTTAGGAGTTCCTATCTGCGTTGCTCTATCTTGTGTTCATGGATTAAGAAAAATATTCAGCAAGCCGAAATTCATTAAGAACCCAAACAAGTTCCTGTTCATAGAGCTCTCTGAAATGGGGAGCATATTGCTGGCTTATTCTGTTTTTAAAAAAACAAAAGAATTTTTTCCGGATGCAGAGCTTTATTTCCTGACCTTTAAGGTAAACCGGCAGGCAGTGGATATCCTGGATATTATTCCAGAAAAGAATGTGATGACTATTAACAGCCGTAATTTCTTTAGTCTCCTGGGTACAACCATCAGTGCTTTGTGGAAATTAAGACGGGAAAAAATAAATGTAGCCCTGGACATGGAGCTTTTTGCCAGATTCACAGCTATTCTAAGCTATTTGAGTCGAGCAAAAAATAGGGTAGGGTACTTCAGATATCACAATGAGGGATTATACAGAGGAAATTTCCTGACACACAAAGTCGCATATAATCCGCATCTTCATATGGCTCATAACCTGCTTAGCCTGATTTATGCAGTAAGTTCTTCCCCTAAAGATGTTCCTTTATCAAAGACACAAGTCTTAGAGAAAGATATTATCGTTCCGAAGAGAAGGATAGCAGAAAATGCCAGGAAAATGCTTCTAAAAAAATTAGAAGATGAGAACGAGAATATAACGAAGGCAAAGAAGATCATACTGCTTAATCCGAATGCAAGCGATATAGTTCCTTTGAGAAGATGGCCCTTGGAGTATTATACGGAACTTGCGAAACTGCTTCTCAAACACGAGGGAGTTTACATTATCATAACCGGTGTGGAATCTGAGAGAAAAGATGTTGACATCATCTGCGATGCTATAAGCCCTGAAAGATGTATAAATTTTGCAGGAAAGACTACTTTTTTTGAGCTTATAGATCTCTATAATATAGCAGACGTTCTAATTACTAATGATAGCGGCCCTGTGCATTTTTCTTCTATGACAGATATAAGGACTTTTGCCTTTTTTGGTCCTGAAACACCCAAACTGTACGGACCATTAGGGAAGAATTGTCGTGTATTTTACTCTAATTATGCCTGCAGCCCCTGCGTATCTGCATTTAATCACCGGAAATCTCCCTGCAGCGATAATAGGTGTTTAAAAGCAGTCTCAGTTATGGAAGTTTATAACGAAGTAAAACAAATATTAGTTTGATCACTGTTGAAGCTATGCATCTGAAAAAGAAGAAGCTTCTTCTCATTTTGTTTGCCTTCATCATCCTCCTCTCTCTTTTTCTCCTCAAAGTCCAAGAACATATGATTGATTTTGAAGTAAATTACAAAGCTGGAAAAAGACTCAGAGGAGGCGAATCCCTGTATCAGGTTGAAGATGGCCACTTCATGTTCAAGTATCTTCCTTTCTCTGCTCTATTATACCTTCCGTTATCCTTTCTTCCCCTCGATGCAGCAAAAGCCTTCTGGTACTTTATCGTTGCCTTTTGCCTTTGTTCCCTTGTTTATGTCTCAGCTAAGATTCTTTCTTCAGAGGAGAAAAAATCCATATATCTGCTTATTTTTCCCCCTTTGATATTAGCCAAATTTTTCTTAAGAGAACTCCATCTGGGGCAAATTAATGCGCTCGTCACGATGATCTTGCTTTTTATGATCTGGTTTCTGATTTATGGAAAAAACACGATGCCCTCACAAAAAGATATATACGCCGGACTTCTTTGGGGACTGGCGACTGCGTTGAAACCTTATGCTCTGATTTTTTTACCTTATTTTTTATT
Source organism: uncultured Eubacteriales bacterium (assembly GCA_964435925.1). Classification (GTDB taxonomy): domain Bacteria; phylum Acidobacteriota; class Aminicenantia; order Aminicenantales; family Aminicenantaceae; genus SOIV01. Next base: position 5,919 of record CAYTBG010000055.1, on the reverse strand, counting down.
AAAGAAAAAATGGAAGTCACTCTTAAGCGGTGTAGGCTTTTTATTCCTTGCTCTTCTTATCCCGGCTGCTTTTTATGGTTTTCGCGGAAATATTATTATTCTCAAGGAATGGATATCAACTCTTTCTCGATCTGCGCAAGCTCTTCTCGCTTCGCAGGATAATATTTCTATAATAGCTTTTTTCATGAAATGGACGGGAAATCAAAATATCTCTCTTTTACTCTCTGGCCTCGTAATGGCCCTTCTTGCCTTCCTGGTCTTGACTGTTATCTTAATAGGAAGAAAAATAGACCGGGCGTCAGTGCTTGAGTGTTCCATTCTTCTAATTCTTATTCCCCTGATATCGCCCCTGGGATGGGATTATACGCTTTTGATGTCTGTTTTAGGGGTAACGATAATCATTCATAATTTCTCTGGATATTCAAGGTTTTGGAGAGGCTTTCTTGTTTTTAATTTCTTTATTATTGCTTTTTCCCTGTATGATATTATGGGAAGAGATTTGTACGCTAGATTTATGTCTTGGTCTGTTATCACTATAAATTTTTTAATCCTTATCGGATATCTTATGCATCTTCGGTTTAGAAAGATTTGTTAAAGATAAAGAGTTAGGCAGACTTTCTCGGATGAAATAAGAGAATAGAACTCGATTAACCTGAATTATTCATAAAAACTGCCGATACCTTTATTTATTTTCAATGATATCTGCCTATTAGCATGATTTTTCACGAGGTCGAAGGATTCACTTTATTTTCCAAATTTTCTTTTAATCATAATCGGCAGTTTTTACCCTTCGGGCGAGCCGATCTCACAGCATCTGCGACGTTACGGCCCATTCGCGGTGGACGATCCACAGCTTCATGGGCCGCGCCTTGCATATGCGGCAATCTCGACTCGTGAATAATTCAGGTTAAATACATTATATTATCGATAATCGGAGGAGGTTGAATCTGAGGATTTTTGTTGAATTCTTAAAACTTATAGATATACAAGGCACGAACAGCAGGTTTTGCCCCGGTAGAATACCTTTCCTGAAGTGAGGCAAGTCTTAAGTAATAATCATATCCTAAGCTTATCTGTGATTTAGCTGAAAGGTCGTATTTGATATTAAGAGATAAAATAGTCAGGAATTCGTCTGCATCAGTATATATGGAATGCACCCAGTACTGGGAGAGGCCAGTCTCAATACTGCCAAAATCTTTCTTTCCAAACTCAAGCTTAACTTTTCCCAGCATTCCAGGTCCGCTGTAATACGGATCATTTACTTTCATCCCAAAATGACCGTTTTCTGGGTCAATCGACGGACTGGAACCACCGTAGATTAGAGAGAGAACTCCAGAACTGTTAAAGAATAAGTTCGAATCACTAACAGAGATAGTAACCAGGCCAGGACCTATACCAATAGCGGACATCCTGTCAGCAAAATCGGATTCTATATAATCAAAAACTCCAAAAAGACCAGCCAGACCATTTTTAATTCTTTTCCCGGCAATTATTCCGGTTGTAAAAATTTCTCTATGACGAATACCGTTATCACCGATTCCTATCCTTAAATCAAATGAGAACCAGTCATAAGGACTTATTCTTGAAGAAGCTTTCTTAAGGAAATCTTTATATTCCAGGTTTGCTGCGATGAGGAAGCGGGGTTTATCATTCGATGCAGTGTAAGCTCCAAATGGTATGCTTAGGTCATAAAAGTGCTTATGTTGAGGATTTCCAGCTCCGAACGCTTGGCCTGATAATGCTTTAATTCCGTAAGCAGGGTTGAGGATGAAGGCTAAGGATTTTCGAAATATTCTTTCAAATCCGGAAGAGTTTTTATCCAAGAGCAGATCTCCAATTTTAAATAAAACTTCACCCAGCGCTACACCTCCAAGGGTATTAAGAATAAGATCATTTGAAGAAGGTCGAATCGATTCTAAAAAGACTTCCCAGGTATAACTACCATAAGTGGAACAGATTGTGGATTCCAGGAAATTCAATCCATTTGCTCTTCCTATGGAATAATGAATTGCTCCATGATAAGGGTGTCCTAACTTGTTGGTCCTGTAAGTATCAATATCATAAGCAAAACCGGATCTAAGATTTTTCAACATGGAATCCAGTGAAATGTTTGCCCAAGGCTGATGATCTATGAACCTATTAAAAAACCATACTGTTACATTAAGGGAAGTAATTTCAAAAGCTGCCCTTGAATAGCTCTTCTTGTTTCTCTGTATTGAGATTATTTCGGAAGGGATTTTGATGGAAAAAGTAGCTGGATCTATTGCTGCCAGACTAAACTGGGGTGTTGAATCTTTTTGTTTTTGAGGGTAATTCTCAGATGAAAAGGAACCATTACCATTGGGCTCTAATATATCCTTCGACTTATCTAAATCATCAGGGAGAGACAACGGATTAGAATTGATGTTATAATCAAATGATAGCTTTAGGTAATTGGATGATAGAATAAAAGTTTCATCTGTTTCCGCTGCAAATAAGTTAGAAAAACTTATCAAGCTGATAACCAGAACTATAGTTATAACTGCTTTTTTCATTTTTTCTTAGCTTATTCTAGTCTAATGCTTGCAAATTGTCTAATCAAGATCTTCCAAGACGCTCTTAGCTTATTAGGCTTCCCAATAGAAAGATAATAGATTTATCGATATTTGTCAATAGCAAGGAAAATGCCCAATTAAAAAATATGTTTGACATATAATCCAAATAAATTTAATTTTATATCAGTGCCTAAAGCCCTAAATCCGCAGATATGTAAATGATTGACGTTAAAGAACATCTCTTCGACGATGACCCTGCTAAGGGCCATCCTGATGTCCGAACTAAGCTCAAAGATGTATCCTATTTTTTTCTCGGTAATGGACACATTCAGGCTGCTGTTCAAATCGCTCCTTCCGGGGAGGGAACACCCGTAGGCCTGCTGATCATGAATCCGGAGCATCTGGGGAAAAAGAGAGAGGCTCTAACCTATGATCCAGATTCTGGTCTGGAAAACACGATGATCCACCTCATCTCTGCGGCGACAGCTAAAAACACAGGGCCAGGGGCTCTTGAAGCTGGTTGGCTTGAAGGATATGAATTCCCGGTTGCCCAGATCCTATGGCAAGCCGGCAATTTCCGGGTCGCTGAATTCTTATACTGTCCGGAGCTGTCTCATCCTGTGATTATGCGCGAAGTCCGCCTAAAGAACGTTACTAATAGCACAATTCAGGCGAGCCTAAAAACAGGAGTTCTTGATAAAACTATTGACGAGGAATTCTCTTTAGAACCTGAAAGAATAAAAAAAGTATTCCTCCGCTATACTTTAAACAGTTCAGGAAAACATGTCATTATTGATTTAGTGCCGGAAGCGGGAGTAGGTCATAAAACCCTTCAGTATTGGAAAGAGAAAGCTTGTGCCTCATTTGGTTCGCCCATCCTGGATCATTATTTTGCCGCATCACGGTTTCAATTGCCGGCAGTTATTTCAAAGTCTGGGAAAGTGGATGGCAGTATCTGGCAGCATAACCGCGAGCGTGCGAGGGATCAGGCGATGATGGCGGTAGGTTTAACCATATCAGGTCACCATGAGATTGCTTACAGGATACTCAACCGCCTGCTTGAAGAATTTGTGACTAAAAAAGGGGACATCATATATTCCAGCGAAGAGCGAGGTTCAGATGAGGTTGAATTAGACCAGAATGGAGCGCTTCTCTTTGCCTTGAAAAATCATGTCCTTTGGACTGGCTCCCAAGAAATAATTACAAAACACTGGAATAAAATTGCAGCTGCTGCCGAGTTTCCTTTATCTGATGTTTTTCTTCATGCCCGCTCCGGCCTGTTGGCCAACAGAAGGGAGTACTGGGGACGACACCAGGCCCATGGGATAGTAAAAGGGATGGAGTTAGCCCATCAATTGTTTTCTGCCATAGGGCTTTCGGCAGCTTCCACCTTAGCCTCCCTTGTCTCCCGAGAATCAGAAGCCTTACGCTGGAAGGCGGAAGCAGAACGGATAAAGAACGCCATGTTAGACAAAGCTCAATACGGCCTGATTGATAGCCGTGGATTCATCAAGAGACGCGGTATCGATGGGGTAATTCAGGAAATTGTCAAGCCTTTGCCCAAAGCTCAATTGCCGGAGGGAGTACCCTTATCTTCGAAGGGAGAGCATAGCCTCAATCCTGATGCTATATCTGTTTTACCCATCGCTATGGGCTTTATATCCTCAGATTCCCCTCTGGCAGCGTTGACATTGGATAGTGTCGAAAAACTTTGGAATCAAGCTTGGAAGGACGGAGGCTACGGGCGGTATCATGTAAGTTCAGAACCTGATTCTCCTGGCTCCTGGCCTTTGCCTTCTTTATTTATTGCCCGTTCTTATATTGAAACAGGAGATTTTAAGAAAATGTGGAGGATCCTGCAGTGGCTTAATACAGTTCCTGGCGCACTGTCCGGTTCTTGGTTTGAATTTTACGGACAACATTTAGAACCACCTTTTCCTCAGGTAGGTATAACACCATGGACTTGGGCAGAAATGCTAATTCTGCTAATTCACCATATCATAGGGATTCAGCCCGAGATAGACCATTTCCGGATACGGCCAAAATTGGTCCCTGGAATAGAAGAAATCAAAGCGTCTTTCCCACTGAGAGATGGAAAGATAAGTATCGAAATAAAAAGTGGTCGCAAAAAGAAATCTTATGGCTTTCGTTCCGACGGGGAAATCATACGATCATCAGAAAAGGAAGCCTATATTTCCTACTCAAAAAAAGACATTTGGGTTGAAGCTTCTCTGCCTTAGCATTTGAATACAGGGAGGCTGTTTAAACTGAGGTCTGGCCTTGCCATCAGGAAAAGATATTCCCCTGCTTTTTGTCCTCATGCCATTCCTTCGGATAGGGCCTGAGCCCAAATATTTTTGACATCATATTTTTCCTATGCTATAGGACTATGTGAAATTTATTCATGGCTCTTAAAAAGGAGAAGGCGAAATGTATAAAAGAATAGCTTTTATCATCGCTTTTATATGTGTTGTATGGATGAATTATGCCTGCGTTGGACAAGAGGAAAATATTCGCTGGGTTACTTTAAAAGATATTGCTAGAAGTCTGGAGAATCAACCACCGATGAATGTTGGATTCGATATTGATGATACCGTGTTGTTTTCTAGCCCCGGTTATTACTATGGACGGCAGAAGTATTCCCCAGGAAACAAGGCTTTTGCAATTATGGAAGAATTTTGGAATGAAATGAACAACGGGCTTGATCAATTCAGTCTTCCTAAAGAATGTGCCCGAAAGTTGATTGAATTGCATGAAAAAAGGGGGGACTCAATTTATTTTATAACAGCGAGAACAAAAACAAAAACGGAATCAATCACTGAACTTCTTGAGAAAACTTTTGATTTAGAAAATCTCAATAAAGTGATTTTTACTGGCATCAAGTTGGGCGAAAATTTAAAGATCAAACCGATTAAAGAAAATAAAATTCAAATATTTTACGGAGATGCAGATTCTGATATAGAAGCTGCTTTTGAAGCGGGCATCCGTGCCATTAGAATTATGCGTGCTGTAAATTCTACAAACAAACCTTTGCCCCACAACGGAAGCTTCGGAGAAGAAATCCTGGTGAATTCAGAGTATTGAGAAGCCCTATTTTAATCCTAAAATGCTGGAAGCATTTTTGTAGAGGATCTTTTTTATAGATTCTTCAGCCAGTTCATTAGATTTTTAAGAACGTAATTTCATCTAATGCTAGAACCTTCTGGAATATTCAATGTTTTTTAGAGGAAAAAAGGGAAGCAACCATTTTTTACGGGATTAGAAAAGATAGCGGGACAGGAGATGTTACAAGATTTCGGTCTCTGGATTTTTGTTATATGCGCTCGTATATTTAACCTGATTTATTCATAAATTATGCCGACACCAATATTTATTTTCATTGATA
>CAYTBG010000054.1:0-18499 GCA_964435925.1 uncultured Eubacteriales bacterium | reverse complement strand
AGAGAAATCTCCGCACTCGATATTGACGAAGACTAAAATGAATGGATTTGATTCGTTAAATCCTTATTGAATAGAATTGTAGGGGCTTGATTTGCCAAACCCTTAGCGGATAATAATGTAAGGAGTTGATTCGTTAAATCCTTATTGAATAGAATTGTAGGGGCTTGATTCATCAAGCCCACCTTATGATAATTAAAATAAACTGGTTCTCTTCCATTTTGTGTGGGTAAGACATGTTTCGAGACATTAAAGAAAATATTCGGGGATGAGTGTAGCGACCATTGAAGAAAGGCTCAGGCTATATGGTTCAAAAACACGTTGCTTTTGCCCCAGCGAGTCAAAAGCAACTCGGATCAAGGCTTCGCTCTCCTCTCCTCCGGAGAGCAACCATGCCCGCTCAGCCTTTCTCACGGTTTTTCACCATACAGCCATCGCCAAGCAGGGTACCCGACAGAGTCGGGCGGCGAGTATGTCTGAGCGAAGCGAGTTACGCAGCCGCCGAGAAGAGCGATGAGGGAATGGCGTTAAAAATCTGAAGGGAGCGAGGCCATCCCCGAATATTTTCTGATCATGACCCACACAAAATGGAAGAGAACCACTTAACTTAAATCGATGATTATTGTTGGGGAAAGACTTAATTCCAGCAGACGATCTGTCTTGGAGGCCTTAAATCGCAAGGATAAAAAATACCTTATTGATCAGGCTAAACAACAGGAGAAAGCCGGAGCCAGTTACATAGACCTGAATACTGCTGCCCTCCTGGATAAAGAAGTGCAAACACTCAAATGGGCTATCCCTCTCCTTCGAAAAGAGCTTAGCATTCCCCTCTCCATTGATACCCCCAACCCTGAAGCCATGGAAGCAGGGCTAAAAATTCATAAAGGGCAAGCTCTCCTCAACTCTCTTAGCGGCGAGGCCCAAAGAATAAAGGCTTTTCTCCCCCTTATCAAGGAGTGCAGGCCCCGTATAATCGTCCTCTGCCTTGATGATGAGGGTTTGCCAGAAACCTCTGATAAAGAGCTTTCCATAGCTCGAAAAATGGTAAATCTACTGGACAAAGAGGGAGTGGAACATAAAGACATCTTCATCGATCCTCTGGTCCGTCCCATCGGCATTGACCAAAAAGTTGGAGAGCTTTTTCTTGAAGCTCTCGAGAAAGTGAAGAAAAATCTGCCCTCGGTGAGGACGATAGCTGGTGTGAGCAATGTATCTTTTGGCCTTCCAAGGCGGAGATCGTTGAACAGGGCTTTTCTTGTGCTCGCCCTCCAGAGGGGTCTAGATGCTGCCATCCTTGATCCCCTTGATAAAGAGATTATGGCGGCCGTGCACTCTTCTGAAGCACTCCTTGGAAAAGACCCATCCCTAAAAGATTATTTTACCTTCATAAGAAGTAGTAAACGGCAATAAAGAGGGCCTAGCCGGATTACATATTCGCCAGCTGAGAAAGATAAATTTGCCTGGTTTCCAGGAAAAATTCTTTATATTCTTTACTTCTATAATCGGGGTAAGTCCAGTCCAGAGTTTTGATGTCTTTTTTGCTGAATAATAATTCAACATGGGCGTAAATTCCTTGTTGAAGAGGTATCCGGTGAGCAAAATTTTTAGCTGTGGCCATGATTAAAGACGCCTGAGTCAAGTAGCCAGGATCAAGGTTTACAACTCTTCGGCCTTCCTTTAATTCTCCTCTTATTTCTTCTTCGAATTCGTTTGTCCGAAGCTTTATCTCGCCTAATTTTTCAGGTGAAATAAGGCTGGCAAAGCTTAAAAATTGTCTTTTTAAATTCTTGCCCATCTGTTTTTCATAATAATCTGTAAAATTGAAGGTGATTAAAGGACTTGTTATGTCTAAAGAACCATAAAGCCGAACAAGGCGTTCTTCTGCCTTTTTAAAAGAAGCTTCTTTGGAGGCAATAATCCCGCAGATAAGTTTAACTGGCGAGAAGGGCTTCGGCTTAGCCATAATTTTATACAGAATATTCTGTTTTTAAGAAGCAAAATTCTTGATTTTATCAATATTTTCGTTGCCGATATTCTCTCCTGTTTCCACTATCCTTAAACAGTCAGAATAATCAAGTGCATCCATTTCTAAATCAACTCTTATTACAAGATCCGCTCTTTTTATCTTATCTTCTGTTGTATAGGCCACCATAGCCTCAACCATCCTGTGAAGAAGTTGGAATGTATTCTTTATTTCTTCTGTTGGAACTTCTTTTATATCTTTATGTACATCCACAAGAATTACCTTATGCGCACCCAGATTTCTTGCTATTCCCACCGGTGCATTATTGAGAACTCCTCCATCCAGGAGTAACATATCGTCAATTTTTGTTGGTTCAAATAAGATCGGCAGAGACATTGTTGCCCGAAGAGCCTTATAGAGTTTTCCATTTTCGAAAATAATCTCTCTTCCTGATATTAAATCAACTGCATTACATGCAAATTTCACAGGTAGCTCTTCTATGCAAACTTCTCCTATTAGATTTCTTAAATAGGCCTCCATTTTATCTTCCCTATTGAGTCCCAATTTCTTCAGAAGCCTGCTCTTGTAACTTTCGAGCATAAGGAAATCTAAAATACTGATTTGGCTTTTTTTTGATAAAAAAGGAAGGTTAGGCCTTTCGATAAAATTATTTAAATTAAAATCGTTCGCTATCTCTTTCAATTTTGTTGGAGAAATTCCAGATGCAAAAAGCCCTCCGATTACAGCTCCCATGGATGTCCCTACGATAATATCCGGAGTCAATCCATTTTTTTCGAGAACATTAAGAATTCCTATGTGTGCCAGTCCTCTTGAACCTCCTCCCATAAGGACTAAGGCCCACTTTGGCTTCTTTTTTTTAAATAACCTGAGTATTCCTTTCATCATCTACCCAATATAATAAGGCTAAACAAGAATTATGCCTTTATTATTGAAAATCCAGAACATTATCAAACAGTGTCAAATGCTTTGTTGATAATAAAAAATTATAATCCTCTGTGGCAAATAAGAGGTCCGGCATCCTTTCCTCTTCCGCCTTCTCGCTCTCCACGATAATCAGTTACACAAACAACATCCTTGAAGAATTTTTCTTCTTCGAATGTTTCCACACCGGTCCCCAATATAAAATCATCTTTTCCTATCAAGTTGATCTTATTCAGTGATGGCTGAAAAAGGGAGAAGAATCCGCGCAAATACCGCCTATAGAAAAGAAGGCCACCAATTCCCATTTTTTCGGTATCCAGGATGTATTGTCGAAGCGATTTAAACATCTGGAGGATTGTCTTGTGGTTGTAATATCGGATTATTGAATCAGCTCTAGTAAAAATGTAAGGGATTATCCTGCAGGTGCGGAAACCACTTATATGTTTTAAGATATCTGAACTGAAAGAAATGATGCGGATATTTTCTGATTTCAGGTCAGAGTCTTTTAATTGGTCTGTAATACTTCTAGCCAATTCCTGGCAATAGACAGGGTCTCTTTTCTTTCCTAAAGTGGTATCTTCTTTTGTCTCTATCCAGAGTGTTTTGCCATTATCATTGATTGATTTTATCACCTGAGGATGGTCGATAAGTTCTTGGAGAGCCTGTACTCCCTTAAGGTCCTTGAAATCTGTCTCGAGCAGTCTCCGACCATTGTACTTAGCATCGTGGTAAAGGACCAAAACTCTATCTCTTGTTAGCCTTACGTCAAATTCGCATCCATCATATGATCTCAGAGCTGCCAATATTGAGGGGACCGAATTTTTTTCTGCATTAGCACTGTCCTTCATCACTGTCTCTATTTATCGAAAACTAAATGTTTGCCACGAAATTATAAGACTTCACTCAGATAATATAATTATAATGAAGAAAGAAAAGCTATAGCACAGGATAACTCAGATGTCAAAACTAAGAATGCCGAGATTTGTTGACATCAGGTTCTGGTTGATTTATAAAGTCGAGGAATTAGACAAAGTCAAGGATGATGCTAATTAAAGGATTTTGTGAATGAGCTTGGGTATCTTAGCTCTTCTTGCTCTTTTGCCTATAATCTCAGTATTCGGGCTTATAGTTCATTTCAGATGGCCGGCAACAAGAGCCATGCCTATTGCTTATCTTATTACCTGTTTCTTAGCTTTCACAGTCTGGAAAGCCCCTTTTTCTCAGTTAGCTGCTGCTTCTATCGATGGTCTGCTTACAGCGGCCTCAATTCTTTATATTATCCTGGGGGCTATTCTTCTCTTGAATCTCCAGCAGGAAAGCGGCGCAATTTTCTCAATAAGGAAGAGCATGTTCCTCATTTCCCCTGATCGCCGTGCCCAAGCGATAATCATTGCTTTTCTGTTCGGCTCTTTCATCGAAGGCTCTGCTGGCTTTGGGACACCTGCTGCTGTGGCGGCCCCTCTGTTAGTGGCCATTGGTTTTCCAGCTATGGCGGCTGTAATGGTATCCTTGATTATCCAGAGTACCTGCGTTTCTTTCGGAGCGGTTGGCACTCCAATCCTGATCGGCGTCAACGCAGGGTTAAGCGGGCAAGTTGAAGTCGTAAACTATTTGAACACACACAATTTAGATTTCGCTCCCTATTTGAATTCAATCGGAGGCAAAGTAGCCATTATTCACGGAATCACCGGCACTCTAATTCCCATAATCCTGGTAATTATGATGACCCGGTTTTTCGGCCAAAAGAGAAGTTGGAAGGAAGGCCTTTCCATTTTACCTTTTTCCCTCTTTGCCGGTCTCTGTTTTACAGTTCCTTATACCCTGACTGGAGTATTCCTGGGACCTGAGTTCCCTTCACTGGTGGGATCTCTTTTGGCGCTTTTAATCGTTGTCCCCCTGGCAAAGATAGGATTTCTTATGCCCAGTAAGGTCTGGGACTTTCCGCCAAAGAAAACATGGCCTCAAGACTGGATTGGACAAGAGATAGAGGAAAAGCATGATTCGGAATCGGAGAAAAATTGGGGACAGTCCCCAAAAACAAGAAAAAACCAAGGGGACAGTGCCCAAATTTTAAAATCGGAAATGAGTATTTTTAAAGCATGGCTTCCCTATATTCTTGTTGCGCTTCTTCTCCTTTTCAGCCGCCTCTGGCCTCTTCTAAAAAATATCCTGGCTTCTGTTTCAATAAAGTGGACAAATATTTTCCAGACTTCTATCAGTACTAGTTTTCAACCTTTCTATTTACCTGGCTTTATATTTTTAGTTGTGACTGTTATGACAATCCTCATTCAGAAGATGTCGAAAAGACAGGTCAAGAAGGCTGCAAATCGTTCTTTTAGAATGCTTCTCGGTCCTGCTATCGCTCTCGGGTTTGCAGTGCCTATGGTCAAGGTTTTTATTAACAGTGGAGTCTCCGGAGGATTGGACAAGATGCCTGTTGTGTTGGCCAGTGCTGCAGCGGTCTTATTGGGAAAAGGCTGGACCGCCTTTGCCGCTGTAATAGGAGCAATGGGAGCTTTTATTGCAGGAAGCAATACCTTCAGCAACATGATGTTTTCCCTTTTTCAATTTGTCACTGCCCTCAAGATAGGCGCAGTTCCGGGTGTAATTGTTGCCCTTCAAGCTGTGGGAGGCGCTGCCGGGAATATGATTTGTGTTCATAATGTCGTCGCCGCATCGGCAGTTGTCGGCCTTATGGGAAGGGAGGGCCTACTCATCCGCAAAACGTTAATCCCGATGACCTATTATCTTATTGTGGCAGCAATCATAGGGATTATCATTCTGCAGATTTTTAGAGTATGAAGTGCAAAATCAGATCAAAACTTATCGTCCCTATTCCCTACTTCACCTGCTTAACCTCTAATGGCCTTGCTATAGTAATACCAACATGTGTCTCGATAGATTGTATATATTCATAGAGTTCTGTATCCAGGAGTACTTTCTTCTTTCTTTGCGAAGCATGTAGAAATCTCATTTTTCCTCTCTCATCTTGATAAGCAAGACCTGTATGTCCATAATCCAGGCCTTCTTTATCTGTTGCCAAGGCAATAATATCTCCTGTTTGAATATGTTTTTGCGCTTCCTTGATCTTACTTTTGGGAACATACCAGTGCTTGCGCTTATTTATTTCTTTTTCAAGCATAGCTATTGTCTCTATAAATTCTGGAAATTCCTTCAAGGACTGATAAAAGTGCGGATTTTTTGACATGAATGAGGCCTTAAAAGGAAATTCTTCTCCACCGATTTCTTTTGTGATATTCCTCACTACTTTTTTCTTCTCGTTGTCATAAATCCAGTCAGAAGTGTAGTGCAGGCGTGAAGTATAATCAGTCAGTATCCCCTCTCTATATCGTGTAAAGGTAAGTTCTGCCATAAAATCATCAAATGATGTTTTGTCTTTCTTCAAGATTCTTGAAATACACAAAACGTTTTCAAAAAAAGTGACGCAGTCTAATCCTGTGAGGTCTACTCTGCATGCTTCCGGTCCTTCTCCTTCGAGCGTTCCTCCAGCATACTCTGTTCCTACCAGAAGCATGGCAATATTTCCCATGCATTTTCCAATTGGAAGCATTGCCCACTCCTCTTTCTTCACTCGCTTGATAATTTGAGAAAAAATTTCGCGTGTCCTTGATTCGTTATCCTGAATCCTGAACAAACTTTCACTTTTCAATAAAAGACTAATAGGTTGTGTGCTCAGAAGAAATACTGATGTGCCCATACCAACTGCTGATGAGAAAAATTCACGACGATTCATAGCAAAAACTGAAATGGGATTAGGTTTTGCATCATTATATTTTGCTATTTATAGTTACCTTTCACCCTGCTAAAGAAATGAGGTCATGCCTTGACATAGGACATTTATTGACTGGATATAAAATGAAAAGAAGAACATCAAAAGACAATACTAATGCAAATCTGTCCAAAGTCAAGGCCCACCTCCGCTTCTATACAAATATGTCCAAAGTCAAGGCCTGATCCCCTTCTAACTCATTTCTTCTTTAATCCGATGAAAATGTCCCACATCGTAACTTTTTCCATATATTCCTTGTAAACCTCTCCAAATTTTCTTATGTTATGCTCAGCTTCCTTCCTTGCTGATATCCAAAAACAAAAAAATGATAATACGCCAAGAATTATTGATAAAAAGGACTGAAAAACGAAAACAAGAGCAATAGACCATATTCCCATTCCCAAAGTCATTGGCTGGCGAATAATACCGTATATCCCAGTATTTATGAAAATAGTGCTAGCAGTGAAATCACGGGTTTGAGGTTTACCTTTATGCTTTAAGCTTATTAGAGATGATATAACAAAAAAAGCTGATGGAATGTAAAGTATATTACCAACAGTTTTTATCCAAGGAATATTAAAGCGATTCCATACACCAACATTTCCGAGAGTATATTCGAGCGTTAACAATGAAAAGAAAATAATAAAGCCAGCATGTATATAAATCTCACTAGTTATACCCTCCCTCGCTGCTCGGAGTATCATTATTCCGTTGATGATAAAAATTCCAGCACAAATTACGATGCAGATAATATAGATATGCAATTTTGCCTCCCTATTTTCCTCTTATAATATTGTGGTTTTTCTTCCGCAGAATATATAGATGTTAACAATCACAAAATTGACTGGTTTTTGTCGAATTTAATGCAACATGTATCTTATTCCATCTCAAGTTTTTTTGCTGCATTTTTTATGATTTCAAAGGCTTCTTCTACCTCAGGCTGATGGGTCCTGAAGCTGAGAATACAAACGCGCATAACGAATTCGCCATCCAGCAACGTACTGGAGAGAAAAAGATTTTGGCTTTTAACGATTTTTTCGAGTAATTGTCTATTGAACGTATCCACATTACCCTTTTGCGGATGATAGCGAAAGGCGATTACGGAGAGGTCAGGTACGGCCACACACTCAAATCCTGGTTCTTCCAAAAAACGTTGATACATCCATTTAGTCAAATGCAGTTTTTCAGCGAGATTTTCCCGAAATGCCTTGACACCGAATAATTTCAAGGGCAACCATACACGCAGGCCGCGGTATGAACGTGATAATTCTGGAGAGTATTCCGAGGCATTAAATTCTCTTTCAGGTGTCGTGTGATCCTGCAAGTACTCTGCGGTTAGTATATGGGCGCGCCTGAGAAGCTCACCATCTTTTACTAGCAGACTGCCTGAGCCGTAAGGTACAAATAGTCCTTTGTGAGGGTCAAGCACTATGGAATCAGAGCGTTCAAGACCTCTGAGTATCTTTTTCCCTTCCTTACATATATTGAAGAAACCCCCATAGGCAGCGTCAATGTGGTACCACAGCCCGTATTTTGTTGCGATATCCGCTAATTCAGACAAAGGATCAACAGCCCCAGTGTTAGTTGTGCCTGCATTACCGACAAGAAAAAAGGATTTCATCCCGTTTTTCTCATCTTTTTTAATCGCCTTTTCAAACTCATCGGGAATAGCCCGGAAATTCTTATCTACATCCAGCAAACGAATGTTGCGCTCCGGAATACCTGCTAGAAAGGCGACTTTCATAACACTATGATGGGTCTGATTGGAGGCGTATAAAATTCCACGGCTGATATCATCGCCTAAAAGATGTTTTCTGGCAGCAACCACTCCGCTGAAATTGGCTAAAGAGCCACCGCTCGTTAAAATACCGCGTGCTGATTCGGGATAACCAATCCATTGGGCAAACCATTCCAGGACATTAGCTTCAAGCCTTGCTGCGGCTGGCGCTGCAAACCAGGCTCCGGTGAAGCGATTGGTGACTGCTCCCAGGAAATCAGCGATTGCTGAGGGATAAAGGCCTCCTCCAGGGATATATCCCAGGTAAGCTGGATGAGGGGTGTTGATAGAGACAGGAATTACCTTGTTCATGAAAAAATAGAGCAAGGATTCAAAGTCAGTCCCTTTCTCAGGAGAAGGCTCGCGGAGAGATCTGACGATTTCTGCGCTGTTTTCCAGATTAGAGCGGGGCGCGCTAGGTAAGTTAATGATATGATCGACAACAGCCTTCACTGCAGATTCTCCCATTTGCAGCATGTCTTCGGGAGTAAGTTCAAGGTTGGTTGCTTTCATCATATCCTCCATAATAAATTATTAATATCATAGTCTATCCAAATTTCCAAAATTGTTACGTGCTGGAAAATAACTATAATAAAGGGGACAGGCTCCTTTTTCCGAAAAAAAGAGGACAGTTTCTACTCGCGGAAAGAACATATTAAGAAGGAGCCTGTTGTACTAGCTCAATAATTCAGTAACACTTTCATGATGTCATTGCGGGCGGAGCGTGGCAATCTCATAGAGTGAGATGAAGTCAAAATATAGATAAGAATAGCCTCTTATCTTATGAGATTGCCACGCTCCCTTCGGTCGCTCGCAATGACACTTTTATCTTCAATATCATTACAGAAAGTGTTACCTAATTACTGAGCATAAACACCTGTCCCCTTTATTTTCAAAGAGGAGAATATTATTAAAAGATTTTGAGAGCAACTATCTTTGAAGAAAAGATCTCCGAAATAAATTTTAGGAAATAATTTCTCCATCTAAGCCGATTACTGTCTTTTTTATGTTTATTTTAGCTCCAGAAAGCTCTACTGCCTTCTCTACGATGTTGTATAAACCGGCACAACAGGGCACGGTCATGTTAGCTACTGTCAATGAATAGATAGTATTATTTTTTAAAATCTCAGTTATCTTCTCAACATAATCGGTCGTGTCATCCAGCTTCGGGCAGGCAATTATTAATTTTTTTCCTTTTAACAGGTTACTGTGGAAATTTCCCAGGGCAAATGCAGTACAATCGGCCGCAATCAAAAGGTCGCTTTCCTTAAAATAAGGAGCATAAGGTGAAACAAGGTGAAGCTGTATCGGCCACTGGGTTAATTCTGATGGGTCCGATTGTGCAATTCCTGCACGCGCAGCTGTATTGTTTATGCTAGACACTGGATTTCTCTGGATATCCCGAGCCATACTCCCCGGACATCCCATTGGGAAACCAGGTGCTCTAGGCTTCTCTTTTTTTCCTTCTCTCATCTCTTCTTTATCTATCCCGTGAACATGTTCTGCTGCTTCTTTCCCACGTGTGTTTACGACATGCTTGTAAGTAGCATCAGGATCATACTCTTCACCTTCTTTCTCTATTATTTTAAGTGCATCTGTAGGACAGACATCCAGACAAGCTCCCATTCCATCACAGTAAATCTCCTTAGCCAGAACAGCCTTGTTTTCTTCGTCCAGCACAAGGGCGCCTTCTGCGCAGGCTTCAGTACATAGTCCGCACCCATCGCATTTATCTCTATCAATCTCAATGATTTTTCTCTTTATCATATTAATCTCTCCTTATGTTTTGAGATTCTTTTT
The DNA here is from genome assembly GCA_964435925.1 of uncultured Eubacteriales bacterium. Taxonomy (GTDB): domain Bacteria; phylum Acidobacteriota; class Aminicenantia; order Aminicenantales; family Aminicenantaceae; genus SOIV01. The sequence goes on along the minus strand of CAYTBG010000054.1, from coordinate 8,230 downwards.
ACATATAAGGATAAGCAATAATCAAGAGAAATTCCTTGACTTAAGTCAAAATATTATTTTTTTAGAGGATTGTGATTTTTTAGGGAAGAAAAAATTCAGGATGATAATTCTAATCGTAGTTTTGAGCAGTCCTTTACATGAATTTTGTTACCTTCTACTTCAATAAGACCTTCATCCTGCATCTGCTTAAGATTTCTTGATATTGTTTCGCTTATTGTGCCCAGTATTTTTGCCAGTTCTACTTTTTTTGTTCTTAATTCAACCGTACATTGTTGTCCATATGAACAGTTTAAGAGCAAGTATTGTATCAGCCTCTGTCTTACTGTTTGAAGACCAAGGGTTTCTATCCTTTTATTTAAAATGATGCATTTTCTGGCCAGTAGATTTATAAAGAATTTAGCTATTGAGGGTTCCTCGTCTATTTTTTTAAAGATTCTATTCTTATCAAAAAACAAAACCTGTGAATCCTTCACTGCTTGGGCAAAAAACGGGAATACCGAAGCTACAAACAATATAGCTTCTCCTAAAAACTCACCAGGCTCAAGACGGACAACCTCGACTTCCCTTCCCTGTTCATCCATCTTAAAAACACGAATTTCTCCAGACTGGACATAGTACAAACCATTGGCTTTTTGTTGAGCACTGAACAGCAGTTCGTTTTTGCGATATTTTTTAAGCCGCCCTATGTCTTTAATAGCACCTTCAATTTTGACCATGATTATTTACCTCAATTTCATGCGATTTTTTTGAATCTTTCAGCAAAAACATTGCTGGCGTTTGCAAAAATAATTTTGTCATTGTCTACTTCTTGCGGAAAAAAATACTTCCAGAAAGAAATTGGTGGATATTTATCTTAATTCCTTTACAAAAATATTTCTGAAATAAACCGGTGATCGGCTGTCGTGATTTTGCAGGCCAATATACCCCTTTTCAGCAAAATCTCTGACTTTTCCCCTCGGTTCAGCATCCCAGTCAATCACTATTGTGTTGTTCAACTCTACCTTGATGTTTTTACCTTTAAATGTGATCTTGAAGTGGTTCCATTCACCCGGCTCTTTGAAGGCATCAGCACGAGGTCCTTCTGCATCATATACAGCAGCTGTTCTATGAATTCCTTTGTCGACGTCATTAATCTGAATTTCGAAGGAATGATAAATGTAATCGTCGTTTTTCGGTATATCAGGAACTCTGACAAAAATTCCGGAATTCGTGGTTTTATCCGCACATTTATAGTCCAGTTCCAGGATGAAATCTTTATAGTTTTTCGCGCTGTACCAGAAAAGGCCCATTCCTCCCTGCCCCTTCAGTATTCCGGTCTTCTCATCAAGTTCAAAATAACCTGGTCCATAATGGTTCCAGCCGTGCTTGGAGTATCTCCCACGACTCCTTTTCAGTATCTCTTCATACTCTTCATAGTAGGTTATGCTTTTTATGTATTCGATACCCTTTTTGATTGAAGGCGAGGGATTGTCGACTTCATCTGGATTTTCATGTTCTATGGCAAGGTAGCCGTGAAAATTCTGCAAGGTCAGTTCTGCAAGTATGTTCTGGATATTTGCCATTCCCTTTCCAAAAGGAACATCGTAGGCTCCTTCTGTGCCGAATTTATTCCGGTCTTTTAGATGAACATCCAGGATGCGTCCTTCGAGAAGCCTGAGTGCTTCCACAGGTTTAAGGCCGGCGCGCATCCAGTGTCCGGTATCAGCGCATGAGCCGATGCGTGCATCGAGCCCTTTAACACGGCCAAGAACGGTTTCGGGGTGTGCATATTTTGAAGGCTCGGGATGATTATGAATGGCAATATTTATGTTGTATTCCTGAACCATCTTTTCAATTAGGGAGAAATTATCAAACTCCGGTTCGGTGACGATGGTTCTAATGCCCATTTTTCTTGCAAAATCAAACACCTTCCGCATGCTTTCTTCATTGTTATCAAAACCTACAACCCCGTAACTGACAAGGGAAATATCATGTTCCTTTAACTTGCTTTTTACTTTTTTTATTAGAGCATCGCTGAGGTTGTGGTCAAATTTAACACCGGGCACATCACGACTGAGCAACTGACCTGGATAAGGCTGCAAATAATTTATGCCCAGCTCTTTTGCCTTTTTCAGTGTTTCAAAAAATGTAAACTTCCTGAATGTCCAGCACTGCATTGAGATCGGAAATTTTTTTATTCTTACTTCCTCATAATTTGTCTTTGCAACTTCTTCTTTTACGTCTGATATATCTGACTGCCTGATTTTCTTTCCAGCATTTTTTGTCTGAAATTCACCCTGGAATGAAATAGTAATAATAAACACAAAGGCAATTAATAAACATAATTTCTTTTTCATAAGTAAGTACCTCCATTTGCGTAATAACTGGTTCCTATGTTCAGGACAAAGGTTTTGGGAAATATCTGCAGCGACCATTGAAGAAAGGCTCAGGCTACATGGTAAAAAAACACGTTGCTTTTGCCCCAGCGAGTCAAAAGCAACTCGGATCAAGGCTTCGCTCTCCTCTCCTCCGGAGAGCAACCATGCCCGCTCAGCCTTTCTCACGGTTTTTCACCATACAGCCATCGCCAAGCAGGGAACCCGACGGAGTAGGGCGTCGAGTATGTCTGAGCGGAGCGAGTTACGCAGACGCCGAGAAGAGCGAATGGAGAATGGCGTTAAAAATCTGAAGGGAGCTAGGCTATTTCCCAAAACCTTCTCCAATCACGGATTTGGGAATGTTTCTTTTTCATGATGCTTCCTGTCTAAATAGTGAGGTTTCAATTATCATCAAGATTTCTTTGGGTTCCATTCCCCTTTGGCAACAGCCGGCACAAATGAATCAAGGCCAGGAGGTGGAAAAGCTATTGTCTTCTCCTTCTCGGCGCTCATATAGGCTGTCATCAGAAGCTCTGTGACATTAACACCATCAGAGAAGTTTTCTTCGGGGCGTTTGCCCTCCAGCAAGGACTGAATCATGTGGCGGTTTTCCGCTATATACCCGTATTCGCTCTCTTCGTCACTTACTACTGGCATGAGTCCCATCTCAGCATTTTGTTTTTCCACCAGGTCTTCCCCAGCAGTTCCCTTTACATTCCGGCTAAAAAAGACCTTTAAACCAGAGTCTAAAGTGTTAATCAACAGGGAATATTCCGGTCCCAGCAATTCCATGCTCAAACGGAGCCCTGGCCCTACAAAGCTCCAGGATGTGGTGGTTTCGACTATCAGTTTCTCACCATTTTCATCCCTGTATTCCACAAGAGAACTGGCAAAGTCTTCTGCGGGCCTGTTGATGTAGTCAGTTTTGCCGCTGCTGTTATCAGAGAGAATTTTTGCATAATCGGGATTCTGCCATTTCAAGCATGAGGTATGAGCACTTATTTTAACAGGCGTGAGAGAGTTTCTATCAGCACCCGGAGGAGTTAGCATGAAACGGGCTTCTTCAACAGAGTGGCACATCATGTCATTGAGCACTCCTCCACCCTGAAGCTCGCCTTCCCAGAACCAGGGCATATGAGGGCCACTGTGTTCTTCTGCTGCCCGGGCAAGATAGGGACGGCCTGATATGGCAGCCCCGCGTGTCCAAATAATCTCTTTTCCCCGAACAACAGCAGGCGCAAAAACCTGATTTTCTAGATATCCATCCAGAAGCCCTGCTTTTTGAGCAAGCTCGAGCATCGCTCGTGCTTCTTTCACGTTTCTTCCGAGTGGTTTTTCGCAGGTGACACCGATTAATTCTCCTTTTCCTTTCTCCAGCGCGTTAACAATCTCCTCCATATTCTCAAGGCGCGTAAAGTTCGGCGCACATATCCAGATAGCGTCTATTGCGGGATCAGCCACCATATCGGTTATCGACTTATAGGCCTTCGCCTTACCAACATTGAGCTTTCTGGCCAGGGCGGCGGCTTCATTAGCTTTCTCCTTTGTTCTGGATACTATCCCCAGAATATCCGCATCGCGGACACCCAGCCACGAGCGGATGTGAAATCTTGCAATAAAACCTGCACCTACAAACCCTACGCCCAATTTTCTTTTTGCCATTTTCTTCTTCTCCTTTAACAGAAATAGTATGAATTAAGTGTCATACGTTCGGAGTTTGAGCAAATAATCATGATTTCCGAATGATAAGTTTCTAATAAGAAATAAATTTAATATTTCTAAAAACTCCAAACTGATAACTCGGGTCACATAATTCGGTATTCATAACTGGCTATTAATACAAACGCAATTATTCCAGTGTCACCGCGAGGAGCGAAGAAGATTCCTGAGCTTGTTATTGCGTTTATATTAATAACTCAGCTCTGTTCTGTAGCAACAGTTGCTTGTTTTGGTTTAAAGAAAAACAGAAAGGCAAGAGCACAGAGTACAGTCAACAGACAAGGGATGAGAAAAACGGCTGTCCAATTTGTTACTTCCTCAATCGTAAAATGGTCATGAATCCATCCGGCAAAAAGGCTTCCTATATAATTTCCAATTCCATATGTCACAAAGATTATAAAACTTTGGGCTGAATGGCGGATATCTCTTGGTGCAACCATGTCAGCGTAAATAAATGCGGCAGCAAAAAAGAAAACAAAACAGAATCCATGAAGGGATAATGAGGCGATAACAAGCCAAGAAGGTTTACCGATGGCGAAAATGATATACCGGGCAGGCCAGGCCAATACACCAATAACCAGGATGTTTCCGATGCCAATTCTTTTTATAAGATAAGGAAGGAAAATCGCCAGGACGAAAATCTCGGCCACCTGAGCAATAACCATGACTCCGGGGACAGCAGCATCCGAAAGGCCTATTTTTTCCGATGTTAGAAAAGGTGCTGTCAGAATGTAGTAGAACATAAGCTCAGTAGCCACCACAAAAGCAATAATGATGAAGACAGCGAAGTTTTTTTCTTTCATCATCTTGAGTGCTTCCAGGAAAGCCCAGGGTTTTGCCGCTTCTTTCTTGGGTGGAGTATGAGGCAAGGTGAAAGACTGAATCCCCATAATTATAGAAAAGATACCGGCCAGAAGAAAAGTGTCTCCTGCAAAGGCAATAGGTTCAAAGGATTTGGAAGTGAATCTCCATCCCATTAACACAAGACCTGCTACAATCCATCCGATCGTTCCCCATACTCTTATTATCCCGAAGTCTCTTTCAGGATCCTTGAGATTTATAAAAGCGATGGAATTGGTCAGGGCAAGTGTTGGAGCGTAAAGGAGGCAGTAGAACAGCATCAACCACATCATGGTTCTGTAATCTGTAACACTTGAGACAAGAACAAGCAACGCACCCCCTGTAAGCTGTAAAAAACCAACGACTTTCTGGGAAGCGAAATAGCGGTCTGCAATTTGTCCACTTATGAAGGGAGCGATTATTGTAGCCAGAGGAAGCAAACTGTAGATGACTCCAAACTGTAATCCAGTGAAACCAAGAGTTTCCTTTAGATAGACAGAAAGTACGGGAGCCCATGCTCCCCAGATTGCATACTGCAAAAACATCATCATGCCAAGACGTAATTTTACGTTCATGCTGGCCTCACTTTCAGTGATGATTCAGTAGCTTTTTTCTATTAATTATCTTGATTGATGTCCGGAATTCCTCTCACTTTCATATTTAAAAAGCAAGATAGGCTTAAACGATTTTCTTGTTCACGGGGTCCCATTCTATTTTGCGTCCTTCCAGATAGGAAATAGTTGCCATGTGGCATGTTATCCCTTCTTCGAAGCCGCGGTCTATATTGCAGCTCGTTTGGCCGCCATTCCTGATACAGTCAAGCCATTCTTTGATATGGAGATGAGTTGTATTAACTCTCCTTCCTCCCTTAAGGGTATCCATTAGTCCTCGAGTAGCAAAATATTGTTCTGTTGCCGAAGTGACTGTGTCAATCCCTTTTAATCCAGGTTGGTAAGTGAATAGCGGCAATGAAGTGTTTATGATATTGTTCATAATTTTTTCTTTATACCGCGTCGATTCCCAGTCAGCTGTGACTGTCAGACTGGAGCCGACCTCCATTGAAGCGTCATGGCCCATAAATATTTTCCCGCGGTTTCTGCCGTTGGCAAGTGTTGCGCTGTAGATAAGCGTCAAATCCCTGTCAGGGTATTCATACACAGCCTGGAAAACATCAGGAACATCACGACCGTCTTGAAAAAAATAGATACCGCCAGAAGCCACTACAGATTTAGGAATGCCAAGCTCCAGGATCTGATTAACAGCATCATATTCATGCGATAACAGATCACCGGAGAGACCTGTTCCGTAATCAAACCAGCAGCGCCAGCGGAAAAACCGTTCCAGGCTGAAGGGTACTTTGTTGGGCGCGGCTTCTTGAAACTGCTCCCAGTCGATTGTTTCAGGGCTTCCTTCATCGTGAATTTCATAAACCCAGGCTCCGTTAGGAGAGTTGCGGTTTGTCGTTGTCTCAACAAGGGTAATTTTTCCGAGAATATTCTTTTCCGCAATTTGCTTGGCTTTGATATAACTATCCTGCTGTCGACCTTGATGCCCTAACTGGAAAACCTTGCCGCTGTTTTTGACGGCCTCAGTGATTTTAAATGTTTCATCGATAGTCCTGGTCATGCACTTCTCGCAGTAAACGTGTTTTCCTGCATTGACGGCATCGATCGTCATCTGAGTATGCCAGTGGTCAGGAGTTGCAATGATCACAGCGTCGACCTCATTGCTCTGGATTAGATCCTGGTAGTGAATATAACGTCTTGCTCCCTTTAATAATCCAGAGTCTCCACCTGGCCTGATATCATTTTTGGAAGCGGCGATACCTCTCTCCGCCCTGATATCGAACACATCGCAGACTCCAGTCAGGACTACATTCAAATCCTCTTGGGTTAAAAAAGTTTCTAAGTCTTTATTCAGTTTGTTGTCTTTGGCTTGTTTCTTTTTTTTCTCTATCCAGTCAGGATGAGAAAAGCCCGCAGCATGCACGAGGTCTTCGCCTCTGCCTCCGAAACCGATGATTCCCAGCCTTATGAGTTCCTTGGGCTTTTTCAGGGTGGTTTTGGGAAGAACTGCGGGTGCTTTCTTGCTTATACCCAGTTCCGCAAGGATTTCCTTTTTTTTGAAATCATCCGATAGTTTCTTTTTTAAGAAGGTGTATAAAAACGGACCAAACACGGGAATTGTCGCTAGTCCTTTGAGAATATCCCTGCGCCCGAGACTCACCTTTTCTTTTTCGGAAGTCTTTTTGCTCACCTTACCATTTGCCTCTTCTATTTTGGAAGCCTTTTTGCTCGCCCGGCCAATTATTTTTTCTTTTTTGGTAGACTTTTTGATTATCTTACCAGTCATTTTTTCTTTTTTGGCGAGCTTATTGCTTGCCTGATCAGCTAGCTTTTTCTTTTTGACAGGCTTTTTGCCCGGCCTATTAGAGGATTTTTTCTTTTTTTTCTGGTTCATTCGAATTCCTCCAAAAATATATTTTCAGAATTCTTTATTCAGGTTTCTTTTTCATGAAAATCAACCTGTCTAATCCGATGATTGTTCCTGTAGGAAATATTGTCAGTACAAACAAAGCACACATCTCTATCAAGTTCTTGTTAACGATTAGATAGCTTCCTTCGACAGGAGTTGAGAATGTATACCCGATAAACGGAGGATTAAAAACATAATATAAAAACAAAAGAGCAATTCCGGAAATACTTGCAATGCGAGTCAAGCATCCTGCTATCAATCCCAATCCAATAACAATCAATCCCCACATATTTAAAAAGTCAATTATTCCTAAGGCTGCGGGGCTTGCCACTATCGACGTAGCCAGGCCTGAAAAGATCCCTTTTGTCTCTAAGAGGAATCCAGCTGAAGACCAATAAGGATTAAGCACTTTAACGATACCCTCATAAAGAAAATGCCAACCGATCAAAATCCTCAAAACTACAAGAGAAGTTAATTGAGTCGTAGTATAATTTGGCAATTTGGATGGATATAATGCTAGATAAAATATTGTTTTTTTCAGCATTTTTCCCCTACCTTACATTTTGGATTGAAAAGCATAGGTTTTGCTATAAAACATTCACAGATACAAGATTTTGCTCTATTAAAATATATTGAAGAGTAAGAAAACAATCCCATATTATTCCTTCCTTGAATCTTCTTGATATCCCAGAGTTCTTTTTAAAATATGCTGTTTCATGAATAATTCAAATTAATCAGAATTAAAATATACAGATTTAGAAGGCGTGTCAATACTTCAATTTTACTGGAGTTCCCCCAAAAATTTTAAGGATCGAATAAACATAGTTGTATACTCTCTG
>CAYTBG010000053.1:3005-19112 GCA_964435925.1 uncultured Eubacteriales bacterium | reverse complement strand
GCTAATCGAGAACTCCTCTCCTATCAACAATAACCGCAGCAGCCTGAAAAATTATCATCAATTCACCTCTTTCCTGCATCTCGTAACAATCATTCCTGGTCTTCGGCATAAAAAAATGAAGGATCGAACTCTAATCTTTCAATTTTTGCTATAATGGAGCTGATGAAGAAATTTAAGCTCTTTTCTGATTTCAAGCCCAAGGGAGATCAAACAAAAGCTATCCAAGAACTCTATGAAGGTCTGGAAAAGAAAGCCAAACATCAAGTATTAATGGGAGTCACAGGGTCGGGGAAAACTTTTACCATAGCCAACCTCATCGAAAAAGCCTTAAGACCTGTTCTTGTTATCTCCCACAACAAAACCCTGGCTGCTCAACTTTACCAGGAATTTCGCCACTTTTTCTCAGAGAATTCAGTAGAATACTTTGTCAGTTATTATGACTATTACCAGCCTGAAGCCTATATTCCAGCCACTAACACTTTCATCGCAAAAGAAGCTACAATCAATGATGAGATAGACCGACTCAGGTTATGCGCAACAAATTCTCTTTTCCAGAGAAGAGACGTTATTGTTGTCGCTTCTGTCTCCTGTATCTATGGCATTGGCTCACCAGAAACCTACTATTCCATGAGCTTCACCCTTGAAAAAAATCAGGATATAACTCGGAAAAGCATTCTCAAAAACCTCGTCGATATACAGTACGAAAGAGAAGAAACCAATTTTAAAAGAGGAACTTTTCGAGTGAGAGGAGATGTTATTGAAGTTATTCCCTCCTATGAAGAGTTCGCCTACCGGATTGAACTTAATGAAAGCAAAATCATAAAAATCTCCTCTATTGATCCTCTCCTTGGCAAAACTTTAGATTCCTTTGATAAAATTCTCATCTATCCCAGAACTTTCTTCTCCACTCCTCCCGACATTCTCGATTACACTATCCGCAGCGTGGAAAAAGAGCTCGAGGAGAGAATCGCCTTCTTCAACAAGAAGGGCAAATTTATCGAGGCAAACAGAATTGAGGAAAGAACTTTGTATGATTTGGAGATGCTGAGAGAATTCGGCTATTGCCCTGGAATAGAAAATTATTCTCTCTATCTCAGCCGACGAAAACCTGGAGAGCCACCCTATACGCTTCTCGATTATTTTCCTCCTGATTTCCTGATCATCATTGATGAATCCCATGTCACCGTACCTCAGATTGGAGGAATGTACCACGGCGATCGCTCCCGAAAGCAAACACTTATCGAGCATGGCTTTCGCCTGCCATCTGCTCTTGACAACCGGCCTCTTAATTTTGAAGAGTTCAAAAACAGAGTGAACCAAGTCCTTTATGTCTCGGCCACCCCAGGCCCCTACGAACTTAAGAAAACAGGAAAGAAGGTTGTTGAGCAAATCATTAGGCCTACGGGACTCACAGATCCTGATATCGAGGTCCGCTCTATCAAAGGTCAGGTCGATGATTTGATGGCCGAAATAACAAAAAGAGCCAAAAAGAGTGAACGAACGTTGGTGACGACATTGACCAAGAAAATGGCTGAAAACCTCTCGCGTCATTACCATGAGCTTGGACTCAAAGTTCGCTATCTCCATTCGGAAATTAATACATTGGACCGGGTAAAAATACTAAGAGACCTCAGAAAAGGAAAATTTGATGCTCTAATAGGCATAAATCTCTTGAGGGAAGGACTCGATTTACCCGAAGTCTCTCTGGTCGCTATCCTGGATGCTGACAAAGAGGGATTCCTCCGTTCTACAAGCTCACTTATACAGACTTTTGGACGGGCGGCCAGGAATGTGGCGGGCAAAACCATTCTGTATGCAGATGTCATGACAACCTCCATGAAAAGAGCCATCTCAGAGACAAACAGAAGGAGAAAACTTCAACAGGAATATAACAAAAAAAACAATATCACTCCTCATTCCATAAAAAAAGGAATAGATGAAATCTTGACCAGCATCTACGAGAGAGATTACATTGATTACTCGCGAGTTTCTGAAGACAAAGATATATATTTTTCGCCTCAGAAACGAAAAGAGAAAATGGAGAGCCTTGAAAAATTGATGAAAGAAGCGGCCAGAAACCTGGAGTTTGAAAAAGCAGCTCGATTGAGGGATGAGCTCACGAGACTGAAAAAAAGAGAATTAGAGACAGGTTTATGATAAGGCACGAAGCCTGCCTTGATTTCAAAAACTTATGATGATGATAATAAACTTAAAATGAAGAGGCATTAAGCTTTCTTCAGTTATAAAAACTATGGCATGACGCAAAAAAAACTGGAGATTATGAGCGACTTAAAATCAGAGAGCAAGAACCTGCCAAAAAAGCCGGGTATTTATTTTTTCAAAGACAAAGGAGGCGAGGTCATATACATCGGGAAAGCACGTTCTCTAAAGGATAGAGTCAGGTCTTATTTTCTTCCGACTTCTGATGCAAAAATAAAAAAAATTCTCTCTGAAACCGAAGAAATCGATTTTATCCTCACCGACTCTGCGAAAGAAGCTGCTTTCCTCGAGAATAATTTCATCCGTCAACATCAGCCCAAGTTCAACCTCAGGCTCAAAGACGATAAGAGCTTCCCTTACCTGAAATTGACGCTTCAGGAGAAATTCCCCGCAATATATTTAACACGGAGAGTTGAGGAAGACGGGGCTAAATATTTCGGCCCTTTCAGTCCTGCTCACCAGGCTCGAAACACAATTCACCTCAGCGCTAAGTATTTTGGGGTGAGAACCTGCCAGGAAGCTATTCCAGGAAAGAGGAAAAGACCCTGTCTTGATTATGACCTAAAACTATGTTCAGCTCCTTGCGTTGAATACATCTCAGAATCAGACTACAGGGAGAGTATCAAGAATGCTCTCCTCTTTCTTGAAGGAAGAACAGAAAAATTATTGAAAATTCTAAAAAAGAAAATGCAGGAAGCTGCCGCTCGTCAAGAATTTGAGCAAGCTGCGCACTGGAGAGATATCATTCGCACCATAGAGGAGATTAAAGCAAAACCCAAGCTTATTTCAGTAGGAATGGAAAACAAGGACATTTTTGGTTACTCAAGAGAAAATAAAAACGTAACTCTTTATGTTTTTTTCATGAGAAAAGGCAAAGTTATTGAATCAGAGGATATATTTTTTCAGGAGAAGGAAGATATTGCTGACAAAGAAATCCTCTCCAATTATCTAAAAAAATTTTATGAACACAGAAAGAGCATGCCGGATAAAATTCTTTTGCCGTTCGCGCCAGAGGAAAAAGACGGGATCTTAAAAAGGGTCTCGAACCTGAGGGGAGAAAAAATTGAAATCATCGTCCCTCGGAAAGGAAAGAATAAAAAGTTAGTGGATCTTGCTATAAGTAATGCTGAAATTCTGTTGCGGAAAAAATATGAAGGCTTTACACCGCTGATGGAGATAAAAAAAATCTTTAACTTAAAATCCATCCCTGAGCGTATCGAGGGATTTGATATTTCCAATATTGGAGGTGAAGAATCGGTAGGCTCACTGGTCGTCTTCGAGAATGGACAGCCTCAGAAAAACGATTACAGAAAATACAAAATCAAGACTGTGGCAGGACCGAATGATGTTGCCAGCCTTCAAGAAGTCATCCGAAGAAGGTACAAAAGAATTCTGGAAGAAAAGAAAGACTTTCCGGATTTGATTCTGGTTGATGGAGGAAAAGGGCAGCTTAATGCAGCCAGAGGAGCCCTCGAAGATTTGGGAGTGGGCCATCTACCAGTAGTATCTCTGGCAAAAAAGGAAGAAATTATCTTCGCTCCTAATCGAAAGAAAGGCATAAGCTTAGAGAGAACTTCACCTGCCTTGAAGCTTTTCCAGAATATCAGAGACGAAGCTCACCGTTTTGCTATTTCCTTCCACCGCTTGAGAAGAGAAAAGAGAAGCTTCGAATCCCGGCTTGATAATATTCCAGGCTTAGGCAAAAAGAGGAAAGCCGCCTTACTTGATAAATATAAAGACCTAAAAGAGATAAAAAAGGCTGCACCTGAGGACTTAGCAAAGATAATCGGGACAAAAACCACCCAAGCCCTCCTCAGCGAATTAAACAAGTAAAGGTCTGATTCATCAAGCCTGAATAGATCATGAAAAGAAAAACTTTAAGTGCAAAACAATATAATATATGCTTAATAAAACATACGATACACAAGATCCAATAAAATCGGGAGATCAATATGGTAAAGGGAATCGGAATCGATATAATTGAAGTGGAACGTGTCAAAAAAATAGCGGAAAAAAATCCTAAATTTTTAGAGAGAATCTTCACTTCCCGCGAAGTCAGTTATTGTCTGGGAAAGAGGAACAAATACCAGCATTTAGCAGCCCGCTTTGCTGCCAAAGAGGCCTTTTTTAAGGCAATAGGAAGAAGGATAAGCTGGAAAGAAGTTGAGCTTTTTAACCTTCCCTCTGGAAAGCCTCAGTTAGAGATAAAATCAAAGGAAAGATTTTCCTTTGACGAAGCCCATGTTTCCATCTCTCACTTGAAAGAATATGCGGTTGCAACAGTTTTCCTTGAGGGGGAAAAATAGACTCCTATCCTACTTCCCCAGACTAATCTGACAAACAAGCTTATGACTCAAGATCCGCGAACGATGAAAATAGATTTATATTATATTCTATTAAGATTTTTCAAGGATGAGACCCAAATCATTTTTTGCGAGGTGATTATGAAAAAAGCAATTTGTATTATGCTCCTAAGTGTATTGCCTATCTTCGTTTTCTGCAAGAAGAAGCCTGACCGTGTTACTGTCCAGCACATTTTGATCGCCTTTAAAGGTTCAATCCCGAAGGAAGATCTAAACCGTAATCGGGATGAGGCTGAATTACTAGCAAAAGAAATTTTTGAGAGGGCAAAGAACGGCGAAGACTTTGATGCCCTGGTTAAAGAATATACTGATGATCAGCATCCAAGCATCTATAAAATGTCAAATATTGGCATTCCTCCTGATAAAAGCAAAGAAGAGTACTCTCGTGCCCGGATGGTAAAAGCCTTTGGTGATGTAAGCTTTAAACTTGGCGTGAATGATATTGGTCTTGCAGAGTATCACCCTGAAATCAGTAAATACGGATGGCACATTATAAAAAGGATTGAATAAATTAAACTATGAAGACCAGTTTACGCTCTTGTTTTCTTACAGTTTTATCTTAGTGGTCTTGAAAATTAAGCATATCAGTAAGGCTTTAGGAGATAGATTCTAATTTATATTGCTAAAATCAATCTAACAAGCAGGCTAATTACTACTGCCACGCCTGTGTTTAGGCCCATCGAGAGAAAAGCCACCCTCTTTCCTACTTCTTTCCAAAGGATGGCCACAGTAGAAACGCAAGGTATAAAAAAGTTTATAAAAACAGTGAAAACGATAAGCTGTTCCCTGGAAATTATGGTCATCAAATCCTGGTAGCTTACTCCAAGGGCCTGAAGCATCATAATCAAAGAAAGTTCTTTTCTTAAAAAACCAAACACAAGAGTCACTCCGAGTTCCTGAGGGAGGCCAAGCCCTTTTTCAACCAGGGGAGAAAGGACGAGGTTTACGAATTTATCAAAATTAAAATACTGAAGCAGCCCCAAAATAACACTTCCAGCTATCAGGATAGGCCAGGCAAATTTAAGAAAAGACTTGAGCTGAAAATATGTCTTTCTCATCATATTTTTAAGCGACGGCATCTTCAAAGAAGGAATCTCAAGAATCAATCCCGGAGAAGGAGTCTTAAAAAATAAGGTGATCAACCGGCCAAGAACACTCAATAGAAGAATATTGAACAGGTAAAAACCAAGAGCCCAGAAGGGACCCAGGTAAAAGCCAACCAGAGCTAGTATGATCGTTGTCCGGGCAGAACAGGGAATAAATGGGATGAGCAGAGAGGTGACGATTCGATCCCTACGGGATTCCAAGATCCGGGTTGAAACAATAGCCGGAACACTGCAGCCAAAACCGAGAATAAAAGGAGAAATAGACTTGCCGTGAAGTCCAATCCGGTGCATAAATGTATCCATCAGGAAACCTGCTCTTGCCAGGTAGCCCACATCCTCCAGGAAAGACATAAGAAAAAGAAGGGGAATAAAATAAGGCAATACAATGGCCACCCCTCCTCCTATGCCCTGAAGGAGACCGTCGACTAAATAAAAAACAACACCTGCACCAAGCTTCAGCGAAAGGAAGTTCCTAAAATTATCCAAGGGACCAAGAAGAAGCTCCTCTAACGGACTTCCGACATTAAAGATAATAAAGAAAAAGCCAAGAAAAACTGCCAGAAGGATAAGATACCCCAAAAAGGGATGCATGATGACATCATCCACTTTATCCAGCATGCTGATTTTTTTTCCCCTTATCACACGGCTGCTTTCTTCAAAAATTTTAAAGGCCAGGTGATGCCTTTCAGCCGCAATGACTTCATAAGCAGGAGAGTTATGCATGGCCTCAAGCTCACTCCTCACTCTATCAAGGTTCATCTTAAGGGGGGGATTTATGTCCTTGAGCACTTTATCAAAAAGAAGTTTGCTGGAGCTTATCATGTTTATGGCAGTGAATCTTTTGTTGCCGACGATAGGAAAATCCTCGGGCAAATGATCTTCCATTTCTTCAATTTTATCTTCCACATCCCGGGACCATTTTATATGGGAAACAGATAATCCTTTCTCCAGAGATTGCAGGGCAATATCCAGAAGCTCTTTTATCCCCCGGCCATGGGAAGCTACAGTCGGAATCACAGGGATTCCGAGAAAGTTCTCGAGTTTTTTGGGATCGATCTCCACGCCTTTTTTCTCTGCTAAATCAATCATATTCAAGGCAACCACAACAGGGTATTCTAATTCAATGAGTTCCAGAGTCAGTTCAAGGCTTCGGCCAAGGATAGAAGCATCCACAACATTGACGATTAAATCCGGCTTTTCCCGGAACAAATGAGTGAGAACAACTTTTTCAGCAGGATCAGAAGGATTCAAAGAGTAGGTCCCCGGCAGATCAATGATATTTAAAAGTTTCCCCTCAACATTGACCTTACTGTGAGTGTGTTTAACCGTTGTGCCAGGAAAATTGGATGTTTGCGCCTTCAGGCCAGCAATAGCATTAAAAAGTGTACTTTTGCCACAATTTGGCTGTCCTATGAATACGATATCTGGAAATCTATTTTCTTTCGTCAATTATCTCAACTAAAATTTTTTGAGCTATTCCCCTACCTAAGGCAACAGATGTATCAGATGTCAAATTTTTTATCAGAACAGGACCACGAAGGATGCTTTTCGAATCCAATTCAATAATATCACTCTTGTGAAAACCCAAAGCAAAAAGCTTTCTACGTACTCCATGGCCACCAAAAACATCCGCAATTCTCAGTGGTGTGTCAGACGGAGCCTGTATCAAACTGATCATTTTAAATCTACAGCTTTCCTTTCCTTGATTTCTAAATGAGAACCGTTCTCAAGATTATTACGATTGATAATAAACTATACTGAAGGAAAAATCAATGGGGATCAGGAAGAATTAAATTATAAAAGTTTTAAAGGTCTGGTCCCGGTTTGCTGGCCCAGTGTAATCTTAACTCTTAAATAAAAAAGATGAAAAAGGACTATCAAATAGCTTATCACAACCAGGGAATATCCAGTGTAAAAGCGAAAAGCATCTTTCCCCAATATTTCTCTAAGGCTTCCTCCAATAATAATAAGATTTGCTATTAATAAATACTTCAGGACCTTGGGAAATTTATCAATGTAATTTATCAGAAAAACGATAGCCAGAATGGAGTAAAGGTAATTATAATACCAGGCTAAGGGAGAGAAAAGCGGAATTAAGACGAATAAGAACGAATACTCAAGAACTTCAGGCTTATTCATGTTCTCCTTCTTCCCTAAGATCATCATCCACAAAAAAGAAAAAGCGATTAGTAGACCAGAGCAAATAATGAATATAAATGCTAGTTCTCTACTCTCATCAGGCACTATTTTTAAAAAAAGGGAAAAGATAGAAGCATTATCATAGTGATCAATAAGGCCAGGAGTAGACTGAGATAAAGTTTTTTGCCACTCCCTTAAAACAACTATATTCCCTCTCAAGCCATAAAAAATCATAGGCAAGATAAGCCCGATGATAACCGTTCCAAATGCTGAAGCAATCGGCTTAAACCTTTTTTTTAAGATGAAATAGGGTAAAAATACCAATCCGTAGGGCTTAAAAATTAAAGAGAGACCCAAAAACAGTCCTCCTTTTACATCATTCTTATTAAGAAAAGCTTTAACCATCATTATCAACAGGAAAAAAATAAAAATATTTACCTGCCCCAGTTCTATTTCTCGGCCAATAAATTTGACCAGAACTAGAAAGGAAAAGATAAGGACTAGTCCTTTTTTCTTCTGCTTGGAAGGAAGAATATCATAAGATATAAACAAACTGAGGAATAAAAAGATAAGCTCTGATAAGTACCAGATGTATTTAGCTACTTCATAAGGGAAAAGAGTAAATAAAGAAAAAAATACAGCCGAAGCGGGAGAATATTTATACTGAAGATGACCATCTGAGACTCGATAGAGGGTTTCACCATTAATAATTCTTTCTCCTCCTTGATAGCAAACACCAAAATCTGACATATCTTTTTTCACAAAATATTGATACACGAAAGAGAAAAATAAAAAAACGAGAATGAGAAGGAGGATATTCCTTGTTTTATTCGACATCTTGAGAGCTGAAAATTCTTTTTTTGGCATTCTGGATTCGTTAAAAATATAGGATTATTTTTTCCCTGTCAATATTGGGCACGTTCCCCAAAGTGCCATCTTTTTCATATTAAAACTGGAATCCTTAGCTGATATTTTTTTTACATTGATGAAATCGATGAATGAAAGAGTGGCACTTTGGGGAACGTCCCTCGCGTTAAATTGACAAGGGAAAGCCTTTCTGTTACAAAATACTTAAATGTATAAATTGCTGATACGAAAAATTTTCGGCACTAAAAACAAAAGAGATCTGAAAAAGCTCCAACCCTATGTCGCTGCTATAAACAAGCTCGAGCCTCAGATACAAAAACTAAGCGACGATCAGCTTCGGGCGAAAACAGCAGAATTTAAAGAAAAATTAGGGCAAGGAGCGACTCTTGATGACCTTCTCGTCGAAGCTTTTGCAGTCGTCCGCGAAGTCGGTAAAAGGACCGTAAATATGCGTCCCTTTGATGTTCAGCTTATGGGCGGCGTTGTTCTTCACCAGGGGAAAATAGCTGAGATGAAGACAGGAGAAGGAAAGACTCTGGTTGCTACGCTTCCTGCCTATCTGAACGCGCTGGAAGGAAATGGCGTTCATATCGTCACTGTGAACGATTATCTTGCCAAAAGAGACACCGAGTGGATGGGCCCCATCTTTAATTTTCTCGGTCTTGAAGTAGGCACGATTCAGCACGACATGGATGAATTGGAAAGACAGAAGGCCTACCGAAAAGATATCACCTACGGAACCAACAATGAATTCGGGTTTGACTACTTGCGGGATAATATGAAATTCCGTCTTTCCGATCTTGTCCAGAGGAAACACAACTATGCCATCGTAGACGAAGTGGACAGCATTCTCATTGATGAAGCCCGGACTCCCCTCATCATATCGGGTCCTACAGAAGAGTCGACTTCTCTTTATTACCGTGTGGACAGTTTCATCCGCCGTCTTCGCAATAACCAACATTATCAGGTAGAAGAAAAAACAAGAACCTCCACTCTAACAGAAGACGGTGTGGCTGAGGCCGAAAAATTTCTCAAAGTTCCTAACCTGTATGACCTAGTTCACATGGACTTGGTCCATCATATAAACCAGGCATTAAAAGCGCATCACCTGTTCAAAAAGGATGTGGATTACATGGTCAAGGACGGAAAAGTGATAATCGTGGATGAATTCACCGGTCGTCTGATGCCAGGACGACGTTACAGCGATGGTCTGCACCAAGCCCTTGAGGCCAAAGAAAGAGTGCGCATAGAGGAAGAGTATCAAACTTTAGCCTCCGTTACTTTTCAGAATTATTTTCGGTTGTATGACAAACTGGCTGGTATGACTGGCACGGCAGTAACAGAAGCCACGGAATTCCTGTCCATCTATAAGCTGGATGTAGTGGAAATCCCCACCAATAAACCTCTTCTCCGCTATGAGTACCAGGATGTGATATACCGAGCCAAAAGTGAAAAATGGAATGCTGTTGTTGAAGAAATCGTCGAGAACAACAAAAAAGGCCGGCCTGTACTGGTAGGCACAATTTCCATTGAAAATTCAGAACATCTGAGCTCAATCCTGAGAAAAAGAGGAATAAAGCATGACGTCTTAAACGCAAAGTATCATGAGATGGAAGCTCAGATCATTGCTCAGACGGGAAGCATGGGAGCAGTAACGATCGCCACCAACATGGCAGGCCGAGGTGTGGACATCCTCCTGGGAGGAAGTCCAGATTATTTAGCTTCAGAGAATCTAAGGAAAAAAGGAATTGATCCCACAAAAGCCTCTCAGGAGGAATGGGAAAGAGCCCTGGCAGAGGTGAGTGATATCGTTCAAAAAGAACATGAAAAAGTCGTTGATTTAACCGGGCTCCATATTATTGGCACTGAACGACATGAAGCCAGAAGAATCGATAATCAGCTTAGAGGAAGATCCGGAAGGCAGGGAGATCCCGGCTCCTCTCGCTTTTATCTATCTCTGGAGGATGACCTGATGCGCATATTCGGCAGCGACAGAATATCAGGTTTGATGTCCAGGATTGGAATGGCAGAGGGAGTTCCCATCGAACACAAAATGGTGAGCAGGGCCATCGAGAGAGCCCAAAAGCAGGTGGAAGGGCAGAATTTTTCCATACGAAAGCATCTCCTGGAATACGACGATGTGATGAACAAACAGCGAGCGAGCATCTACGACCAGAGAAAAGATATTCTTCATGGAAAAAACATGAAAGAATTTATCCAGGGATTGATCGTCACCCTTGTCGAATGGATTATGGATAATCATACGAATAAGGATAAGTCCCCCGAAGATTGGGACGTAGAAGGCTTTAGGAATGCAATTGCCAGCCAATTTGGTCTGGACATTGAGAAATTAAACATAGATTGGGATACAATAAATTATCAGGAATTAATAGATAAAATTTCCAAGGCTCTAAAAGATACTTATGAGGAGAAAGATGATATCATGGGCGAAGCCCGCATGAGGGAATTTGAGAGAATCATCACGCTTCAGATCTTAGATTCCCAGTGGAAAGATCATCTGTTAGCTATGGATTATCTAAAGGAAGGGATTGGCCTTCGAGGCTATGCTCAAAAGGATCCTCTAATTGAATACAAAAAAGAAAGTTACGATATGTTTCAGGCAATGATGGATAGAATTGAAGAAGAATCCATCCGCTATCTTTTCCTTCTCCAACCTGTAAAAGAAGAAGAAGTACCAGAAAGAAGGGAACAACCTCTGTACTACCAGCGTCCTCAAGGCTCCCAAGCCGCAAGAGTCAAACAAGCAAGGTCCTTAATTCCAAAAAAGAGAAAAAAGAAAAAAAAGAAAAAATGAGGTGGAAAAAATGTTAGATCAAAAAATGAAAGAAGGGCTAACTTTTGACGATGTGCTTGTTCTCCCTGCAAAGTCTCGTACGATTCCCGCTCATGTTGATACAAAAACAAAGTTCAGTCGGAACATCAATCTCTCCATTCCGATTGTCAGCTCAGCCATGGATACTGTCACAGAATCAAAAATGGCAATCGCCTTAGCTCAGCAAGGAGGGCTGGGAGTCATCCACAGGAACATGCCCGCGGATAAACAGGCAGAAGAAGTGGACAAAGTCAAGCGCTACGAAAGTGGAATGATTGTTGATCCTATCACGATGAGACCTCATAACAAAATATTTGAAGCCAAGGAAGTTATGAAAAAATATAAAATCTCGGGGCTTCCTATAACTGATGAAAAAAATAAACTGGTAGGTATTTTAACCAACCGAGATATCAGGTTTGAAACACGCCTCAACCTGGCCATAGAAAAAGCCATGACCAAGGATTTAGTGACCGTGCCGTTAGGAACATCTCTTGAAGAAGCGGAGAAACTCTTCCATAAACACAAAATCGAAAAGATCATGATGGTGGATAAGAATTTTTCCCTTAAAGGATTGATCACCTACAAAGATATCCTCAAGAGAATTCAGTACCCTCATGCTTCAAAAGATAAATTTGGCCGCTTACTGGTTGGCGCCGCCGTAGGCGTGGCAGCTGAAACCCTGGAAAGAGCCAAGGCTCTAATCGAGGCAAAGCTTGATGTACTGGTTGTAGATACAGCCCACGGGCATTCCAAGAGAGTTATGGATACAATAAAAATGCTAAAAAAGGAATTCCCTAAACAAGAGCTTGTAGCCGGAAATATCGGCACAACAGAAGCTGCTAAAGAGCTTGTTGAACTTGGAGTGGACGCAGTAAAGGTTGGAGTTGGCCCGGGCTCTATTTGCACAACCAGAGTTGTCACGGGGGCTGGAATTCCTCAGATCACAGCCATAGCAGATGTCTACAAGGTGGCAGAGGCAAAGAATATCCCGATTATCGCTGATGGAGGCGTAAAGTTTTCAGGGGATACCACCAAAGCTATTGTTGCCGGTGCAAGTTCAGTCATGCTTGGCAACGTCCTTGCCGGAACGGAAGAATCTCCTGGGGAAGTAGTGATTTATCAAGGCCGTTCTTATAAGACTTATCGCGGTATGGGGTCAATAGAAGCCATGAAGGAAGGAAGTCGGGATAGATATTTTCAGGATCTGGTCTCAAGCGAAACCAAGATTGCCCCAGAAGGAATAGAGGGCAGAGTGCCCTATAAAGGCAACGCTGCTCATATCATTCAAATGATGGTTGAAGGACTGAAGGCTGGAATGGGTTATGCGGGCTGCAAAACCATTCAAGAACTCAAAAGAAAGGCAAAATTTATAAAAATTACAGGAGCCGGAGTCAGGGAAAGCCATGTCCATGATGTTATCATCACCAAAGAAGCTCCCAACTACAGCTTGGATTAGGATTGCTCTTTCTCTCTCCACGCTCCTGGGAATCATTTTTGCCATCCTAATCCAGGTTCCGGCCGTCCTCAATAATATCCTGATAAGCTTTATTGCAGGAATACTCCTCTTAAAACCCCGAGCACAAAATTTAAAATGTTTATAAAAAAACTTGACAAAATAGATAGTTTATATTAATTTCTTACAGCGCTACTCAATACAAAGATAAAAACTTTACGGGAATAAAACTCAGATTTAATTTTCTTCGGCACTCATGGCTGAAAAAACAGAATTGAGGGGGAGGCTTATGCCTGAAAACAAAAATTGGCAGATAAGAGATGCCTTTAAAATCGAAAAAGCTGTTTCCGGCCTCCTCCTTCCAGTCAACCTGGCTTTTGTGCCTAAACCTAAACCACAAAAATCCGCACCCTTCTTTTATGTGACTGAACTCTACGGGAGTATTAAGGTTATAACACAAGAATTAAATGTCTTTACATTTGCCGATAACTTGCTTAACTACGATCCCAATTACACAATGCCAGGAACGGGCGAATCAGGTGTGATCGGTATTGTTGTTCACGAAAATGGAGACGTCTTCGCCTCCATGCTCTACAAGGAAGGCGAATCATTCAAGAACAAACTCGTCAAATTCTCAACCAAGGACGGCCTAAAGGCAGAAAAAGCCGAAACTATCATAGATAATATCCCATCAATCAACGCTGCTCATCAAGTGCAAGCATTGACTATTCACGATGGAAAGTTTTATGTCAATGTTGGCGACGGAATGATAGATCCAGATGTAGCCCAAGATGATAACGACCTTAGAGGAAAAATCCTTCGGATGAATACTGACGGCTCAATTCCTTCGGATAATCCTACACCAGGAAGCTATATCTACGCCAAAGGCTTGAGAAATCCTTTTGGTGCAGCATGGAGAAAATCTGACAATCATCTGTACATCTCGGACAATGGACCAGCAGTAGACGATAGGATCGCTAAGATTATTCCCGGTGAAAATTATGGATGGCCCCAATCCATGAGGACTAATTCGATTTTTTTCTGGTGGTATACCCAGGCTCCTACAGCTATTGATTTTGCTGAGGACCAGTTCGGACCGGATTATAAGGATCATCTCTTTGTGGCTCTGTTCGGCCATGCCTATCATGAAGGAAGAACAGATAAAGGCAAGAAAATCGTTGAAATGGTTATAGATGAACGCGACAATGTCACATACTTGAATGATTTTGTAGTTTACTCAGGTCAAGGTCCGGCAAGCGTCTGTGGTCTGGCTTTTGGGCCCGACGGCTTATACTTCACCGATCTCCACGGTGAGGTTGGATTTAAAAAAGGAGAAAAGTCTGGAGGAAATATCTGGAAAATAACTAAAATATAAGGAGAAAAAAATGGCAAAAGTTCCCGATACCCCCGAAAATATGAAAAAATGTATCTGCGGAGGATGCCCATCTCATGATCAGTGCATGAAAGACAAAATGGAAGGCTTTTTCTGTGCAAAAGGAAAGAGTAGTTGCGATTTAGCAAAAAACGGATGCCTATGCGGAGCATGTCCACTGGCCTCGGATTATAGACTGGACAAGATGTACTACTGTGAAATTGGTGCTGCCGAATAAAGAAAAAGCTTCTCAAAGTTAAAGTCTCAATTTGCTCGCAGGATAGAAGAGCCCTAACTGATTGTCCCGCGAATTCTCTTGTAAATCGAAATTTTATTCAAAAATAGACAAACACATTTAACCTAAGAAGAGGAAAAATTCATGTCTTTATTTATGATTAAGTCAATCCTCGCTGTATTTTTTATTTTCGCTGCAATTATTGCAGTCATAACTATGTTAAGTCTAATGGGAAAGGCAGAAAGGAAAGTCAGCGCCCAACTCTTAAGAAAAATGCACAGAGTCGCTGGTTTTGTTTTTGCCGGCCTGCTCTTATTGATAAGCTATTTCTGTCTAAAATACTGGGCCATGGTTGGAGATCAGATCTCGACAAGAGCTGTCCTGCACGGAGTTTTGTCTTTAGCGCTTATTATTATTTTTATTTTAAAGATTTCCATTGTACAATATTATAAACAATTTCTCAGATTTGTTCCCATAATGGGGATGATCGTCTTTGTCTTGAGTTTTGTGGTGTTTAGCACTTCAGCAGGCTTTTTCTTCTTAAGAACTTTAAGTACACAGGCCCAATCCTCAGAAATATCAGAGCCATCTCAAACTTTGCACCAAGGGAACGCAGAAAAAGGTGCTGCCCTCTTCAAAAGCAAATGCCTCTCTTGTCACTATGCAGACAAGGAAGAAAACAAACATGGTCCAGGTCTAAAAAACATATTGAAAAAGGAAAGGCTCCCCTTCAGCAAAAGACCATCCAGTATTGAGAATATCAAAAAGCAACTTAAAACACCTTTTCTAGCCATGCCCTCTTTTGTTTCTCTCTCTCAACAAGAAATCGCTGACCTAATAGCCTACTTAAAAACTCTGTAAAGAAATGGGGCCTGACCCCAAATACCAAATATATTTGACAATTGATGAATTTTTTCGTATTAAATAAAATAAAAAAAGGAGGGATTTGTCCATGAAAAGAAGAGAATTTTTCGAAAAGAGTGGATGTGGTCTTTTAGGACTGATGGTGACCGAATTTGGCTTTGCCTCTGGCCAAAAAGAGGGAGCCCAAGCTCCCAAGAAAAAAATGAGCCGAGAAGGTATGGTCAAAAAGATGCTCATGGAAAAAATGGGCAAAACAGAGGAAGAAGCAGATGCAATGATCAAAGAAATGAAAGAGAAGCTCCCAATGGTTAAAGATATGTGCATCTGCAAGACGTGCCCGACCTATGTCGCTGAGGAAACAACATGGGGCTTCTGTCACCCTTTAGTTGGAAAAAGTAAAATAATCACAGAAGAGAAAGGGTGTGATTGTCCCAAGTGCCCTGTCTATCAAAAAATGAGCCTCAAGAATGGTTATTACTGCACAAGAAAATCTGAAATGGAACAGGAAATGGCCAAAAAAGGCTAAATCAGCAATCTATTATTCAACTCTATAAGTAACCTTTAAAAAGTTCATCTTATGAAAAAATTTTGGCGTTGTTTTGTATGTAATGACATCCATTATGGATTGAAACCTCCAGAGATATGCCCTACCTGT
>CAYTBG010000053.1:0-2905 GCA_964435925.1 uncultured Eubacteriales bacterium | reverse complement strand
GGCTCCCTGCCAATTATTTCTTTCATTTCTTTGATAATCACTGCCGAGTCTCTCTGCCCTTTTTCCATCATTGATTGAGCCTCTTTCAGACTTTTCGACAAAACAAGAGCTGCTTTCCTCTCTTCTTGGGTTAAGTATTCATTGCGGGAACTGAGGGCAAGACCATCCTCTTCTCTTATTATAGGTAAAACCTCTATTATCACCTCTAAATTAAGTTCCTTAACCATCCTTTTTAAGATAATTGCCTGCTGGGCATCTTTCTGCCCGAAAAATGAAATATCAGGATTGATAATATTGAATAGCTTCAGCACTACAGTACAGACCCCCCGAAAATGACCGGGACGGGAGCGGCCACACAGCTTATCCTGTAAATCGTAAACCTCGACATATGTCTTATGCCCTTGGGGATATATCTCATCTGATTCAGGCACAAACAAATAATCGACTCCTTCTCTCTCCAAAACTTCTGAATCCCGATTCAAATCCCGTGGATACTCTTTAAAATCTTCTCTCGGACCGAACTGGGCAGGATTGACGAATATGCTCACCACAGTAACATCTGCTTTCCGAAGAGACTCTCTCACCAAACTCAGATGTCCTTCATGGAGATAGCCCATAGTAGGAACAAATCCGATCCTAATTCCCCGGGATTTTATACCAGAAACCGCACTTCGCATCTCGTCTATCTTTTTTATGACTTTCATGGCTTTCTCAATCTTGGTTTTCTGCCAAAATTGCGTGGTTAAATGTCATTGCAAGCCCTGCAGGGGCGAAGCAATCTAATGAAAAAATTGTCGTTGCGATCGGCCGAAGGAAGTGTGGCAATCCCTCGTTGCGAGCGAAGCGTAGCAATATCATACAATAAATTGTCATTACGCGGGGCGTGGCAAATTAACCAGAAAATTTGAATTTTATCATTTTCATTTCTTCTTCTTCTTTCCACGCTTTTGATCCTCGTTCTTGATTAGCTCATCAAGTTTTTCTGACTTAAAATGATAAGAGTAGTTGCTATCTGGAAATTTTCCTTTTTTGACATCATCAATATACCCTTTTACAGCCCGGCTGATAACTTCATGAATGTCTACATATTTCCTGACAAATTTGGGCAGGTATCCATTTGAAAAACCCACTAAATCATGGAAAACAAGAATCTGACCATCACAATAGGGGCCAGCTCCTATCCCTATCGTAGGAATTTTAAGCTTTTCAGTTATGATCCGAGCCAATTCCATCGGTATACACTCTAAGATAACGGAAAAAACGCCTGCTTTCTCCAGATTAAGAGCATCTTGGACGATATTTTCGGCTTCATCGATTTCCTTTCCTTTCACCTTGAATTGACCAAAATGATAGATAGATTGAGGAGTCAGTCCAACATGTCCCATCACCGGAATTTCCGCTTCGACCAGAGCTTCAACTAATTTTAGCCTTTTCTTGGATGCTCCTTCGATCTTGACAGCACTTGCACCCGCTTCTTTGAGAAACCGGGAAGCATTATAAACCGATTCCTCGTTAGACAAGTGGAAAGAAAAATAGGGCATATCT
Source organism: uncultured Eubacteriales bacterium (assembly GCA_964435925.1). Taxonomy (GTDB): domain Bacteria; phylum Acidobacteriota; class Aminicenantia; order Aminicenantales; family Aminicenantaceae; genus SOIV01. Next base: position 1,360 of record CAYTBG010000053.1, on the reverse strand, counting down.
CCCACAACTAAGGCACTTTTAGAAGCAAAAACAACTGGTCTTGTGTGATGAATCATATCTTCCATGGTAACGGGAATGGTGTTTTTATAGCCTAAGACAACCATTCCTAGTGAATCCCCTACCAGGATCAAATCTATCCCACATTGATCCACAATTTTGGCAACAGGAAAATCATAAGCTGTTATGGCTACAATTTTTTCTTTTTTCTCTTTTTTAGCTTGAATAAAAGGGATGGTCTTTTTTTGGATTTTTTCGTTAGGCATGATCATACCTTTCTCCCCATCTCGCCTCAAACGCAAGATTGAGGTAAAGTCTAAAAAAGCCGTTCAGAACGACTTCTGTTTAAGAAAAAATCTTAAGTCTATTTCAATTTCTTCAAATGCTTATTTTCTTTGCCAAGAGGAACATAGTACATAGATTTCTTTTTCATCTTCTTGATCTTATCTAGCAAATCTATTATATCTCCTTCCCGATCGAAATCCAACCCATCTGCCTTCACAACTAAAAGTGGTGCAGCCTGGTAATTGAAGAAAAAATAATCAAAGGCTTCAATGACATCCTCTAAATATTTCTCTGAGATATTTTTCTCCAGATCACTTCCTTCCTCGTCAATACTTTTCAAAAGGGTCGGTAAAGAAATCTGGAGATGAATTACCAGATCAGGCTTGCCGACTCTCTCCCGCAACAAACTGTATATTCTTTCGTAAACAATAAGCTCATCATCAGTGAGAGTTTGGTAGGCATAAATCTTATCTTTTTCAAACAGGTAATCACAGATGACCCTTTCTTCGAACAAATCCCTCTGCAGAAGGCTTACTTGCTGGTAGTACCTGTTCACCAAAAAGACAAGCTGGGCAAGAAAGGCAGCTCCTTCTTTTTCATTATAAAAATCTCTGAGATAAGGATTTTCGATCCTGTCAAAAATGACCTTACCTCCAATTTTTTGGGATAAGATATTAGCTAATTTTGTCTTCCCAGATTTAAGAATCCCCTCTATAGCAATATGTTTGAATGCTATTTGTTCTTTATCCGACATATTTATTATTTAAGATTCTTTTTTTTCTCAACTCTTATAACCTCGATGAGCAAGGCAGCTTAAAAAATAACGAATATAATAATATAAGTCAATTAAAAACAGGTTGAATACAGGGATTTGATTATAGGTGCTTGATTTATAAAACCCGCATGTATGTAGGGATTTGATTTTTTGTAGGGGTTTGATTTATCAAGCCCACCTTATTTATTTGGGATTATTAAAAAAGTAGCCTGTCCCCTTTTTTATTATCAAATCCTAATCAACCTGGATTATTCACGGGTCGAGTTTGCCGCAGATGCGAGGCACAGGGTATGCGGCTGTGGT
>CAYTBG010000052.1:17224-19239 GCA_964435925.1 uncultured Eubacteriales bacterium | reverse complement strand
CGACTCGCCACCAGGGAAAAAATGCCGATTAATATAGATAGCTTCTTTTCGAATAAGTGTTTATCAGGATCTACAGCAATATCAGGATATCTTTTTGATATTGCTGTAATTGCAGAAAGTATCGGCATTTTTTATGAATAATTCAGGCTAGGTATCCCCGCGACTTTTCTCCAAAACATTTTGGTTGAATTCTTCAATCTTGTCCTATTTTTTCTGTTAAAAATAACAATTTCCGATACGCTCTTTAATCATGTGAACATCGGCAAACTGTTCAAGAATCTTCTCGTAGGCTTCGACAGCTTCCTTGTATTTCCCTTCCTCAAAATGGAATATTTTTTAAATTATTCTTTTTCTTGAAATGTCATTCTTTATTTCTTAAACTTAGCCTAGCTACTATGAAGTACATAGCTGACCTTCATATACATTCCAAATTCTCAAGAGCTACTTCCCGGGAGATGGTTCTAGATACCCTTGCCTACTGGGCCAAGATAAAGGGAATACGACTTCTGGCCACAGGCGACTTTACCCATCCAGAATGGCTATTTCTGCTCAAGCAGAAACTCATATCGCAAGGAAACGGCTTCTTTTGTTTAAAAAATATCGTCCCCTCGAATAATGAATACCTGAAATCTCTCCACCCTTCCCCTGAGGATGTCTCCTTTATCCTCTCCACAGAAATAAGCTTTATCTATTCTAAAAAAGGAAAAGTAAGGAAAATTCACATCCTCCTCCTCGCTCCAGATTTTGACTCTGTTGACAAAATCAACCAGAAGCTTTCCGGCCTGGGCAACCTGCGCTCCGATGGTCGTCCAATCCTGGGCATGGACGCTAAAGCGTTTGTTAAAATTGTCTCCGATCATTGCCCGAATTGCGTGGTCATTCCTTCCCATATCTGGACTCCCTGGTTTTCTCTTTTTGGGGCTAACTCTGGCTTTGATTCTATTGAGGAGTGTTTCGAAGAGACGACTCCTTTTATCTTTGCCCTGGAAACAGGACTCTCCTCTGACCCTCCGATGAACTGTCTTCTCTCCTGTCTCGACAAGTACACTTTAGTCTCAAACTCTGATGCCCACTCTCCTTCCAAGATAGGCAGAGAGGCTAATGTTTTCGACACAGAATTCAGCTACAAAGGCCTAGTAGAAGCGATAAAAAGCAAAAATCCTGATAAATTCCTCCACACAGTTGAATTTTTTCCAGAAGAGGGAAAATACCACTACGACGGACACCGCAAGTGCGGAATCCTCTTCTCTCCCAGGGAAAGCTTGCAGCACAATAATATCTGCCCCAAATGCGGGAAAAAAATCACCATCGGCGTGATGCATAGAGTTGAGGAGCTAGCGGACCGTGACCAGGGAAACTCTCCTCCCCTTAGAATTCCTTATTTAAGCCTCATTCCCTTAAATGAAATTATTGCCCAGGCCATCGAAAAAACTGCCGCGTGTAAAAGTGTCTGGGATATCTATTTTAGTTTCATACATGAATTTGAGAACGAACAGAATATATTAACAGAAGTTAGCTCAGCGGAATTAAAACGAATTCATCCAGAAAGAATCAGTCTTGGGGTAGAGCGGATGAGAAAAGGAGCGGTGAAGATTGTACCCGGGCATGACGGGTGCTTTGGAGATATCAATCTTTTTGAGAAAGATACTTTAGAAGAGGAAGCCCAGGCCCAGCTCAAGCTCTTCTGAAAGAAAAGTCAGCGGAACGGATCTTCTTTAGAAACTAGTAAAAACACATTAAATAAAATGTTATTGCGAGTGACTGAAGGGCGTGGCAATGACAATGTAAAAACCTTTACTGAACTTGTATTAATGAGTGCAACTTACAAAAATGAAAATTGATTTTGGAAAAAACGAATTCAGCGAGCACATTCGCCTAACACTTTTAGCGGTGCTTGTCGGCGTTATCGGTGGTCTTGCTTCGGTCATGTTTAAACTCATGATTCGTTTCTTCCAGAGCCAGTTCTGGCGAGCAGAAAGCTTCATCTCTTCTGTCTCTTCTCAGCCATGGTACCT
>CAYTBG010000052.1:0-17124 GCA_964435925.1 uncultured Eubacteriales bacterium | reverse complement strand
GGCGATTTTTCAGCTTTTACTGTCCCTAAATATACGCTCATCAGTGTTTGGGAGATAGGTCCCTATATACTGTTGGGAATAGTAAGCGGTGCGGTCGCTATAATTTTTATTAAGTCTCTATATTTTTTTGAGGATAGATTTGACAAAATCCATCTCCATCCTCTCCTAAAACCGGCTCTCGGAGGTCTCCTCGTTGGTGCAATCGGGTTGGGCTTACCTCATATATTCGGAGTCGGATATGACTCAATTGATGCCAGCCTGCAAAATAAGTTAGGTTTCTGGATTGTTTTCCTCCTAATGTTCGCGAAAATCCTGAGCACGTCTTTAACCCTGGGCTCTGGCGGTTCTGGTGGAATTTTTGCCCCTTCCCTCTTTATGGGAGCAATGACAGGAAATTTTATCGGATCAATTTTTCACAATTATTTCCCCTCATCTATTTCTTCTCCTGGTGCTTTTTCTCTGGTAGGAATGGGAGCGGTGGTTGCAGCAGCAACGCATGCTCCCATAACAGCTATAATCATAATCTTTGAATTAACCGGCGACTATAAGATCATATTGCCTCTGATGCTCTCCTCTATCATCGCCTCTTTCTTAGCTGTGGGCATCCATAAAGAATCAATCTACACCATGAAGCTCAAGCGCAGAGGTATTCTCTTCAAAGAGGGGAGAGAATTGAATATATTAAGGTCTCTCTTCGTTAAGGATTTTATCAGCCAAGATTATCAGATGTTTCTCAACACAGAGCATGTGGGAAATATTATCGACCAGGCTATCGGAGGAAAACATCATTCCTTTCAGATTGTCGATGCCGACAAAAATCATGTCGGCTGTTTCTCCCTCAATCAACTGAAAAAGCTTGTCCTCCAAAAAGACATCCTCGATTCTTTTGTTATCGCTCAAGACATTGCTGTTCCTGGAATTCAGATTGACTATGAGGACAATCTTGAGCAAGCCATGGAAATCTTTGGCCGGGAAGACGTGGCTGAAATCGCTGTGTTGAAAGATAAACAACTTATTGGAGTTGTGAAAAGAATGGATGTCATCGAAGCTTATAACAATGAGATTTCAAAGAGAGAGGCTGCCTCTGGATTGGTCCAGAAGTTTAAGTTTACCCATGAGACCAAAACGATCGATATCGGAAAAGGATACAGAATAATGGAGATAGATGCTCCTCATTCCTTCTGGAATAAAAGCTTGAAAGAACTCAACCTGAAGGCTCTCTACCGAACCGATGTCCTGCTAATCAAAAGGAAGGACCCACCTCAAACGATTACTCTTCCCTCTGGGGATGAAATCATAAAAAAAAGAGACGTTCTGATCCTTGCTGGTCTTGCAGAAAATATCAAAAAAATCACAAAGAGTGACTCAGTTGCCCGTTGATCCTTCAGCAAAGCAGTAAAAGTTTAAGATACAAAGTTGACGGAGTAGGAGCAAGGGAATAAATATAATTTACTCTGGGCTTTATAAGTGTAAAAAGTGAGACCTAAGTTAATTTCCAATCTAATTTGTCAGCAACCTATTTTTTCTTTGGAGCAACAGACAAAATCTTCTTAACAAGCTCTGGTTTATCTGGTAATAAGCCAGATTTAGGGAGGCGAGGCAAAAGTATGGCCCAGTTATAATCAGCTTTAAACACCTTCTTAAATAACGGCAAAGACTCCTCTACTCGGTCTAAACTGGCAAGTGTAACAGCGTGCCAAAAGACCATCTCCACATTGTCTGGAGCTAGTTGTTCCGCTGCGCTGTACTCCTTTAAAGCTCCCTCAACATCTTCCTGAGCCAAATATTCATCTCCTCTATTCATGTGTTCATAAGCCCTATGAACTTTTACTAAACGCTTTAACTCTACTATTGGGTCAGGATGATCTTCAATGCGTAGATCAATAATTCGATCTCGCCAGGATTGACCGATAGGTTGTCCGCTAACAACAATAATTGCGACTGACTGACGCCCCCGAATGTCACCTCCTTCTTTTTCGGCTGCTTCTAAGGCAGCCAATAAACGCTCGATGAGATCGCCTTTTGCGGATTGATAAGCTTCAGCCATTGCCTTCCAAACTGTATTTTTAAGCATAAGATTAGCTTGAACCGAAAATTGTTTGCCTCTATAATGGCCTGCTTCACTAATGCATGAGTTCCCAGTGTGAACTGCTACCCTTCCTTGGTTGTCTATCATTGCTACCTGTCTCACCTCTCTTTTCGGATCTATTTCAATGAGAGCTTTTAGGGCTTGAGGAGCACTCTTTCCAGCTCTCATTAAATCCAATCCGAGAGGACCATAGGAAGCTTCTACAAAGGATTGAGTGGCGACTGCTCCAACTCCTGCTTCTACCCAGGGAACAAGGGGTCCTACAGAAAACCAATGCGATTGAACTGCTACTCCTAGTTGCCCAGTATCTGGGTCTCGAGCCACAATTGAGTAAGTATGGATCGGCCTGTTTAAATCTTTCTCGATAATTCTTTCCCCGAAGCATGGAGCAACTATTGAGATAACAAGAGTAATGACTGAGATAAATCTTTTCATAAAACACCTCCTTCAAATAAGTTTGTTTAAGTTCAGTTTAAAGAATAATTTCCTTCTTCTAGGTTCCTTGTGAATCATAATTTCCGGGCTTTTTAAACTTATATCTCTAAAAATTTCGTTAAGTCAAGCCCCACACTAAAAAAACATCTCTTTTCTCCGGATAGATATGGAAGCATCTCTAAATCCGTGATTATCTAATAAGAGTATTTGGGGATGGCTGAAGCGACCTTAGAAGATTTAGCCTTCAAATTACGTTCTTCGAGGGAAGTCCACGCAGTGGACCGGCGAGTATGTCTGAACCCATTTATGGGTGAGTTACGCAGCCGCTGAGAAGAGCAGAATTTGAATGGCGTTAAAAATCTTTTGCGAGCGAGGTCATCTCCCAATACTCTTACATTATGAATGATTACATCCTCATCACAGAATAAATGATGCTTGTACAGATTTTCTTATTTTGCGATTGGCATTTCTTATTGTTATAATTAGTCAAATAAGAACTCTTATAAATATCAAACAAGCGGAGGAGTAATGAAAAAACCATTTGCCATAATCAATGTTACGATAATGTTTATCTTAGCAATACTAATGATTAATAGTACCTTTCTCTATTCTCAGCTTTTTGCAATTGCAAGCGGCACAGTAAAATCAGAAGATGGCAAGCCCATTAAAGGGGCAAAGGTGATTTTAATATTTTCTGAAGACGGAACAAAGCATGAATTAACAACTGATAAGAAAGGGAGATGGAGGAAAGCTAGTATGCGTTCCGGCGCATGGACTATAGGTTTTATGGCTGAAGGATACGAGCCTCAAAACTTTAATATTACCCTCTCTGCAATAAAAAAGAACCACCCTATTGATGTTAAACTTACCCCTATTCCTAAATCCCCTTTAATCAAAGGAGATGCCTTATACCAGCAGAAGAAATACGATGAAGCTTTAAAGGAATATCAAAAGGTTTTGGCCGAGAATCAAGACCTATACCAGGTTTATGATAAGATCGGGCTTTGCTATTACAGGCTAAATGATATAGAAAATGCTATTGAGGCCTTTAAGCTAATGCTCGAAAAAGAGCCTCAATCACAGGATACACTCATTAATCTTAGCGCTATCTATTTCGAAAAGAGAGACCTTGAAGAAGGGATGAAGTATTTCAAGCAGCTCGACGAAAAGAGCCTGCAAGACCCTAGCATATTTTATAATATCGGGATACTCTTATTTAAAAACCGTCAGCTGGATATGGCTGTTGATTATCTTGAAAAATGTTTAGCTGTGGATCCGAGGTATGTTAACGGTTATTATCAACTAGCTTTAGTATATCTTAACAAGGGTGACTTGGAGGAAGCAAAAAAGAATTTAAAAAAAGTTATTGAATTGGCGCCTGAATCTGAAAAAGCAGCCTTAGCTAAAAAGATGCTAGAGAATATAAAATAGAAGGATAGGGCAAGAAATTCAATTTTTTGAATATTTATATTCAATAAAATGAATTTTATAAAATGAATTATACCCGCGCAATTTCCATAACTTCAATTTAATCAATAAGATAAAATTTATATTCTAATTGGCATGTTTTTTGCTCTATTTAAATGACAAAATAGAAAATGATATAGAACAAAACATAGATTTGCTGCATAACAGCTCACTTAAATAAAAGAGGCTGTTTGAGGCTTTTGGTTTTGCGAGTTTCAAACAGCCTCTTATTTTTTGGGCTGAGATCCTTAGTAAAAGGAGGTGAGAATCAAACAGACAATTCAAACAAGATGGTTAAAAGTTTGGTGTTAATAACTTCATTATGAAGTTTTAATTCCAGGGCAATGGTTAATTTGGCTCGCTTTCAGATACCGACTGGGAGGACAGAGCCAAAAATTTTCCCAAAAAATTTGGGAAAGGAGAAAAAAACAGTATGAAAAAAAGATTCAAAACCTTGTTAATTTTGTTATCCATCCTTATGATTGCCTCAGCTGCATACTCCGCCGAAAAGGGAACTCTCAAAATCATAGTCCTTGACGATGATGGTAATGTTCTACCCGGTGTTTCCTTAACTCTCTCAAGCCCAGCCATGATGGGAGCAAGAACCTTAATCTCAGGGGTGGATGGAGAAGCTTTGTTTGTTAATCTGACTCCGGGAACTTATGAACTTAAATCAAGCATTGCAGGATTCCAAGAAAAAACTTCAAGAGAAATTTTTATCTCTCTAGATAGACAGACCCTTGTTCAGGTCGAGTTGAGTCCCGCAGTAGTTGAGGAAGCCATTACCGTTGTTGCTGTCTCTCCTGCGGTTGATACAACAAAATCTGTCATAGCTGAGTATGTTACCCATGAGACGGTCGAGTCGCTGCCTATAGCTCGTGATTTTGTCGGATATCTGCAGTTAGCTGCAGGCGTCAATATGGTTCCCAATTCTGGGGGCAGAGATACATCTCAGGATCCAACTGGTAAAGGCGGTTTAAATTATTATGACCGAGGAGCCCAAGGAGCGATAAACGTAAGAGGAGGAGGCAAACGTGGCTCCCGTGATAATATGTTTTTCCTGGACGGAGTGAACATCACCGGATTGGCAGCTCAAAGAGCCCTGATGACCTTTAACAACGAGGTCATCCAGGAGCAGGAGCTTATGACTTCTGGTGTCCCGGCTGAATACGGAGGAGGTAAAGGTGTTGTCGGAAACATCGTGACCAAGTCAGGAGGAAACAGATTTTCAGGCTCTGCAAACTTTTATTTCCAGCCCGAAGGTTTATTCATGAAATTCGGAGGGAGTGCACACGATGATGCTGATGATCCCACAATGCTCGAGGGATTCAAAGATAACAAATATGATACTGCTGCGACTTTTGGTGGACCCGTGTTCAAGGATAAGATTTGGTTTTTTCTTTCAGGCCAATACCGAAACAATTCAAAAGACTTCCAACTTTCAGAATCTGCTTCTTCGATCCGAGAGGAAGTGAACTATGAACAGAGCAGAACAGGGCTTTTTGGCAAACTCTCATTCAAGTTGACTCCTAATGATTCATTTACTTTTCTGTATTTCTTGGATGATTATACTACAGAGGGCTCCCGTGATAATACCATAATCAAAACCCGTCAGTGGTTAGACGACTACAATATGGGTACCTACAGCGGCTATTATCAGAGGGTCTTTGGAGAGAACCTCATTGTAGATGCTCGCTACGGGCATTACTGGTGGGGATTTGAGCGTGGACCCCGCTATCCAGAGGCAGGCGTTGAAGACACGCTTTGGTTCATGCCTGATGAGTACCCCACTATTGAGAACTACATGTTTGGAAGTTATTATTTAGGTTCGGATAATAAAAACACAAGGGATCAGTTCAGTTTAAATGCTGAAATGTTTTTAGGCAAGATGCGGATCAAAGCAGGTATAATGTACTCCAATGAATATGATAAGGACGACGATTTTTACCCCTTAGGAGAAAGGCGCACTTCCTTAGATCCTCTTCTAACGGGAGCTACTCTTGGAGAACTTTATGATGTAGGCATTATGCCTAATAGCGAATTCGATGAACGGCTTCTTCCTTGGATTAACGCTCACTGGGATGCAACTGCTGTTGCCCTTGATGCAAATGCAGATGGCGTTGTGAGTAACTATGAGTTGAGAGCAGCAACCATGACTGCTATGGGCGACAAAGGAGTGAACTTCATGAGAACTTATCAGTCCGCAAAAGGTCCTAATAAGGTTCGAGCCCAGCGCTGGCATGGATATCTCATGGATGACTGGAAAATCAATGATTACTTTACTCTCAATGCAGGACTCCGAATCGAAAATCACCATACCAAAGACTCAAAGGGTGAGACTATTCTTCATTTGGATACTGTATTTCTGCCCAGAATAGGATTGGTCTGGAATATTGGCGGAAGAGGGACCCACAAGTTAACAGCCTTCTACGGACACTTCTCAGATCCCATACCATTTGGTATGATCCACTTTGCTGGAAACCTTACTGGACAAGTTCGCGAAGAGCAGATCTGGCTTAATAACGACTGGTACACTTTTCGTATACGTGGAGGAGAAAAACAGAGAGATGCTGTCTGGACTCCAAGTACAAAGGATAGTTTTTCCAGAGAATTTTCCCTAACCCATGAAATTGATTTAGGTGATGGACTGGTCATTAGGAGTCAGGGCTATTATCGCGGAGACCGCAACATCATTGAAGATTACGATCTGTTTACTTATGTTCTAAATATGCCAGCAGCATATGAAGATCTCGCTCTCACTTATGAGGATTTTGGCTATCCATCAACAGGTCCGGGTCCAAATATCAATTATTTCCTCGCTAACCTCTACGGAGGTAAAAGAGATGTCTATGGCCTTGACTTTGAAGTCTCAAACCGGTTCGGAAACGGCTCTTTCATAGTTGGTCAGTATTCATTCAAGCACGCTGTTGGAAACACCCAGTCTGATGGAAACGCAGACCTTCAGGGCGATTTTATTTCTCTTGATCCAAGAAACGATTGGATGTGGGGACCTACTCCTGGAACCATTCCTCATAAGGTTAAGATCTTCGGCACCTATAGAACTCCTTTTGGCTTGGATATCGGAGCACTTTTCTACTGGAATTCAGGAATGAAGTACACTGAGTCTTTTAACTTTTATCCTGGGCCTTACGACATTTATTACAATTGGCCGTTGGGTAACGATCAGTATGTAAAGACCGGACAAGAGAAAACTCAAAATTATTATCAAATTGATTTGAAGTTCAACTACGGAATAAGGCTAAAAGATATTGCTGTTCTTGATTTGTTCCTCGATGTTTACAATATCACCAATAATCAGGCACCTATTGATCTCATGTATGCCCGTAATGATCCAAAATATGATTATCAAGAGACAACAGAAATCCTTATGCCCTTGAGATTGTACCTCGGAGCCAGAATCAGATTCTGACCTGAAATCGAAGTAAGAAGAGGCTGGCGCTTGAAATAGGTGCCAGCCTCTTTTTTTTAGCTTAGTTCTTTTAATTGTGATAAAATTCTTATTGAAATTGCTTTTCCGCAAATAATAAATGAATTTTTTTTAAAAGGGCTTTAGCGCAAAGTTACATTATTGAAATTATCACGGCAAGAAGCGAAGAAGATTCCCCACAGCGCACGGAACAGGCTATGCGATCTCAAGCGGCTTTATCTTTTATTTTTGAATTTTTATAAAATTTAGAAAAATGACAATTAAAAAATTAATCTTTTACGCTGTCATTAGCAGTTTAACCCTCCTTTTCTTGGGCTCGTATACTTTATCCCAGGAAGCAAAGAAGAATTTTCAGCAACAAAAAAAAGAAGAAATACCCAAGCCTGCCTATGAAGTGGAAGTAATTATTACTAATGTTGACGTTGTTGTGACTGATAAAGCAGGAAAGAGAATTACAGATCTTAAGCCGGAAAATTTTGAAATCTATGAAGATAGTTTACTCCAGAAGCTGACTAATTTTTATGAGGTCAAGGGAATGGAGATTTATCTATCTGCGCCTGATAGAGAGAAGAAAAAACTTTTAGTACCCGCTGCGCCTTTACCTAAAAAATCTCCACAGTTCTGGAATAAAATAATCATTTATCTCGATAACTGGCATCTCCATCCTTTAAACAGAAATTGGAGTATAAAAAAATTAGAATCATTTATTCGAAATAACTTTTCAACTGATAATAATAACCAGGGAATGGTCGTTTGTCTTGATCAAAAACTTGAAATCGTACAGGAATTCACCTCGAACGAATGGCAACTTATCCAAGCTATAAATCAGATAAAAGGGCGCTCTGGCCAATCCCTTTTACGAATAAGAACCAAAGAAGATATGAGAAAAGAGCTAAACAGAATGGTTACGGAAGCTAGTGGAATTGATAGATTTGAAAGTTATGAGAGAGCATTGGGCATTGCCAGGAATTACGTTGAAGATGAACAAAATGACCTTTTATACTCCCTGAAATCTATGAATGCTTTTCTAAATTATTTAGTGGGAATCGAGGGAAAAAAAATACTGATTTATGTCAGCGATGGGTTGCCTATAAATCCAGGTGAGGAAGTCTTTGCTTTCCTCGATCAAGCCTTCCCGAGAGGAAACGCAAGGTCCGAAGCAATGAACTATGATGCAACTAGATTTTTCAAAGAACTGGCAGCAAGATGCAATGCTAATGAGATCTCGCTTTACCCCATCAATGCCCAGGGATTAGAGAGCATGATTCTCTCCCCCGATAAGGAAGCAGGATGGAATATTTATTCTCGAGGCTCTGGCATGATGAAGGCAGGATCAAGAGTAAAGAATGATGCTCTTAAGCTTATGGCCCGTGAGACGGGAGGTCTTGCCATCCTGAATACCAATGATATCGAATCAGGGCTAGAGAGAATAGAGAACGACCTTCAGTTTTACTATTCCCTTGGATATAAATCTCCTCACCGTGAGGATAATAAATACCACTCTATTAAGGTTAAATTAGCTGGAATCAAGGAAAAATATAAGGTTCGTGTTCGGCAGGGATATGTGCGAATTTCTCAAGAGGAGAAAGTTAAAGAGAGTGTTTTTTCGCGGCTGCACCTCAAGCGCCAGTACAATCCTATGAATGTTATGGTCCAAATCATGCCTGTGGAACCAATGCCCGGATCGAATAAGCTTCGTCTGACTTTAAAGGTCTTTGTACCCATAAAAAACATAGCATTATATCCTCGAAAAGATGATTATATCGGACAAATTAAGGTATACATTGCCCTAATGGATTCAGAAGGTCGTATATCCCCTTGTCATGAATTGACTCAAGAAATAAAAATACCTGCTGAAGACTATGAGATTGCCGTTAATAAAAGTTACCCATACCTCGCTGAAATGTACGTTGATCCAGGTCATTATATCATTTCTCTTGCTGTTAAGGACGTCCCAGGGTCTGCCATAAACTATCTTCAATTAGAAAAAATGATTGAAAAATAACTTCGCTCTATTTCTGGTTTTCTTGACAACACCCCCACTAAATCTTATATTACACGATAAGCGAGGAACGAACGATGGAAATTGAAATGAAAATAAAAGGGCTTGTTGTTGACCCCATATCTAAAATGCATATTGTTGTGCTTGAAGACCTCAATAGCGAACGCATGCTTCCGATCTGGATCGGAGTATTTGAAGCTAACGCCATTGCCCTAAAAATAGAAAACATATCCACACCTCGACCTATGACCCACGATCTTCTAAAGAGCTTTCTGGATAAAATCAATATTTCCATCGATAAGATCGTAGTCAACGATGTCAAGGACAATACTTTTTTTGCCCAGATCCATTGCCGCAACAAAGATCAGACTATGACTATTGATTCCCGCCCTTCTGATGCCATTGCTTTAGCCCTCCGGGTAGAGGCACCCATATTTGTGGAAAATGAAGTTGTGAAAAAAGCTCACAGTCTAAAATTCGACGATAATCTGGAAGACTCAGAAAAACTCAAGAAGTGGCTGGAAGGATTAAAACCCGAAAACTTCGGCAAATACAAAATGTAAATTCATCCCCGGGGTCACCCATTATCGACTTATGTCCTTAAGGTAAAAAGGAGATAGAGTCCTATTAATCCGAAAATAAGGTTCGCCCCCCAGGCAGCCAAAAAAGCATTCAGATAACCAAGATAACCAATACTCTTGAAAATTCCTATCCCACCCCAATAGATCATGGCAATAACAATGCTCATGCCTATGCCAACCAGAGCTCCTCGCTTTCCCATAGAAAAAGCAAAAGGAATCCCGAGGAGGGTCATGACTAAACTGGCAAGAGGAAAAGACACTTTATAGTTCAAATCAACCTTAAACCTCACCGTATCAAAATCCCGCTCTTCGAGCTCTTCTATATACTGCCCGAGTTCTGTATAACTCATCTGCTCTGGCACTTTCCGTTCCTTCAGAAAATAGCTTCTATCTTCTACCACCGATAAATCCATTTTCTCACTTTTTTCGAACTTTGTGGGCCTGCCATTGACAAAGTCTCTATACCAGCAATTTACCAATGAAAGATGCCCCCCACTTAAATAACCTCTCTCAGAATAAGTTCTTCTTTGAAAAGACCATGTTGAGGGATCGAAATCATAAATCGAGAGCTGACTGAAGATAGATTTTTCTCGGTCAAAGTAGTTGTAATGGTAAATTCTGTTTTTCTCTTTACTCAAAACCCAGCGGCGATCCAAGTAGCTGTAACTCCTTGGAGCAACATCATTGATCTTGTCCCAAATCTCTTCCACTTTCTTGTTGGAATTAGGGAGAATATTTTCCTGAAGATAAAATGAAAGAAAGCTCACTAAAACTGCCATAAGAACGACAGGGAGAGTAATGCGATAAAGGCTTATGCCGCAAGCTTTCATGGCCGTGATTTCATTGAATTTAGTTAAAAGCCCCAAGGATAAAAGGGTTGTGGTTAAAGCTGCAACAGGAAGAATATAATGAATAAACTCTGGGATTCTGTAACGAATATATTCAAAGAGGAGCATGAGGGGTTTATTATGCTTATGGATATTATCTATCCGGTCAATAAAAGTAACAATTACAAAGATTAACAGAAGACTAAAAAAGACAAACAAAAAAATAGCCAAGTATTTTCTAAGGGTGTAGCGATCCAAGATATTGGGAAAGCGAAGGGGAAGACGAGGCCAGTTTCGGGAAAATATCCTTTTCTTTGGAAAAGACTCCTCTTCCTTTCTTCTCCTGAAAAAACGGAATAATCCAGCAAAGAGTTTAGATTCTTTTAGCGACTTGAGGAATAGATAAAAGCCAATAAGGAGCAGCAGAATGTTTGGCCCCCATATTCCAAGCAAAGGAGAGAGCTTTCCATTTATAGCCATCTCTTCTCCTGTTGTGATCAGGACATAATAAACTAAAATTATTCCCAAACTTATCGTGAAGCCACTGGTTCTCCCTCCTTTGCGTGTTGAAGCACCTAGAGGAAGACCTAAAATTCCGAAAATTAAACAGACGAAAGGAAGGGCAAATTTCTTATGAATCTCAATCCAATAAGAAATATAGTCCTTCCATCTTCGTGAGGAATCATACTCTTTTTCAGTTGTTACTCCCTCTTCTATCCTAAGCTTGGCTAAATCCTGTTTGATGGTTTTTATATCTTTGAATAACTCTCCGATATCCTTCTCTCTCACCCGCTTTTTCTCGGAGAAGGAAGTGAAAAGGTTCTCCACATTGATTTCTTCTTCAATTTTCTCGAAAGATGTCACTCCATATTTATCTGGATCGGAGAGAGGGTAGGAATGGAGAGTTCCATCGAAAAGTTCAAGGACAGCTCTTTTCCTTTCTGGATAGAAGTTAAGCTTTCCCTTCTTGGCTGATATAACTCTTGGCTCTTCTGGCAGGTTGGAAAAATAGACAAAAATATTCTCCCATTCTTTCTCTTGAGTTATACCCTGGATAAAAATAACCGTATTGGAGATGGATTCATTGAATTCCCGAGGATTAATCTTAAACTGAACCTTTGTCAGGATAGTTTGATAAAGTGTCTGAATCAGCTTGTAGTTGGAGTGAGGCGCAAGATAGAGAGCCAAATAAGAAGTAAACAGCCACCCACAGAGAGAAAAGATCAGAACCGGGCGGAGAAGCCTTTTATAGCTAATCCCTAAGGTTTTAAAAGCCATGATTTCCGAGTCAGATGAAAGGCGGCTAAGGCCACCCAGGACTCCCATCAGAACAGCCATAGGCACTGTAAAGGCCAGAACAGAAGGGACAAGATGGATGAAAATTGTAACCGCTGCCTTAAAAGCGACTCCTCTGGTTATAAAAATTTCAGAGAGCTGAAGAATCTGGTTCATTAAGAGAACAAAAGTGTAGATAAGAAGGCCAATAAAAAAAGGAGGGACTATCTCTTTGATGATGTAGCGGTCAAAATATTTGATCACTATGTTTATATACCATAGAAAAGTGCCAAAAAAAAGAAAGGCCCTGCGCAGATGCCCAGGGCCTCTTGGATTCCTTTAGGATTTAATACATATCGCCGGGTGGTGGCGGATACTTAGGCCCTTTCTCCTCTTCAGGAATATCATATATCAATCCCTCTGTGGTCAAGAGTATTCCAGCGATGCTTGCAGCATTTTGCAGGGATATCCGGACAACTTTTTTCGGATCCAGAACACCAGATTTGATTAAATCTTCAAATTTCTCGGTAAGAGCGTTGAATCCTACGTTCTGCTCCTTACCTTTCGCTTTCTCAACGGTAATAGAGCCTTCATGACCTGCATTGTCAGCGATTTGACGGAGAGGCTCTTCTAAGGCTCTCTTTATAATATTGACACCGATCGCCATGTCATCCTCAAGCTTTAATCCCTCCAGGACCTTTTGGCATCTTAAAAGAGCAACTCCTCCTCCAGGCACAACCCCTTCCTCAACTGCGGCCTTGGTGGCATGCATGGCATCTTCGACTCTCGCTTTTTTCTCTTTAAGCTCAGTCTCAGTGGCGGCACCAACTTTAATCAGGGCAACTCCTCCTACCAATTTGGCCAGTCTTTCCTGAAGCTTCTCCTTATCATAATCAGAAGTTGTGTCTTCAATCTGAGTCCTGATCTGTTTGATGCGGGCCTGGACATCTTCCTTTTTTCCTCCACCCTCAACAATCGTAGTGTTATCTTTGTCAATAACCACTTTTTTAGCGTTACCCAGCCAATCAATACCGACATTTTCAAGCTTCACACCGATATCTTCAGTAATAACTTTTCCTCCACATAAAATGGCAATATCCTCCAGCATAGCTTTCCGTCTATCACCAAATCCAGGGGCCTTTACAGAAGAGCACTGAAAAGTGCCTTTGAGCTTGTTGACCACTAGAGTTGCCAGGGCCTCACCCTCAACTTCCTCAGCAATGACCAACAAGGGATTTCCCGTTTTGGCCACGTTTTCAAGAAGAGGCAGAAACTCTCTCAGGTTGCTGATTTTCTTTTCATGGAGAAGAATAACAGGGTTCTCCAAGACGCATTCCATCCTATCAGGATCGGTAATGAAATAAGGAGAGAGATAGCCGCGGTCAAACTGCATCCCTTCTACAACTTCCATTGTCGTTTCCAATCCTCTAGCCTCTTCCACGGTTATCACACCGTCTTTTCCAACCTTATCCATCGCTTCAGCAATGATTTTGCCCACAGATTCATCATTATTGGCTGAAATAGCCCCGACTTGGGCAACCATTTCACCGCTCACATCCCGGCTTAGCTTTTTCAATTCTTTTACAACTTCTTCTACCGCTTGGTCCATTCCTTTCTTGATTAAATTAGGATTAGCACCGGCTGTGACATACTTCAATCCCCCTGAAAAGATCCTCTGAGCTAAAACAGTTGCCGTCGTCGTTCCGTCCCCGGCAACATCTGAAGTTTTGGAAGCAACCTCTTTTACCAGCTGGGCTCCCATGTTCTCCAGGGGATCCTTGAGCTCAATTTCCTTGGCCACGGTTACACCGTCCTTGGTACTGGTTGGGGAACCGAATTTCTTATCCAAAACAACATTTTTTCCCCTGGGGCCTAGCGTTTCTTTAACCAGGTTGCTTAAGATATCGACGCCCCTTTTTAGTGCCTGTCTGGCATCTTCACCGAGTGTAATTTGTTTTGCCATTTTTTTCTCCTTCTCGCAAAAATTAGGTGACTTTAGCTAAAATCTCTTCTTCTCGAACGATAATATGCTCAGTATCACCTATAGTCACTTCAGTCCCACTGAATTTTCCAATGAGAACCTTATCACCCTTCTTAACATCAAGGGGAATAACTTTTCCGTCTTCTGTCACACGGCCTTTCCCCACTTCTATTACTTCTGCTTCTTGGGGTTTCTCTTTGGCAGTGTCGGGAATGATTATTCCACCCTTCTTTATTTCCTGCTCTTCTAACCTCTTTAGAAGAACTCTGTCGTGTAAAGGTATAACCTTCATTTAAACCTCCTTAATATGAATTATTTTATTAGCAGATTTTCTGGGAGATTATTAATATTAGCTCGAGTTCCCCTTTTTTGTCAAGAAAAAAGTGAAAAAATTAGCACTCTCCTGCTAAGAGTGCTAACTTTTCTTTAGAATTTTTAAAGATTTGACTCGGTTACGAAGAGTGTTGCGGTGAACTCCCAGAGCGTTTGCCATTTTAGTCATATTCTCCTTGTATATTTTCGCAGCTTTCTCGATGTAGATTTTTTCGAATTCTTTCAGCGCATCTTTCAGAGACAGTTCTTTTTCCACCATTTCATCGATTACAATCTCCAGTTTCTGATGGATATTGAATTTGTCAGATTTTTTTTCCATCTTTTTCCACCCTTCTTGTAATTTCTTGATAAGCTTCTTTGAATTTTTCCTTAAGCTCCTGAGGGATAAGGCTGATCATAGCCCTGGTCATCTGGAGACAAACAGGGGAAAGCACAGATTCTTTCAAGGCCTTTTTGCTTATGGGAAACACCAGTAGAGCAAAAACAACAACACCACAGATGAGAATCCCTTTTAGGAGCCCTAGACCCCCTCCTAAAATATTATTAAGGAGTTTTAAGGGGCCTTTTATAAACTTAGAGAGACAATATGAAGAAATCCATCCCAGGCAGAGCACAACCAAGAATATGGTTAAAAAACCCAAAAAATTAGCCAGGACTTCGTTAGAGACAAACCGAAGATAAATCCAGGAGACCTGGGAATAAAAACCAAGAGCCAAAATCAATCCAATTATCCCTGCAAGAAGGCCAAAAACCTGCTTCACAAGTCCTTTAATTGCGCCCAGGATAGAGGTCAAAGCCAAAACGCTGATCAAAATAACATCAATCCAGTTCACGCTAGTTCACTTCTTTCTTTTTCTCAACTCCTCTACCATCCAGTATTGCCCCTCTTTCATAGAACCAAAAGCAATGTGAGGTTTTATTTTTCCATGAAAATCAGACCCAGCTACGGGAACAAGATCCAGTTCTTCGGCAATCTTCTTGTAAAGTTCTGTTTGGGAAGGATCATGGTAAAAAGTGTAAACCTCTAGCCCTTCAAGCCCGCTTTCTTTCAGAATTGCGAGATCTTCTCTGGAAGTCTTCTGAAAATATGCCCCAGGATGAGCAAGAACAGGAACACCTTCTGTCTCGGGAGCAACCTTGAGAACATCCAACAAACTCAGATTTCGCTTGGGAATCCACGCTGGTTTACCCTTTACGAAATAATCTTCATAAAAAAGATAAGGGGCAAGGAGTCGATTTTTTTCGTTAAAATATTTCATTAATGCGGGAGTTTTTTTTCTTTCAGCCTTGCGAAGCAAAATCTGGGCAATTGTCACTCCTAAGGGAGGACTGGACTTTGAATCTTTGACTATCTCTTTCCAGCTAATTTCAAACCCGATTTCCTGAAGCTTACGAACGCGCTCCTTAGCCTCTTTAATCCTTTTTTTAGAAGCCTGAGCGATAAGTTTTAAAATAATTTTCTTCTTCCAGTTTACAAAGGGAAGAAGAAGATGAAACTCGCGGCCGCCGAAGAGAGTTGTAAGCTCAATGCCGGGGATAACCTCAACGCCTGCTTCTTCGCCGAACTGCAAAGCTTGAGGATAAGCGGCAACTGTATCATGATCGGTAATAGAAATAGCTTCCAGGTTATTCTCTCTTGCGAGCTGGACAATATGAAAAGGAGAAAGGCTGCCGTCGCTACTTTTATTGGAATGAATATGCAGATCGACTTGCCCTTGCATTATAATTCATTCTTTCCTGTTAAAAGGCTATAAATTTCCAGATATCTTTTCGATGTCTGTTCGATAATGGACTGGGGTAAAGGAGGGGGTGGAGATTCTTTGTCCCAGTCTGTACTCTCCAGGTAATCACGAACAAATTGCTTATCCAGGCTGGGCGGGGACTGGCCAGGAGAGTAACTGGCCAAAGGCCAGAATCGAGAAGAATCTGGAGTGAAAATTTCGTCAATAAGGATGAGCTCATCTTTTAAAAGCCCGAATTCGAACTTTGTGTCGGCAATAATAATTCCCTTAGAGAGAGCATGAAAGGAGGCTTTCTGGAAGAGCTCCAAGCTCACTTTTTTAACCTTATTGGCAAGTTCAGGTTCAACCAGCTTTTGCATCTCCTTAAAAGATATGTTTTGATCATGTCCCTCTTCAGCCTTTGTAGCAGGAGTAAAAATTATCTCGTCCAGCCTGTCGGCTTCTCTCAGGCCAGGAGGAACTTTGACACCGCTAATCTTCCCTGTGGCTTTATAATCTTTCCATCCTGAACCGGAGAGATATCCTCGGACAACGCATTCTACAGGAATCACCTCTGTCTTGTGCACCAGCATAGATCTTTTCTTCAGGATTTCCTTATGCTTGAGGAGCACGGGAGGAAACTCATCTATCTCGTCAGTCAGCAAATGGTTGGGGCAAACGAGTGAGGTGAAATCAAACCAAAACTTGGAAAGCTGTGTCAAAATTTTTCCCTTATCGGGAATGAGCGAAGGAAGAACATAATCAAAAGCAGAAATGCGGTCCGAAGCGACTATAAGGAGCTTGTCTTTTATCTCATAGACTTCACGGACTTTCCCTTTTTTGTATAAAGGAAGTTCTGGAATTAAAATTTCAGAATATGCTTCGACCATTGCAAGCTAAAGAATAAAAAAAATAAATTTAAAAAGCAACTAAAAGGTTGTGGGGATATCGCCTTGCTCCCCTTC
>CAYTBG010000051.1:0-19367 GCA_964435925.1 uncultured Eubacteriales bacterium | reverse complement strand
CAGTATTTTCAGAGGGGCTGGCTCCTTCTTGCGGTTCGAATTGAGTGAAGGTGTCAAGGATAATGCCCTTCTCCCAGAGTGGGTTTTCCAGTTTGCCGTCTATTTTGGGTGGAGATGTGAATTCTGGAATTTTTACATGATAATCATCTTTGTTTTCCTGAGAAAAAGAAAATAGCGTAAAAATAAAAAGGATGCAGGGAATAATTATAATAGGCAGAGAGAATTTTGTCCTAGTTTTCATGCTTGGACGAAGTATAGAGCATTGAGTCTTGATTTCAAAGTCATTTTCTTTTTATAAATGAAGACAGAGTTCTAAGATCTTCCTTTTCAGGCTTTCTTTTTCCTCAGCTTTGCTTCGAAGATAGAATAAACAACTGGCACGATTACTAGAGTAATTAGTGTCGAACTTATCAATCCTCCGATTACGGCCCTGGCCAAAGGCGCTTGCGCAGATCCCCCGGCACTAAGACCCAATGCCAACGGGAGAAGTGCCATGATTGTTGTCATGGCTGTCATCAGGATCGGGCGCAGGCGCCGCCGGCCGGCTTCTTCGATAGCTTCCTTCATGGGCATTCCATCACGCCGTCTGAGGAGATTGGTATGGTCCACGAGCAAGATGGCATTGTTAACCACGATCCCTCCCAGCATGATGCATCCTATGTATGACTGGATGTTGAACGTTGTTTTGGTAAAAAATAACATCAGGATTACGCCGATGGCAGCTAAAGGCACCGAGAACATCACAACGAAAGGGTCAATAATCGATTCATACAGGGATGCCATTATCATGTAAACCAGCAACAGAGCCAAGGTGAGACTCAGCAGAAGCTCACGGAAGGCCTCTTTCTGTTCTTCATAATCACCGGCAAATATTATGCTGAAATCCCTTGGTACCGGAATTGATCGAAGGCTCTGGCGGGCGTCAGCAAGAACAGATCCCATATCCCGTCCGCTGATATCAGCATAGACTGTGATAATGCGCTCTTGATCTTTGCGTTGGATTCGAACCGGCCCTTCTCGGGGACGAACATCCACTACGTTGCGCAAAACAACTGGCTGTCCGTCTGCATTGGTTAGAGTTATGTCCAGGATATCATCGAGGGTCAGATGTTCTGAATCCTTGACTTTGACGCGAATCCAGTACTCTCTTCCACCCTCACGATAGTTGCTGGCATGGGTTCCGGTCAGTATTGTTTGAAGAGTACGGGCAATTTGAGAGACTGTAACCTTCATGTCTGCAGCCTTCTGCCGGTCAATGATGATGAGTTCCTCCGGAGTGCCGGTTTCCCGGCTCAACCGGGCGTCGGTAACACCTTCAATATTCTCAACACCAGTTTTCACCTGTTCGGCGAGTAAATTGGCGGTTTCAAGGTCATAGCCTCGTATCTCGACTTGTATCCTTTCTGCATCACTCGTTCCCATACGACGCAAAAGGAAGAGTCCTTGCCCGGCCCGCGTGCGAATTACAACTCCCGGAATATTGAGAAGCTTACGCCGAAGGGTGTCAGCAATCTCTTCACTCGACCTTGACCGTTCGGATTCAGGCTTGAGAGAAATCCTGATACTTCCTCTATGGGCGCCTCCCCGCCAGCCTGATCCTCCCATGCTTTCCACCATGCTTTTGATTTCGGGAATTTCTTCCTTTACGAGGGATGTGATAATTTTAAACTTTTCATCCACGACTCCCACTCGCGTCCCCACATCCATCTCGGCGCTAACTCGCACTTCCCCTTCGTCTGCGGCAGGCATAAACTCAGTTCCAACAAGCCCTATGAGAGCCAAACTTCCGATGAGAAGTAAAGCCGCTATCCCCAGGACAAGTCCACGGTGATTTAAGGCATAATGGAGCAGATTTTTGTAACTGTTCTCCATTCGAGTAAAGAATTGTTTGCCGGTTATATCGATTTTGTGTTTTAGTGTCTTGCCGGTTGATGTTTGAATTTTTATCATCCGCAGGATTTTATTCGAAAGCATCGGTACAAGAGTAAGGGCAACTGCCAATGAACAAAGGAGTGCAAAACTCACTACATAAGCAAGCTGCTTGAACATGATGCCTGCCATGCCGCGGAGAAAAACCATTGGTAGAAAAACCGCCATAGTAGTGAGAGTGCTGGCAATGATGGCAGATGTAACTTCCGCACTTCCGTTAATTGCTGCTTTTAGCGGAGAATTCCCTGCCTCCTGGAGGCGATAGGTGTTCTCCAAGACGACAATTGCATTATCGACCAGCATGCCTATGCCAAGCGCAAGGCCCCCAAGAGTCATGATGTTCAATGTAAATCCGCCGAAATATATAAGAGCAAAGGTAGCGATAATAGAAATAGGTATAGCAGTGGCGATAATAGTTATGCTGCGCACGTTGCGCAGGAATAGAAACAGCACCAGTACCGCTAAAATTCCTCCATAAAGAGCTGCTGAGCCTACACTTCTGATCGAGTCTTGAATGTATTTTGAAGTATCTATGATTGGGGTCAATTGGATTTGGGGGATATCCAGTTTAATCCTCTCAAGCTCGCTAAAGACTTTTCTGGCTATATCAACAGTGTTCTTGCCCGATTGTTTATTGATTGACAGGCGAACTCCGGGCTGTCCGTTAATCCGGACGATCCTTCTGACCCTCTGCCAGGAATCCTCAACACTTGCGATTTTCTTGAGTTGGATTGGGACACCCTCGCGAACAGCAACAACCGTATTCCGCAGTTCTTCCAGGTCAGTATATATTCCTGGTATGCGGATCAGAACCTCAAGGTTTCCCCGCTCAATGGTGCCGGCAGGCACATCGACATTCTCCGATCTTATTTTTGCGAGTACGTAATCAAGAGGAAGGCCGATTGCCTTGATTTTATCAGGGTGAAGATTGACATGTATTTCCCTTTGAAGGCCTCCCCAGATATCAACAGAAGCAACCCCGGGCACACGCTCTATACGGTACCGGATCTGATCATCGAGAATGCGGCGCATTTGTAAAGGGCCCAAGTCACTCGAGGCGCCGAGGATAAGAATAGGAAAGTTCGCCGGATCAAACTTGCGCAACCTTGGCCTGGTTGCTTCATCCGGAAGACTCGGAATTACTCGGTCTAAACGGTCCCGAATATCGTTCGCTGCATCATCCAAATCCGTGCCCCAGCCAAACGTAATGCGGACACTGCTGCTGCCTTCTGATGAAGTCGAAAAGACACTTTCCACTCCAGGAACAGCACTCAATACTGCTTCAATAGGACGCGATATTAGTTCTTCGATTTCTTCAGGGCTTGCGTTTTCATAAGAAGTTTGAATGCTGAGGGTTGGATAGGTTATATCCGGCAACAGGTCAACGGGCAAGCGGCTAAGGGACACCGCACCCAGAATAATTGCAATCAGGACTATCATGACAGTAAAAATAGGATGTTTAACTGAAAATTCAGTTAGCTTCATCTCTTTTCTCCTTGTCGGTTCTGATCACTCTTGTCTGGGGATTTAGAATCAGGTTTATCTGTAGCGGAAGTTTCCTGCCAGTTGGGAGGCAGGATGATCGGACTCCTGTTCCCAAGAAGATGCTGCCCCAGTGTTACCACAAATCCTGAGAGAGAGGCTGGCTCGACAACCTCAGCCCATTCACTGCTGACAATGCCAAGACTAACAGGAACGAATTGGGCAATCTTGTTCTGGGTGTCTGCCAGGAAAATGCCTTGTTGATTTTCACGTTTTACCACTGCAGTCACTGGAACAACTGTCGCATTGTTTTGTGTGACAAATTCAATTTGGGTGTTGATAAACATGCCAGGCTTAAGAAGTACGTCTGGATTTGGAATTTCGATCTCAACCCTTGCCTCACGCGAAGTTTCCTTTAGTAAGGGTGCTATGCGTGCAATCTTTCCGCGAAATGTTTTTTCAGGAAACGCTTTGCTGGATACGACCGCGTTTTGACCTGTCTTAATGCGGAAATAGTCTCTATCAGTCACATGGATGGCAGCGATTACTGGCTGGATCTCGAGGATTGAGAGGATTGGGGTGTTGGGCGTAAGCATAGCTCCCTGATCAACAAAACGTTCTCCGACGACCCTGTGCTCGTAGCCGCTTTCCCATGATGCCCTGATTTGTGTGTATGATAAACGAACCTGCGCTCCCTTCAGGCCTGCTTTCGTATGAGCAACCTGGGCACCGGCAACCTTGGATTTTGCGTCTTGGGCTTCGTAAGCGGCCTGGGAGGTATCGAGTTCTGAATCAGACGCTATTCCTTTTTTGTGAAGCGTCTGCGCTCTATCGAGTCTCCTTTTTGCAATTTCTAATGAGCTGCGAGCTTCTTCAAGGTTAGCCTGGGCTACCTGTAGGTTTGCCTGAGCCTGGGCAACCTGTTGGGCATACTCCTTATCATCGAGAACCGCAATCAACTGACCACGTTCTACCCAGTCTCCGATATTGACCATGAGCTTCTCCAGGCGACCGGAGATCGTAGGCGCGACCACGAACTGCGACTTGGGATAAAGAGTTCCTGTAAATAGTTCCACATCACGGATTGTAGTCCTCTGGACAGCCGCTATTTCAACAGCCACCGGGACTTGCATCTGCCTCATTCCGGGTTCCTTCGAAGACTTTGAAATTCTTTGATAGACTTGCCAACTGATAATTCCAAACGCGACAAGGCCTATGAATATCCAGAGGTATTTTTTTTTCATGCTATTTCTCCTTTCCTGAAGATAGCTCTGTGTCCTGTTTCAACTGAAGCACGCGCGTTCTCCCGGTATTGTGTTAGAACACGGGGATTATTATACCTGGTTCGACAAATAGAATACAGAAACTGCTGAAAAGAAGCATCATGATAAATTCCTGGCTCCGGGTCTGTGCTTCTGCCGGTTGACTTCTTCTATTTTTCAATTTTTTCTATTAAGAAACGTATTTTGAACTATTCTCATTCTCCCAGTATTGAAGAAAATTTAATGTTTTTAACTTTAAGACTTACTCCCATGGCTCTGTTCAATCGAGCCAAAGAGAGGTTGTAATCAATCATGGCTTTAAGCTCATTTGTCTGGGCAGTGGCCAAATCTGTTTGGTATTGAAGAACAAAAAATGGTGTTGTGATGCCAACCTTGAGTTTCTCCTCCTCAGCTTCGAGTGTTTTCGCAGATAATTCCCTGGCAACTTTGTAGGCCTGAACTCTTTTATAATCAGTCTGCACCGCTCTCACCGCATTCTTTATTTCAAGAAAAAGTTGCTGTTCCTGGTTCTTAAGCCTCAGCATTGCTTGATCCATGTTGACTCTCGCCTGGGCGTAGTCTGCACGGGAGAGGAGGGTGTTTAAGGGTATATCGAGCGTGATTGCTGCAGACCAGTTGTTGTATTTGAAATTAAAGGCGTCTTTCAAAGCAGCAGATGGATCGCCTGGAATCGTCCCAATTATAACACCCGAGAAAGCATTATCGTTAAGATACAAAATCTGGTCTCCTGTTATGCCCGGGCTCCAGTAGGATGCATTTAGACTTAAATTCGGAAGAAGTTGATTCCTGCTATAGCTCAAATTTAAATCTTTGTTCTTCAAATCGATTCTTGTTGCGTTCAAATCTGGACGATTCTCCATGGCAGTTCGAAGAGCCTCATCGAGAGTCGCTTCCTTTTTTTCGTATGCGGGCTTATCCCGAGGGATTATTGTTGCTAATTCAGCTCCTTTTTCTCCTGAAGCGAGGTTGATGATTGTTTTTAAACGATCCTCGCTATCTTTAAGTACGGCCTCAGCTTGCAGGATGTCTGCTTCTCTGGTAGCCACTGCGGACTGAGCGCTTAGGATTTCTATGGGTGCTAAAGTCCCCACTTCGACAGCCTTCTTGTTTTTGTCCAGCAGGTCTTGGGCTAATTTCAAAGACTGTTGCCTGACCTTGAGGTTTTCGATGCTGTGGACCAAATTCCAGTAAGCCTCCTCCACGCTGTAAATCGTTTCCTGAAGCACTCTTTTGAGCTGACTTTCTGATATATCCTGGTTGTTCCTGGCGATGATGATTTCTCTGCGGTTTACCTTAAAACCAAAATTTTTGAGGAGGGGCTGGCTAAAATTGAAAGTTAATGTACTTCCATAGCGGGGATTAATAGTCTGGAAACTTCTGGTCGTTTCTGACTTGTAACCGTCGAGAGTTATAGAAAAATTGCCGCCTGTAGGAATGAGTTGTGAGATCTGTGCTGAATAGTTGTTGGTTACAGTTGAGACCTGGTCAGAGGCATCAAGAAACGAATAAGATGCAGAGTTGGTGTCTCTTTTGTTCAAGCTGAATGAAAGACTGGGTATGAATTTTTCCTGGGCCTTGGAGACAGAAATATCAGCAAGTTCTGGATTCAAGACCTCAATGGCAACATCGAGGTTGTTCTCCATGGCTTTCAGGATGCAGTCCTCGAGCGAAAGGGAGAGAGCCTCTTCTTTTTGTTGGGCCAAAGATGATGAAGCCAAAAATAAAGTTAGAAATACATAAATTCCTAGGGTTCGCTTCAACATTTCAATCCTCCTTGATTTGAATTAATAAAAAGCAGGACAAGCTTAGAAAACTAGAAAAGCGAGGCAAGCTAGAAATGCGAGAAAAGCCAAATTTCGATTTCAATTTTTTTGCCTGTCATGTCCGCTTGGTTTTTTTTCTTCATCTTTTTTCTACCTTATCTTTTCTGTGGTTTCTTGGATGTTTTTTTCTTTTTTCCATTTCCTTTTTTCTTTGAGAAATGTATTTCTCAATCATGGCTTCAAATTCAACGACTTGTTCATCAGTTAGTACGTTTTTAATTTCATTTTTCAATTGAGACCGTATGCTCGAAAGGCGATCATCGATGTTTTTTCTTAAATTTTTGAATCTTTCCTCATTATTCTTAAAGATTTCTCTTATCTGCTCTTCCTGTTCTGGGGTGAGGCTTAGCTCTTTAGCCATCATTTCTAGAGAAGGAAATCGAACAGAGCTCCTTCTTTTCACTCTTTTCTCTACTTTTTTGTCGATGACGTGCTTTTCAAAAAGAATTCCGCCTATAAAACCGGCAGCAAAGACCACGATTAAAGAAAACACAATCCAAAATTTATTGTAGTTTTTCATGGTAAGTATCTCCCAGTTGAGTTTTTTTCTTCCATTGCGGTGAAGATAAGCATCATGTTTTTGTCTTCGACTTTTTCTTCTTCTAACAATATTGTTGTTTCTTGCAGAGGGTCTAGGTTGCGAAGCAGAAGATCTTCTGATTCACTGAGTTCTTCTTTTTGCGGGGGAATAAAAAGAATTAAAACGGCTGCGAACAGAATAACCAGAAGCATCGAAGCGGGAATGGCTCTTATGGCCCACTGCTTCCAAAGTGACCATGGGTCATATTTTTTCCTTTCCTCCAGCTTGGGCTGCAGGCGTTCCCAAAAATAGGGTTTAGGTTCTGGGAAGTCTTTTTCTTTGAGGGCATCAAGAATGCCTTGATATTCTGCTCTCTTTGTTTGACAGTGGGGACAGCTTTCCAAGTGCTTCTTGAGTTCATTCTTCTCTTCTTCTTTTAAAAGCTCATCAAACGACCGGAGAAGAAATCTCTCAACTTTTTTACATTTCATGATTGCCTCCTTTCTGAATAAAGAAAGGTGCTAATTTTTTCCGAAGCATTTTTCTGGCCCTGTGTAGACGTGAATCCACAGTGCCAGGGGATATTTTCAGTATATTAGTGATTTCCTCATAGGAAAATCCTTGAATATCCCTGAGAGATAAGATGAGCTTGTATTTTTCAGGAATAGTTTGGAGGCACTGGTGCACGATTTTTCTCTTTTTCTCACTGATTTGTTCTTTTTCTTTTTTCATCATCTCGCTTTCTTGGACAAGAGGTACGTCTTTCATCTTCGCCAGTAACATTTTGCTCATCTTACTTTTTTTTCTTAGATAATCCTTGACGTGGTTAACTGTTATCCGGTAAAGCCAGGTTCCAAACTCTGACTTAAATTGAAACTTCGGAAGAGAAATGTATGCCTTGATAAATGCCTCCTGAGCCAGGTCATCAGCAGTTTCTCGATCACGTGTTAAGCTCCATGCCAGATTAAAAACTTTTGTTTTGTATTTTTTCACCAGAGAGGCAAAGGCTTCTTGATTGCCTTCTTTGCTCTGCCGGACTAGTTCTTTCTCTTCCATTCACTTTCAACTTTTCTTTACCTCCGTACATAATTTAGACGGAGGAAAGAAATAAATCTTCCTTTTAATCTAATAAACAAAAATACTTTTGTTTAGTTTCCTATTTTAAGCTATATGAATGGATCTATAAAGAATTATATATACAAGGTAAGCATATCCAAATCCGTGATTGAATATGGGGACGTTCCCCAAAGTACCACCCTTTTCATATTAGAAATTGGTTGCCTTTATCAATATTTATTTTGATTAAATAAATGAATTAAGGGTTGGTACTTTGGGGAACGTCCCCATTAATTCATACACCAGTACAGAGAAAAGGTAAGCTTGTATAGAGAAAGAACTCGTAAGTATACGTGAAATCTGGATATTTTTTCTATAATATAAGATGTAATATCTTTAGAAGCGAGCGCTATTTTTTCTTTGCCTTCCATTCGCTGGAGCCGAAATCACCCATTTGAACCTCGCCTGACATCATATCTTCTTCGATTTTTCCTGTATAAGTCATCGTGAATTCTCCTCTTGGAGTTGAGCGAGTTATGGTCCATTCGATTTCGTTTCCTTTTACAGTGCCTTCCGCTGTGACTTCGCCACGTCGGCCGTGCATAATCACAGTTAGTTTTTCGCCTTCTTGTTTAAAGTTGACGTCCTGGGTCCTCTCCCCTCGAGGAGTAGTGATTGTCATTTCCCAATCTCCTGTTACATTTACCTCTTGGGCACTCAGGAAGATGGCCAGCAGGACCAGAATACAAAATGTAAATATGGCATATTTTTTGGACATCCATTCCTCCTTTTATTTTTTTAACTCTCATTATTTAGACGTAAAATTTTTATTTCTCTTCCGCAAAAATAAAAAAAAGGTTAAATCCGGTCTTGCCCTTTTATAATTTTCCTTTTATCACACTCTGAAGTGAACAGAAAGAGGGAAGTAAGAAGATGTGTTTAAAAGTGAGGAAGGAAGAAAATTTATTCTTTTTCCCTACAATTTTGTCACAAACCCTACAATTATGTCGGAATTCATCTGACCGCGTTTTTTTAACTTATTTATATTCAATAAATTAGATGTTGGCACATTTATTGCTATTATGATTGCCTAAAACATTTTAAGGAGGTTAAAATGATAATGAAAAGAACATTTGTTCTCGTAGGATCATTATTGATCCTAGGCTTAGGTTTTGCTTTTGCTCAGGAGAAATCTCAAGCAACTGTTCGCAATGAAGTTCGGAGTGAAGCTCAGGCGAAAGCTCAAGAGCGCCTAAGGAACCGAATCTTGTTTGTCGATGAGAATGGCGATGGGATCTCCGATCTTGCTCGAGACCATGACAATGACGGAATCCCAAATTGTCAGGACCCTGATTGGACAAGACCGCAGGATGGAACTGGATACATGAACAGGCATAACAATGCTTCTTCTTCCAACCAGCTTGAACACAGAAACAGATACTACAGCGGAAAAGGCTTGAACAAAGCCTCTTTCAGAAATAGTATGGCTAATTCTGGCAGAGGCACTTTCGGTGCCCGTGCTTGCAAAGGCAAAGCTTCAAAGTATGGTAGGCGCTGAACTGACGAGGAGAGGTTTCCTCTCCTCTTCCAGAGAGGGAAAAGGAGAAAGGCTCCTTTTCCCTCTTTAAAGGAGCAAGGGATGAGAAAACTTAGTATTTACCTTTTTTCGATATTGTTTCTGAGTGTAAGCTTAAAGGCGGACAGCTTTTCGTTTTCTTTCTTTCAAAATGTGGCTGATAATATTTTTCAGAACAGGTATTCTGCACGAGATAAATTATCTCACCTAGGTTTTTATATTGATAAAGATCTTTCAAAGATTTCTGTTTTTACCGAGGGGAGCTATTCCTACCTTTTTGAGAATCCTAGCCTTTCCTATTATCTTCAGGATGTCGGTTTAGATTATCTTCATCCGGTTAGCGATAAGGCAGCTTTTTATTTTTCTTTAATAGGTCAGGGAGTTTTCTATCGATCTGATTATAAGGATTTCAACTCTCTCTCTTTTAATTTCCTGGCAGCTTTTAAGACTTATCTCAGCCAAACGTCGATTTTGAAGTCAAACTATAGCTTGGATTACAGGAGTTTTAGATATTCGCTTTTCGACTTTGTTAGCCACGGCTTGTCTGTCTCTTTCGATAAATACTTCCAGACAAGGACGACAATGAAATCAGAAATAAACTGGGGTTTAAAGTACTTTCTCCACCCGTATTCTTCCGAAGAAGTTATTCTGGTTGAGGACAGCGGGGGCCATCACTCAGGGAGAAGATCTTATCTCTTCGTTCCCAGGACTCAATTTGAGGGGCAAAACATTCAGATTCTTTCCTTCACTGGTTTAATTGCCCAGGGCATTGGCGGTAACGTGGGCTTCAATATTTCAGGCATGAAACAGTGGTATCTTTCAGGAGAAAATCCTTTTACTTCTGTCGAAGAGTTTTACATGGTGGAAAATCCTTCTTACGATAGATTTGCTTGGACAGGTTATCAGCTTGGCGCCCAGATTACGTTGTTGATCCCTTGGAACATTGAGCTCAAAATAGGTTATACTATGGCTAATAAAGAATTTCCTGGAATTGAGAGTATGAATTTAGAAGAGGAACCCTTAGGAGTGACAAGGGAAGATAGAAGAAGAACATTTGAAACAAGGCTGGAAAAGAATTTCCCCAGGTTCTCTTTTTTTCTATCCTATGTATACGTTGATAACAATTCAAATGATCCTTTCTTTGATTGGCAAGGCAATTTCTTCTCAGCAGGCATAGAATGGAATATGCTTTTTGGAGGAAAAAAATGAAGAAAGGATTAGGCCTTTTTATAATAGTCTACCTTTTGGGATTTTGGAGCTTTTCCTCTGGCCAGGAGCCTCAGAAGCCTCTTCATTTTTATAATGTTGATACAGAAAAGAGGATAAAAGGGGCAATTCAAGAGATAATCATGGAGCCTCGCTATAAAGACTCCTCCCCCTTCTTAATTATTAGGCTTGAGGAAAAAAAGACTCACCAGAAGTTTATTGTGGAGATAAGTCCGGTCCGATTTTTCACACACGATTTTCACAAAGGGGAAGAACTTGAAGTTGTGGGTTCCCTCTATTCAAAAGAAGGAAGTCAAAATATTATCGCGCGTCAAATACGATTCAGGGGAGAAATTTTTATTCTCAGAGATAAGCGCGGTTTCCCGGCTTGGAGGGGAAGCGGAATGAAGCACAAAAAGAGAAGAAAAGGCAAAGGATTTTGAGAAGCAAGAATTTTCTTCTCTTTTTTTCCCTTCCTTTTATAGGGATGATTGTAATATTTTTTGTTCTCTCATCTTTAAATAGGGCATACATTAAAAATAAAACAGAAGACTTAGTCAAGGAACAGCTTCAAGCTGCGGCTGAGATTTTAAAAGTCAACATATCTTGCTTCTTAAAGGAGAATTATTCAGCGGATGAGATCTTCGAGCCCTATTCCAGAAAAGAAAACATTTATTACATGGCCCTGCTTAATGAAAAAAAGGAAGTTTTAAGCTGGAGTTCTCAGTTTGAAGGATACCTCCCTCTTTCTCTGCAATCCATAAAAGATGAAGAATGTTGGATAATAGATTCCCCTGCGGGGAAAATATTTAACTATTTTTCTCCCTTTTCTGCCCAAGAAGGCAAAGCATATTTTCTTTACCTGGGTTATTCTCTGAAGAGTTTAGAAGAAATGATTGTCTATTCGCGACGAAATTTCTTTTTTATTTTTGGGCTTATTTCAGTTATCGGCATCATTTTTTTCTTAGGCCTATACCAGCTTCAGGGACATTATCTGGAGAAAAAAAGAGAGGTAGAAGAAGAAAAAAAAGAAAAAGAACGGTACCGGGAGATTTCCGCTTTCACTTCAGGTGTTGCCCATGAGATTAAAAACCCCTTGAACAGTCTTTCTCTTATTTTTGAGCTTCTTAAAAAAAAAGCTCCACCTTATGTTCAAGAAGAGGTCAGCGCAGGGAAGGAAGAAATCCAGAAAATTTCCAGAATCATTGACCAGTTTGCTTCCTCTTTGAGACCTTTAAAATTAAGCAAAGAGACGTTCCTCCTTGAAGAGATGGTATCGTCTGTTCGTGAGTCGCTCGTCAAGAAATCAGATAAAGCAGAAGTGGAAATACGCTACTTGGAATCTCCATCGATAGCTCTGAAAGCAGATAAGGGTTTGATGAGTCAGGCCTTGCATAACCTCCTTAGTAACTCTATTGAAGCCAGTAGCGGCGGTGTGATTTTAATCAAAGCACAGCAAAAGAAAAAAACGGCGATTATAAAGATCGAAGATTCGGGAAGGGGGATAGCTGAAGAAGATAAGCAACATATTTTTGAACCTTTCTTCTCTAGAAAAAAGAAAGGGTTGGGTATCGGTCTCTACCTGACCAAAAAAATAGTTGAGGCCCATGAGGGTAAGATCGAAGTCCAGAGCAAGATAGGACAGGGGACGACTTTTCTTATCCAGATTCCAGGAGGCTGAGGTGAGCAAAGCAAACATTTTGATTGTGGAGGATGATTCTCTTCAGAGAAGATTGATCAAGGAAAATCTTGAACAAGAGGACTATACTGTTTTTGAATCAGCATCAGGGAAGGAAGCCCTCAATATGATTGATGATCATCCAATAGATATTGCGATCGTTGATTACAAGCTCGACGGGGAGACAGGGATAAGCGTCATTCAAGATATTTTGGAAAAGAATCCTCTCATTACTCCTATTATGGTCACCGCTTTTGGCAATATAGAAAATGCCGTAGAGGCCATAAAGAAAGGAGCCTACGATTATATCGTCAAACCCATAGATTTTGGTGAATTCCTGTTGGTCATAGCGAGGGCATTGGAAAGACTGAAGCTGAAGAAAGAAATATCAATCCTTCAAAATTCTCTGGAAGATAAATTCAGCTCAAAGAACTTTGTGTTCTCCTCATCAAAGATGGAAGGTGTTGCACTCCTAGTTTCAAAAGCTTCGAAGAGTGATGCTACTGTCTTGATTTCAGGAGAAACTGGGACCGGAAAAGACTTTGTGGCCAAGACAATTCATTTTTCTTCCAAAAGAAAGAATGGACCCTACTTGGTGGTCAACATTCCTTCTCTTCCTGAAACATTGATTGAAAGTGAGCTTTTTGGAGCAGAGAAGGGTTCGTTTACTGGCGCTTTTGAAAGGAAAACAGGAAAGTTCGAGGCTGCACCAGGAGGGACCATTTTTCTAGACGAAATAGGAGATCTTCCCTCTCAGCTACAGGTCAAGCTCTTACGCTTCCTTCAGGAGAAAGAATTTTATCGCCTCGGGTCTTCCCAGCCTTTAAAATCGGATGTAAGAATTATTGCAGCTACAAACAAGAATTTAGAGAAATTGATGAAAGAAGAAAAATTCAGACCCGACCTTTATTACCGGCTGAATGTCATCCATATTAATGTCCCTCCTCTCCAGGAGAGAAAGGAAGATCTTCCTCCTTTGGTTGATCATTTTATCAGAAAATACAACGGGAGAGAGGGGAAGGAAATCAAGGAAATTTCAGCGGAAGCTATGAACTTTCTCCTTAAATACTCTTTCCCGGGAAACATAAGAGAGCTGGAGAATATAATAGAGAGAGCTATTGTCTTTTGTGAAGGAAGCGTTATTACCTCTGTCGACTTACCCATATTCCTAAAAGATAAGAAAGAGGAAGAATTAATCCAAGAAGGACTTTCCTTAAAGGATAAAGTCAAACAGGTGGAAATTAGAGAAATAAAGAAGGCACTTTTAGAAAGCGGCAAAGTTAAAAGCAAGGCTGCACGCTTTCTAGGGATAACAGAAAGAATTTTAAGTTACAAGATGAAAGCTTACAATCTCTTCTCTGATCAAAAGCATTGAAAATCATTCTTTCCCTCAATTTTTGTTAAAGAACTCCTGTTGGGCTAAATTTGGCATAACATCCCTCTTTTTCTTGACAATCCCCTTAGTCTTTAATCTAATATATCCTCAAAGAAAGGAGGTCATTCGATGTTTGTCTGGATTTTCCATCGCATCAGCGGTCTCCTGCTTATCCTCCTCCTTAGCATTAAGTTTTTAACAGCTTTTTTTCTGATGACGAAAGAACAAAAGCCAGATTGGGCTCTTGTTCTTCACACCAATCCCTTTATAGACACGCTGCTTATTATTTCTGTGGTCTTTCATGCTCTTTATGGCCTTAGAACGATTGCAATGGATCTAGGGCTGAGGAAAGAGAAGCTACTTTTCTGGGTCTCTACTTTACTCAGTCTTATTTTGAGCACTCTTTTGCTTGCTCTTTACTTTACCAGGAATTACTGAATGATAAGTCAGGACATCCTTGTCGTTGGGGGGGGATTGGCAGGATTAGCTGCAGCATTATCCTGCGATTCTCACCTTAAGGTTGCCGTTATATCCAAAGTCCATCCTCTTCGCTCCCACTCTGTTGCTGCCCAGGGAGGGATAAACGCTGCCCTGGGAAACAACCCCGAAGGAAGAGACGACAACTGGGAAAAGCATGCCTACGATACTATTAAGGGAAGTGATTATCTTGCTGATCAAGATATTGCGGAGGTAATGTGTCAGAAAGCAGTCTCAGCTGTTTATGAATTAGAATACTTTGGTGTCCCTTTTAGCCGTTTTCCTGGCGGAGTTATCGCCCAAAGGCCTTTCGGTGGTGCAGGATTTCCCCGGACATGCTATGCAGCTGATAGAACAGGACTGGTCATCCTTCATACTCTTTTCGAACAGTCCATAAGAAAACAGGTTAAATTTTATAATGAATGGCTGGTGACTAAACTCGTAGTAAAAGATGGGAAATGTCTGGGAGTTGTCGTCTATGATCTAGCTACAGGTCAAATCATGCCTGTAAGAGCCAGAGCTGTTGTTTTTGCAACCGGTGGCTATGGGAGAGTCTATTCAAGGACTACTAATGCTTATATCAATCATGGAAGCGGCATAGGGATAGCTTACAAAGCAGGTGTTCCTCTAAGAGACATGGAATTTGTCCAGTTTCATCCCACATCTCTTCTTGGCAAAAATATTTTGATTACAGAAGGAGCACGGGGAGAAGGAGGTTACCTGATCAATAACAAGGGAAAAAGATTCATGGCCGATTATGCTCCTTCAGCCATGGAACTTGCCCCTAGAGACATCGTCGCCCGAGCTATCCAGACTGAGGTTGATAAGGGAAACGGTTTTGATAACCAGTATGTTCATCTCGATTTGAGGCATATAGGAGAAGAAAAAATAAAAAAAAGACTACCTGGAATCCGAGAAATTTGTATCGATTTTGCCAGAATTGACCCGGTTGACACGCCCATACCCATCCAGCCAGCCCAGCATTATTCGATGGGTGGGATTGATGTCAATGAGAAATGTGCATCGCGTGTGGAAGGATTCTTTGCTGCTGGAGAATGTGCTTGTGTAGGCGTTCATGGCGCTAACCGCCTCGGGGGAAATTCCCTTCTGGAGACAGTGGTTTTTGGAAAACTTTCTGGGGAAGAAGCTTCGATTTATGCCAAAGAGAGTGAGATGACAGACAGTGATGAAAAGATTCTGCTGGATGAAGCATTGGAGGTGAAAGGGAGAATTGAGAAGTGGACAAAGAATGATTCTGGAGAGAAAGTCCATCGATTGTTGAACAGGTTGAAAGTTGTGATGTATGAGAAGGTTGGGCTTTTCAGAAATAAGAAGGATTTAACGGAAGCCCTGGCGAAGATCTCTGAGCTCAAAGAAGACTACGAGCGAGTTTATCTTTCTGGAAAATGTCTCCGCTACTGTCAAGAACTTGTGAACGTCCTTGAATTTGATTCCATGCTGGATTTAGCAGAGGTCATCACCTTAGGTGCTTTGAACAGAGAAGAAACCAGAGGCTCCCATTATCGTCTTGACTTCAAAGAGCGTAATGATAAGGACTGGCTCAAGCATACTCTGGTCACCTGGAAGGAAGGCAAGCCCCAGATTAGTTATGCAGGAGTAAATATAAGTAAATACAAGCCAGAAGCGAGAAAATACTGAGATGGAGTATCATTTTAGGATCTTAAGGTATGATCCCTTAAAGGACGAGTATCCATACTTCGATGATTTTTTCTTAGAGGCAGAAGAGAAGAAATCACTCCTGGAAGCCTTGATGGAAATCCGGAATGAGCAGGATTCAACCCTTTCCTTCAGGTATAGCTGTCGGGAGGCTATATGCGGGTCGTGTGCCATGGTTATTAACGGGAATTTTGATTTAGCCTGTCGAGCAGAGCTTCAAAAGCTCGAGTCTTCCCTAATTGTCGTAGAACCCCTGCCCAATCTGGAAATCCAGAAAGATTTAGTGGTGGACATGGAGCCTTTCTGGGAAGCTGTCTATAAAATAAGGCCTTTCCTTTACCCTGATAAAAAAATCCAAGAGAAAGGTTACAGAATAGAAGAGAAGGAGATGGAAAAGATATCCCAGTACATCAACTGCATCATGTGTGGATGTTGTTACAGCGCCTGTCCAGTGGCTTCAAGGGATGAAAAGTACTTGGGTCCTGCTGCCCTGGCTAAGCTTTATCGGTTTGTGAAAGATCCCAGGGATAAAAGGCCTCTCTCCAACTGGTCAAGCGTTAACACCGAAGGTGGAGTATGGGGGTGCGATACAATTTTTAAGTGTAACGAGGTCTGTCCAAAAGATGTAAGACCCGCAGACGGCATTGAAGCTTTGAGGAGAAAACTGGTTGTGGAAAAGATTAAACGAATTTTTGGATTTAGAAAATGAAGCTTAAACATTCACTTTTCACCCGCCGGCAGTTTTTAAATGGTCTTCTCGGAGGCTGGCTGGGAGCTTTCCTGGCTTCCTTTCTGTATCCTGTCATAAAGTTTGTTTTTCCGCCTACGAGGGAGCCGGATCAGGTTATTTTGCCTTTTGCAAACTTTAGGGATATGGAGCCTAATTCAGTTAAAAATTTTTTATGGGGAACCAAGCCCGGCATTTTAAAAAAGAACGATGATGGTTCCTATTTGGCTTTTGTCGGTGTTTGCACTCACCTGGATTGCAATGTCAGCTATCTTGCGGACCAGAGGAAGTTTTTCTGTGCCTGCCATGACGGTTGGTATGATGAGAATGGTCTAAACATAGGCGGCCCCCCTCCCCGGCCTCTTCGTCGCCTGGTAGTATCTATTGAAGGAGAGGACTTAATCATCAAGAGAGAAGGCGGGGAAAGAGTGGAAGACCAATGAAAACTGGAATTCAATCCTGGCTTGATGAGCGCTTTGGGTTTTCAAATATAACCAAATTCTTAAAAGAAAAGACTGTCCCCCAGCACAAATATTCAATCTGGTATTACACAGGAAGCGCCATCCTGCTCTTTTTCACCATTCAGGTCATTACAGGATTTATGCTCGTCTTTTATTATAAGCCCACCCTGGAAGGAGCCAACGCGAGTGTTGCTCGGATAATGACCGAAGTTCCTCTAGGTTGGATTATCCGGTCAGTCCACAGTTGGGCTGCTTCTTTTATGATTGCCTTTGTTTTTATTCATCTTCTCAGCACCTGGCTGGCCAAGTCATACCGGAAACCAAGGGAACTCACCTGGATGAGTGGAGTTTTTCTTCTTGCTGTTTCCCTGGCGTTTGGTTTTACTGGCTATCTTTTGCCCTGGGATGACCTTTCTCTCTCAGCTACCAAAGTGGGAACAGATATTCCTAGCTCTATACCTCTCGTAGGAGTCTGGGTAACAAAATTGCTCCGAGGAGGGGAAGATGTTACGGGAGACACCCTGACCCGCTTTTTTGGTTTTCATGTCAGTATCCTTCCTGTTTTTATCTTTATCCTTCTGGGTGTTCATATCTATCTCATCCAGAAACAGGGAATGAGCCTTCCTCTTGCTGCCGAAGGCAAAAAGGAAAAGATGAGGGAGCTTCCCTTTTGGCCTAACTTTGTCTACCGGGAAATGATTGTCTGGCTTCTGCTCCTGGGTATTCTTTTCTCTCTGGCCATCTTTTTTCCTCCTTCTCTGGATAAAGCGGCTGAGTTAATGGCCCCCGCCCCCGAGGGAATAAAACCTGAATGGTATTTTCTTTTCCTGTTCCAGATGCTGAAAATCTTCCCGGCCAAGATTTTATTCCTGAACGGCGATACTCTTGCTGTCTTCTTGATGTTACTGGCGGGTATTCTGTTCTTTTTTCTGCCTCTTATTGATAATAAACCCACAGAAAGGAAAGGTAGGATTATAACCATCATCGCTTTAGTGCTTATAGTATATGCTGTGGTCATGACGATCTGGAGTCTATTATGAGGTTAAGAAAGGCAAAATTTATGGGTGTGTTCTTGTTGAGTATCTTTTTTCTTTCTTTTTTCCTGCCGGAGTTTGACTTTGCCCAGCAGGTCAGGCAAGAGGAACAGGAAGAGAAAATTCAGGCTAAAGATGTTCAAGAGAAAATTATCCCTTCTCCCCAGAATATTAAAGAGCAAACAGGCATTTACGTTTTTGTGGCCTGGATGTGGATAGCGATAGTCGTCCTTATTTATATCTTGAGGTTAAAAATAAAGGAAGTCGATAGGCTCCACAAGCTTCGGTTTTTATCCGTCAAGAAAAAATAAGCTTTTCCAATCTGCGAAACTTTCCATCTCTCTTTCGTCATATGTGTTAGTTATGCTGGTATTGGGTATTATGGACAATTCTGAGAGAGGAAAAAATCGAAGCCGACAAAAGGAGCAAGGTCATAGATGGAGACTCAGAGAAAAATTCTTAAAGGGCGGACTCAAGGGATTTCTTGACTACGAGATCGTCGAACTTCTCTTGACTCTGGGAACTCCCCGCAGGGATTGTAAACAACAGGCGAAGGAAGCTCTGAAAATATTCCAATCGTTGAGAGGAGTCCTGGGGGCTCCTTTTGATGAGCTCCAGAAGATAAAGGGAATCGGCCCTCATAATTTTTTTGGCCTCAAGCTCATTCAGGAGGTTTCACGCCGCTTCCTTAAGGAAAGAATGATGAGCAGGCCCTATTGTCACTCCTCCAAAGAAGTGTTTGATTATCTTTATCATGCGCTCAGGGATTTAAGAAAAGAAAAATTTAAGGTCCTCTTTATGGATGCGAAAAACCAGATACTGGAGGAGGAGACTGTTTTTGAAGGAACGGTGGACTCAAGCGCTGTTTATCCCAGGGAAATAATGAAAAAGGCGTTGAGATGGGACGCTTCATCGTTGATTTTTGTGCATAATCATCCCTCCGGCGACCCCGAGCCTTCTCTGAGTGACAGAGAGATCACAAAAGAACTTGTTTTTGCGGCGAATGTTATGCAGCTCAAGGTGCTGGATCACATCATAATCGGGAATAACTGCTATTTCAGCT
>CAYTBG010000050.1:0-19415 GCA_964435925.1 uncultured Eubacteriales bacterium | reverse complement strand
TCGGAATAGTAAAAAAGCCATTTCTCTCCTATGTTCTGGAGGAGGAAGAGATTCGGCTGATGAAAGGGATAAAGCATCTCTTTGATCCTAACCATATTCTTAATCCGAATAAAATCTTTGATTAGACATAAAAAATGGGGCCAGGCCCCATTTTTTTCGTGATTGGATGAATGAAATACTTATTTACATGTGTCATTGCGAGCCAGGTAGCTACCTTTGTCATTGCGAGGAACGAAGAAGATTCCTTCGCTTACTCGGAACAGGCTGCGCAATCTCATAAAAAAGGTTGAGATTGCCACGCTTCCTTCGGTCGCTCGCAATGACATGGTATCAAGCAACTATTGTATGCAGCCTAAGGCTTAAAAGGAGTAATGTTATGATAATTGGCCGCAATTTTAAGAGAGGTTTTGTTTTTTTATTTATAGCGGGCTTGGTTTTACAGATGGCAGTGGCCCGAACTCAGCGCGAAAGCACTCCAGCGAAAAAAGAGAGTATTAATCCGGCTCTTTTTGGGCATCTTGAATGGCGAAATATCGGCCCAGCCAACATGATGGGTAGGACAACTGATATCGAAGGTGTGCCCGGAAATCCAAATATTGTTTATGTGGGGACTGCATCAGGTGGAATCTGGAAAACAACGAACGGCGGTATAACTTGGAAGCCAATTTTTGACGAGCAGCCGGTGGCCTCCATAGGAGACTTGGCCCTCGAGCCCGGCAATCCAGACGTGATTTATGCCGGAACTGGGGAGGCAAACGTTCGCAACAGTATCTCTTTTGGAAACGGAGTCTACAAGTCCCCAGATGGCGGAAAAACCTGGTGGCATATGGGGCTCCAGGATACAGAACGCATCTCGCGTATCGTTGTTAATCCCAAAAATCCAAACATCATCTATGTTGGTGCTTTGGGTCATGCTTTTGGTCCTAACAAGATGCGAGGAGTGTTTATGTCCACAGACGGCGGAAAAAAATGGGAAAAAGTCCTTTACACAGATGAGCGCCACGGTGTTGCAGACATGGATATCAATCCCCAAAATCCCAACATTGTTTACGCTGCTTTATGGCTTTTTGAGCGAAAACCATGGACTTTTACCAGTGGGGACGAAAAAGGTGGAGTTTACAGGTCTATAGATGGAGGCCGGAGCTGGAAGAAAATAGCCGTGGGACTGCCAAAACTTGTGGGCCGAATCGGGATTAAAGTCTCTCAAAGTAATCCTGAGGTAGTCTATGTAATGACTGCATCTAAAGAAGGAACACTTTATCGTTCTGATGATCGAGGAGAGATTTTCCGACTGGTCTCCAAGGATACTCAGATTGTCTCCCGGGGCTTCTATTATACTGACCTGAGAGTTGATCCTGTGGATGAAAACCGAGTTTATGCAGTATCCGGGAGGCTTCTTCTTTCTATTGACGGAGGCAAGAGTTTCAACCGTATATCTGCCTCTACCCATGTCGATTTTCACTCTCTGTGGATTGACCCCGAGAATCCGAACCGAATCTGGCAGGGGCAGGATGGAGGTATATGTGTTTCCTATGATAGAGGAAAAAGCTGGGAATACGTCAACAACTTTCCCGTAGGCCAGTTCTACCAGATATATGCCGATAACCGCCAGCCCTTCTATTATGTAGGTGGAGGACTTCAGGATAACGGCACATGGTATGGACCGAGCCGCAACAAAGAGCCCTTTGGAATTTTGAATGACGATTGGAGGATGATCAGCTTTGGCGATGGTTTTCATATCGTCGTCCATCCTAATAGTCCTGAGATTTTCCTGACCGAGTCCCAGGGGGCGAATGTGGTGAGAACAGACATGAGAACCCGTGAACAGCAAAATGTCAGTCCTCAGGCGCGTCGGTCAGATGGAGCGCCAGCCTCCGCTCTTAAGTACAGGTTCCACTGGAACGCACCTATAATTCCCTCTCCTCATGATTTGAAAACAATATTCGTTGGAGGAAACGTGGTGTTTAAATCCGCTGATTTCGGTTCTAACTGGGAGATCATAAGTCCCGACTTGACGACGAACGATCCGCAAAAACAGAAATCTGCTGGTGGTCCAGTTTGGCCAGAAAACACCACGGCAGAATTCCATTGCACCATAATCAGCTTATCGGAATCGCCGATTCAGCCCGGAGTCCTCTGGGCAGGAACCGATGATGGCAACCTCCATGTTTCTGTGAATGGTGGTGAAACATGGAAAAATGTCGTCGATAAGGTACCTAAATTGCCGCCTTTTTCGCCAGTGTCTCACATCGAGCCATCCAGCACATCGGCGGGAGTGGCCTATTGTAGTTTTGACCGACACATGCTTGATGATTTCCATCCGTATGTTTATAAAACAACAGATTTTGGGCGAACCTGGAAGAATATCACCGGGGATCTTCCTGAGAATGCCTATGTCTGGGTGTTAAGGGAAGATCCAAAGAATCCGAAAGTTATTTACGCTGGAACAGAGTTAGGGCTTTATGT
The DNA here is from genome assembly GCA_964435925.1 of uncultured Eubacteriales bacterium. Classification (GTDB taxonomy): domain Bacteria; phylum Acidobacteriota; class Aminicenantia; order Aminicenantales; family Aminicenantaceae; genus SOIV01. The sequence continues at coordinate 16,949 of CAYTBG010000050.1, read as the reverse complement.
CTCATTTACAGGGGGAAGACAATGGATGAAGCTTAATATGAAAAACCTGCCCTCGGTTTCAGTGCACGATATCCTGATTCATCCCAGAGAGAACGATCTCATCCTCGGAACTCACGGAAGAAGCATCTGGATTTTTGATGATGTGTCGTTCCTTCAGGAGATATCTTCGGATGTGCTTAGAAAGCTAGCACACCTCTTCACGATTCGTCCAGCAACGCGCCATACATCCAAACCCACCCGCTATGGAATAGGAGATAAGATTTTCAGAGGACCCAATCCTTCCTACGGCGCGCTTATTACATATTACCTTAAAGAAAAGCTGGATAAAAAAGCGGAAATAAAGATTGAAATCCTGGATAAATCAGGAAAGGTCATTAGGGAGCTGAAAAATTTTCCAAGAGAAGCTGGTCTGAACCGAATTGCCTGGAATCTCCGCTTCGAGGCTGCCCGGCCTCGTCGAGAGCGCAGAGCAGAAGAGGATTTTTTTGGAAGGGGGCCCCGAGGACCACAAGTTTTACCTGATATTTATTCGGTCCGGCTTACTTTAAAAGATCAAATCTATGAAAAGCCTGTTAAAGTCCAGCTTGACCCTACGGTTGATGTTTCCTCGGATGACCTTGCTCTTCAGCTAGAGTACACTCGCAGAATCAGAGACATGCAGTCTTTTGTAAACGATGGACTTGGCGCTCTGGATATGCTGAAGGAGCAGCTTGAAGCGAGGAAAAAAACCATTAAAAAACAAGAAGAAAGATTTCCGAAAGAAGTTTTGGAGGCTGTAGATAATCACCTGAAGAAAATTAAATCCATCCAAAACATTCTAGCCCGTCCTGAAGGAGGATCTCGTTTGAGTGTGGAGGCGCGTCTCGGGGAAAGACTAAGGAGTCTTTTCGGGTCTATAGACGGAGCGAATGCCTCGCCCACAAAGGCACAGGTGAAATATTTTGACGAGCTGGAGAAAGTGTTTAAATCTGGCATGGCTGAAGCGAATCAGTATTTGAGCCAAACAGTAAAAGAGATCAATAGCGAGTTGAAAAAGCACCAGGTGCCCTCACTCTTTATTCCCCATCCGATAAAATTCGAAATAAAATAACGGAGGAGAGAATGGCAGATTTACCCACAACTTATATGGGATTAAAACTCCGAAATCCGATAATCGTTTCCAGCAGTGATTTGACAAAAACCACTGAAGGAATCATTCGGTGTTATGACGCCGGTGCAGGAGCAGTGGTTCTGAAGTCCCTGTTTGAGGAGCAATTTCTTATAAGAGAAGATGTTGAAGGAGAAGATGGTATTATCTATCCCGAAGCCGTTGACTATTTGAGAAGAGGGGGATTGTTAGAATATGCTCCACAAAAAATATGTCAGATGATCGAGGAGGCAAAAAAAGAGGTAAATATCCCGATTATAGCCAGCATAAATTGCCAATCACCCACGCTGTGGCCAAGCTATGCCCGACAGTTCGAGAAAGCCGGGGCTGACGGACTGGAGCTAAATATATATTTTCTTCCGATTGGTCTTGACTCTCCTGGAGCAGAATACGAAGAATATCACCTGAAGATCCTGGAAGAAGTCAAAAAGGCTGTTACTATCCCGGTAGCTGTAAAATTGATGTCACAACTGACTTCTATTCCTTACTTAGGATATAAGCTGGCAAGAGCTGGCTGCGATGCGCTTGTCCTTTTCAACTGGTTTGTTGAATCTGATATTGATGTAAAAAACCTCAAGACAAGAAATATAATCGGCAAAGGAAATTTCTACCAGTCCCTTAGATGGGTGGCTCTTCTAGCTGGAAGAGTTGATTGCGATGTAGCTTCTTCTGGGGGAGTGCGCAAAGCTGAAGATGTGATTAAGCAAATTCTGGCAGGAGCTTCAGCCGTTCAAGTTTGCACTATCCTGTATGAGCAAAAATTCGAGGTTATAAAAAGTATTCTTAACAAAGTTGAGGCGTGGATGGATGAGCATAAAAATGCTGCGATCGATGATTTCAAAGGAGAGCTTTCTTTCAAAAAGCAAGAGCTAGCTTTTAAAGGTGTTGGCGAGGCTGATGCTTATTTTCGGGCTCAGTATTTGAAAACCTATTCAAGAGCAAAATGATTGGGATCAGACTTGCAAAACTTGCGTTTTTGTTGTTTATTTCTTAGAGTTCCAGTCAAACAAATTTGGGGTCAGGCCTTATCAATGGGAAAACTTGGGTGATGAGGGCAGAAAGATATCGTTCTCAATGGCAAGGCCTGACCTCAACAAAGCCTGATCCCATGGGTAACATTTTTATGGAAATTCTGGCAAGAATTAATTTACCTGGATTATTCACGGATCGAGTTTGCCGCAGATGCGAGGCACAGGGTATGCGGCTGTGGTTTTCCACCGCAAATGCCCTGTAACGAAGCAGATGCGGTGAAATCGGCCCGCCCGAAGGGTAAATTATGCCGACATATAATAAAAAGAAACGCGTTTGAGACCGGTTGAATGTTCTGCTAGAGGTAAAATCAGCGTAATGAGCAGGTATCAATGAAAATAAATATGGGTGTCGGCATAATTTATGAATAAATCAGGCTAATTACCTCTAAAACATATTAAAATCTCAGATGAACAGCCAGACAGAGCAAAGTTTCCGGATACTTCCAAAAAAATTGATATCCTTCACTCTTGACTCTCTTAATCAGGTGGCCTATCTTTTTGTCAATCTTAAGATTGGCCCTAATGCTTTAAGTTTCATGGCTTTGATATCAGGCATAGGGGCAGGTGTTCTATTTTTTCTTAAACATCCTTTTTGGGCTGGAATCATGATCCTCATCTGCGGATTATTTGATATTCTCGATGGTAAAGTTGCTGTAAATACAAACCAGAAAAGCCTCTTTGGTGCTATATTTGATTCTGCGTTAGATAGATACTCAGAATTTTTCATCTACCTCGGGCTGGCAGCTTATTTCAGTAATCACTGGGCTCTCTGGTTGACATTTTGGACTATCCTTGGCTCGTCCATGGTAAGCTACACCAGAGCTCGGGCCGAGGGATTAGGAATAGAATGTAAGATAGGCATAATGCAGAGAGCTGAAAGAATGCTTCTTCTTTTCCTTGGTGCAATGATAGGCTCTCTTTTCAACATCTTTGATCCAGCAATGATCACAGTTCTGGCGATAATTGCGGTTTTTTCCAATATTACAGCGATCCAAAGAACTTTCTACGTTAAAAAAGTTGAAAAACAAGAGAAATTCAGAAGGGAGATGCGATAGAATGGGCAAAATTAGAGTGGCCATAATCGGTGTGGGCAATTGCGCGTCTTCTTTTATCCAGGGTATTTAATATTATAAAAACACCTAGGACACAGATAAGGTGGACTTGATAAATCAAACCGCTACAATAAAATAAATCTCACATTAAGAAAGGTGGGCTTGATGAATCAAGCCCCTACAAGAGAATCAAATCCCAACAAATAAATCAAATCCCTACTATTAAGCGAATCCCAACAATATTAAATAAAGGTTCCTTTTTCATTCGATGTTATTTGAAAAGTAGCCTGTCCCCTTTTTTATACCTTTTTTATAACCCCTACAATAAAATAAATCTTACATTAAAAAAGGTGGGCTTGATGAATCAAGCCCCTACAATATTATTCGACTGTAACACTTTTCGCCAGGTTTCTGGGCTGGTCAACGTCTGCTCCCCTCATCGCCCCTATGTAATAGGCAAAGAGCTGCAAAGGAAGAGTGGTTAAAAAGGGAGTGAAAAGAGGCTCTGTTGAGGGGACGGGAATAACTTTATCGACTCTTTCCTCAATCTCTTCATCATCTTCAGAAGCTACAGCCAGGATGTATCCAATTCTTGCTTTGATTTCAGATATGTTGCTCAACATCTTATCATAAACCCTGTCCCTGGGGACTATGGCCATCGTGGGCATGTTCTCATCGATGAGGGCAATCGGGCCGTGCTTCATCTCCCCTCCTGGATAGGCTTCTGCATGAATATATGAAATCTCTTTCAGCTTGAGCGCTCCCTCCAGGGCAACAGGAAAACTGACTCCACGTCCCAAATAGAGGAAATGGGAGAAGGAGACAAACTTTGAAGCTAGATCTTCAATCGACTTGGCCTGATTGAGAATTTTCTCCATTTTATGAGGAATTCTTCCAAGCTCTTCTATAAGTGCAAGACTTGCCTTTTCATCAATTCTTCCTTTTATCTGGGCCAGATGCATTGCTAACAGAGCCAAAGCCACCATCTGGGCAGAATATGTCTTTGTGGCTGCAACCCCGATTTCTGGACCGGCATGGGTGTAGAGAACTCCATCTGTCTCTCTCGCAATCGAGGAATTAACCGCATTGCAGATGCTAAGAGTTAGAGGTTTCTTTTCTTTGACAATCCTTAGAGCAGCCAGAGAATCAGCGGTCTCTCCAGATTGGGAAATGACTATGACCAGGGCTTTTTTATCCAGGATAAAATCTCTGTAGCGGTATTCTGAAGCAAACTCGATATCCACAGGAATCTGGGCCATGGCCTCAATGAGATATTTGCCCACCAGACCCGCATGATAGGATGTGCCGCAAGCAATAATCACAACTCTTTCCGTTTTTTTAAAAAGCTCCGGAGATGCTCCAATCTCATCCAGGCATATCTTTCCTGAATCAAGGGATACCCTGCCCTTAAGAGTGTCTCTCACAACCTGAGGCTGCTCAAATATCTCCTTGAGCATGAAGTGCTTAAACCCGCTTTTTTCAGCCATAAGGGGACTCCAGGAGAGATGATGCACTTTTTTTTCCAGTACCTTTCCCTTAAAATCGAAAAACTTCGCTCCCTTTGGCTCGATTACGGCCATCTCTCCGTCTTCGAGAAAAACAATTTTCTGGGTGTAACTGAGAAGAGGATTGATGTCAGAAGAGATAAAAAACTCTTTCTTGCCTAAACCGACAACAGTAGGTGGGCCAACCTTTGCCGCTACGATTTTTTCAGAATCATGCGATGATATGACAGCTATAGCATAGGCACCATCGAGGTCTTGAACTGCTCGCTGAACAGCCTCCTCTAAAGAACCTTTAAAATATTTTTCAACGAGATGAGCAATAATTTCTGTATCGGTCTCAGTGCGAAAGGTATGTCCCTCTTTTTTAAGTTCCTTCTTCAAAGCAAGATAATTTTCGATAATTCCGTTGTGAACAACAACCACGGAACCTGTGCAATCCTGATGAGGATGGGCATTTTCTTCGCAGGGCCGGCCATGGGTTGCCCAGCGAGTATGACCCACTCCGTATATTCCGTCGAGAGGGGATTCGTCTAAGCTCTTTTCAAGCGCTGCGATTTTTCCGTGGACTCGCCTTATGTTTATCATATTTCCATCCACCACCGCAACGCCGGCTGAATCATAGCCTCTGTACTCGAGCTTCTTTAATCCTTCCACCAGGATTGGGACTACGCTCTTAGGTCCTATATAGCCAATGATACCGCACATTACTTGCCTCTTTTTCTGGGGTCCTTTCCCCGCTTTTCAACCTGCTTGCTTCGGGCTACAGCCAGGGATTCTGGTGCTACGTCTTTGGTGATGGTTGAGCCCGCTCCTATGTAGGCCTTTTTCCCCACCTTTAAGGGAGCCACAAGTTCAGTTCCTGAACCAATAAAAACTCCTGATTCGATAAAGGTCTTATATTTCTTTTTGCCGTCGTAATTACAGGTAATCGTTCCTGCTCCGATGTTAACCTCTTCTTTTACCTCACAATCTCCTAAATAAGTAAGATGTCCTGCTTTGGATTTCCTCCCGAATATTGTATTTTTCATCTCGACAAAATTTCCAACTTTTGCTTTCGATTTAATGACGGTTTTAGGCCTGAAGTGGGTAAAAGGACCCACTTGAGCTTCATCCTCGATGACGCTCTCCTCGATCATGGTCGAGCTTAAAATCTTGACACGGTTTCCTACCCTAGAATCTACAATATGGACGAACGGGTAAAGCCGGCACTCTCTTCCGATTACAGAATTTCCTTCAATAATTACAGAAGGATAGACTATGGTCTCCGGTCCTATTTTAACATCAAGGTCGATCCAGGTTGTACGGGAATCATTAACAGTTACCCCCTTCTCTGTAAGGGCTTTTATTTTTCTCTCCCGAAGCTCTCCTATCGCTTTAGCCAGCTCATACCTGCTGTTTACTCCTACAAGATCCTCAGTGTTCCTTGTCTTATGAACACCGATCTTTTTCCCCTCTTGAGATAGTATCTCAGTAACATCCGTAAGATAATATTCACCCTTTTTGTTTTTATTCGAAACCTTGGGTAATACCTCAAGGAGATCCTTGATTTTAAAAACATAAACTCCAGCATTTACTTCTTTTATTCTCCGCTGGGGTGCTGTGGCATCTCTCTCCTCAATGACCCTAATTTCATCTCCAGAATGGACAATACGCCCAAAACCTGACGGGTCTTCTAACTCAGCGCTTAAAAACGTCAGGGAGTTTCCTTCTTTCCGGTGAAGAGCCAACAAGGGGCGTAGCGTTTCAGGTGTCATCAGGGGTAAATCACCGTTTATGATGAGAACATCCTTTTCTCTTCCTTTGTGCAGGGCATTTTTTGCTGCCTGGACGGCGTGAGCTGTTCCCAGTTGTCCTTTCTGGGTTAGGAATTCGACTTTACTGGAAGGAGCTTCTTTCATAACATCTTCCTTCTGACTGCCCACAACCACGTAGACTTTCTCTGGTCTGAGCTTGAAAACACAATCCAACACCAATCGGAGCATAGATTTCCCCAACATGGGGTGGAGGACCTTTATTATTTCTGATTTGAATCTGGTTCCCTTGCCCGCAGCTAAAATCAGAGCGAAAAAGCCTTTTCTCATACCATTCTAGTGATTAATTTAAATTTTTTATTCTCCCAAAGAGATTCAAAACCTCTCTCATTCCGGGCCAATATACTGAAATACTTATCGAGTTGAATGGCATTTTTTAGAAGTTCAAAGCACTTTTCATTCTCCCCCTTCAAGCAATAGATATCGGCCATTAAGTAGAGGATTTTGCCCTCCTTAGGTTTCATCTCCCGAGCCTTTTCTAATAATTTTAGCGCTTCCTCATAATCTCTTTGATTTGTTCTGAAAACACCGTGCTGGTAATAGTCTTCAAATGTTTTCAATTGAACTTTTTCTTTACTCTGTTGCTCTCCACAAATCTTGAGGTAGATTTGAGCCCTGTCAACAAGTTCTTTTTCAGACCCATGTTTATCTAAAAAAGCCTTAAGTAATTCATCTGCTTTTTTATAATCGCCTTTGTGAAAGGGCTTCATGGCCTGACTGTAAGCAGATAGAGCTTTCTCGTATTCATCTTTTTTGACTTTATCTTTTTCTTTTGTCACTTTTTTCCTTTCTTGTATGGCTTTAACTCCTGATTTTACAAATTCTACCTCAGAATAAAAGCATTGACAAGAAAAATGTTGAGGAAGCTATCACTTCCATTCCTGTTATTAGAAGAAGTTTTGGGAAACAGCTTCGCTCCCCATCAGATTTTTAACGCCATTCTCCATTCGCTCTTCTCGGCGGCTCCGTAACTCGCTCCGCTCAGACATACTCGCCGCCCGACTTCGTCGGATTCCCTCGAAAAGCGAATTCCGAAGGCTAAATCCTCTATAGTCGCTACATCTGTTTCCCAAAACCCGTGCCCCGAATATAACAATTACCTACCGTGGATTTTGAGATGGTTCAGCTGAAGAATCCTATTATCCCATATTCCCCATATTAAACACAAATATCGCTTAACAAAATTACTCTAAGTTGTTATTATATAACGAGATAGAGGACAACAATGGCATCAAAAATAAAGTACGCAAAGGGTGAAAGATTAAATATTCATTTTAACAGTAAAATTAAGCTTGAATTTCATGGCGCAAGATTGACATCCGATGGTGGCCTCCTTGCTTACCGCGAGCTTGATGAGGCATTAGGATTATTCGAGTCGGTTCCTACTTTTATGAACGATAAACGGACCGGGCGCAATATTCAGCATGATATGACCAACCTGCTGCGCCAATCTGTATACAGTCGTCTCGCAGGATATGAAGATGTAAATGATGCTCAGCGTCTATCAGTTGATCCGGTCATGAGAGCAGTGACAGGAAAGAAGAAAAATGCTGCCAGTGCCAACACGATAGGCCGTTTAGAGACAGAGATACTGACACTTCGGGAAAACCTTGATAGCTTATCTGAAATTAACGGAAGATGGGTTGAGAAAGCGATGGAAAAAACACATCATAATAGAATCATTTTGGATATGGACAGTTCAGAGAGCCCTGTACATGGTGAGCAGGAGGGTTCTGCCTATAACGGTCATTTCAAATGTAATTGTTATCATCCTCTGTTTTGTTTTAACCAGTATGGGGACTGTGAGGGGGCGATACTTCGTCCAGGTAACGTCCACAGTGCGGATCGCTGGAAAGAACTGCTGGAACCTATTGTCCGGCGATATGAGAACAAGAAAGTCAGGAAGTACTTTCGGGGTGATGCTGCATTTGCAAAACCTGAGATTTATGAATACCTTGAAGAAAAAGGTCTATTGTATGCTATCCGTCTTCCGGCAAATGATGTCTTATATGATGAAATTAAACATCTGCTGACCCGTCCTGTTGGTCGTCCTTCGAGAAAGCCGGTTGTGTGGTTTCATGATTTCAAGTACCAGGCGGCCAGCTGGCAAAAGAGGCGTCGTGTGGTGGCGAAAGTTGAATGGCACCAGGGAGATTTATTCCCGAGAGTAGGTTTTATAGTAACCAATATGAGTGCTAAGGCAGAAGGCGTAGTTCAATTCTACAATAGACGAGGGATTGCTGAGCAGTGGATAAAAGAAGGCAAGTATGCTCTCAACTGGACGCGACTTTCATGCAAACAATTCATCTCAAATCAGGCGAGACTAGGTTTGTTTGTACTGGCCTATAATCTGGGAAACTTTCTACGACGCTTGGCTCTTCTAGGAAAAATCAAGCAATGGTCACTTCGGAGCCTTCTTGTGAAACTTATAAAGATCGGGGCTAAGGTTCTTAGACATAGCAGGTATGTTACATTTCAAATGGCAGAGGTTGCTATAAGCAGGGAGATATTTGCTGAGATATTGTTTCTGATCAATCGATTACGATGTTGTTGTGTTTAGCACGGCATTCCCAAATTAGGAATCGATGGATAGATATCTCTAATTCTCGGATTTCTAGAAAAAGACTGTTGAAGTCAAATAAAGTAGCGTTATTTTGATTCAAGATAGGCTGAAAATAATTTGTATATGGCAAAAAAATGTGTTAAGAATGGATCGTAGAGCAATTCAGTGTCAAATATTCTCTTTTGTGAAGTTGATATGGGGAATATTGGTTTACATAGGGATTTTTGACATTGGAGAATATTGAGGCTTAGAATCGGAATAAGGTCTTGTATTGACAATTTGCTTTTACAAGAGCAAGATTACCACAAGAAGAATATAAGAAGGGGATAAAAATGGAAAGAATTAAGTTTGTTATTTTTTTAATCTTTATAATTGTGTTCTTTATTGTTCTAAATGGCTATGTTATAGCACAGCCAACCAAAGAGCAGCAGCTAACAAAGGAGCAACTTGAGGCTTTCCGCTCTGCAAAGAAGGTTCTGATCGACGTTGATCAATCCTATGGGGAAGCTGAACGGTTTCTCCCTGATCCTCCGATCAAAGATCGTGCAAGTAAGATTTTGAATGAATTTGGACTTGAACCAGTAAGGTCTGAGAGTGAGGAATATGACCTAAAATTAAAGATTTCTGTTAGGGGAACCCCCATTAAAGTTTACTGGAAAAGATTAAATCGGCGAATTTACACAAAGGCTTCGCTCGAAGGTTCTATATGCTTTGAATCTCAAGGAATCCCAGCATATGAGAAAGCTTTCAGGGGAGCCTTCGAAAGCACTTCGATCAGGAAAATAATAATAGCATCCGATAATGTATTCCATGAGGAGTATTTTGACCGCCCCTCTGGGGCTCCTTTTCCATTTAAAGCGATGTGGAGCAAGCTTTGGGAAACATTGGGAGAATTCTACGGTATCGAGAGTATAATCAGAGAAATGCAGGAAAAGGGAACCGGAGTAGCTACGCACTGGGCGGCTGAGGCACTAGGGAATCTCAAGAACCCTGACGCAGTAGATCCTTTAATTGCAGCCCTAAACGCGAGAGACAAGACTTTGAATGAGGAAGCAGCTCGGGCGCTCGGGAAGATCGGTGATCCTCGTGCAGTAGAAGCGCTGATCGTTCTCTTAAAAAGAAATTATAATTATCTAGAAGGAAGTAGGAAGGATTATAACAAAATAAAGTATGCTGTCATAGAGGCCCTCGGGAATATAGGCGACCCTCGTGCCATAGAACCTTTGATTTGGTATCTTCCCAGTGCGCCTCCTTCTGGGTATTATAGGGTGCCGAACAAGGAAGAGGAGCTTGCCTCGAGAGCGCTGATTAAGATCACAGGCCTCCCAAAATTCAGTACGAGAGAAAGCGCACAGATATGGTGGGCAATGAATAGAAAAAATGCTGCTGAGTTGTTCCCTGAGGATATGATTCCCTCATTAATTAAAGAATTGAGAAGTAGTCGGACCGGTGCGGATGCAGAGGAACTGCTGGTGAGTATTGGGGAGCCAGCTGTTAAGCCATTGGTTGAGGTACTCTCTCACAAGAGCTTACCTATCCAGTACGGAGCTTCAAGAATTCTAGTGGAAATGGGTTCAATAGCTGTTGACTCTTTGCTTGCTATATTAAAGGATGAGAGTTCCCCACATAGAGGCGATGCAGGGCTCATACTTGGAAAAATTGGAGATCCGCGTGCAGTCGAGCCGGTGCTCAAAGCTTTGAAGGATAAGGATTTTCCTAATCGAACCGATATTGTGATCGCACTTGGGAGATTCAGAGATCCGCGTGCAGTCGAGCCGGTGCTCAAAGCTTTGAAGGATAAGGATTTTCCTAAGCGAGACTATGTTATAGTGGAGATTGGAAAAAGCAGAAACAAGTGGGTGATCAAACTATTGCTTGATGTATTAGAAGATGAGAGTTCGAAATTTAGAGGCGAAGCTGCGCGCGTGCTCGGGATGTCCGGAGACCCGCGTGCGGTCGAGCCTCTGATCGCAGCTTATAAGGGCAGGGACTGGAAAATTTTAAGTAGTGAAAGAAATTCTATAATCAACGCGCTGGGTCAGTTGAAAGACCCGCGCGCGATCGCACCTTTGATTGACTCGATGTCTAATAATCGATTCCCATATCCAGTTGTCTGCAGTATGCTTACGAAAATTACAGGAATAGATTTCGGCCAAAGCCCGAAAAAATGGCAGAAATGGTGGAAGAAAAACAAGAAAAAATATCTTAAAAAGAAATAGAGAATCATTTTCAGGGGAAAAATATGTGGCTTTGTTTCTTGTCTTTTCTTTAATGACACTTTCCACAAATCTGTATGCCAAAAAAAACCAACAAAAGCTCAAATAAAAAAAGGAGGTTATATGTATATAATTAAGGTAGATATTAACAATATTACGATAAATAATGTTTTATAGGTTATATGACATTATATATAGGTCCAGAATTCCGGGTTGTCCAAAATAAAATGAATAGCTTTTAGATGAAGACTATGACCTGCCTTACGTGCTTTGAAATGCCCGGTCAAAGGAGAGCCCATAAGGGAAAGATCCCCTATTAAATCCAAAATTTTATGACGCACAAATTCATCTGGATATCGTAAAGGCCCACTTATAACACTTTTTTTGTCAAGAACAACAGCATTATCCAGTGACCCGCCAGCAGCTAATCCTTGAGCTCTAAGAGCAGGAACATCCTTCAAAAAACCAAAAGTCCGGGCAGGGGCAACTTCTTTTATAAAATTTTCCAAATTCAGGGATAAACTTAGCTCCTGTCTCTGGATGGCTGGATGATCATATTCGATAGAGTAGGTTATTTTAAAACCTGAATCCGGAGAGAATGAAAAGGCAGCATCCTTTTCCTCAAGGGAAGAAGGCTTGATAATTTTAATAGATTTTTTTCTTTCGGGAAGGGACATTATTCCAGCGTTAAGAATCGCCCGGACAAAAGGAGAAGCGCTTCCATCCATGATAGGAATCTCATCCCCGTTTATCTCTATTATCAAGCTGTCAATGCCAAACATGTAAAGAACGGCCAGCAAATGTTCAAGAGTCTGAATTTTGCACTCTTCAGAAACAAGATAAGTTGAGCTTTTGGTTTCTATTTTTTTGGGATCGAGAGCAAGCTCCAAATTGTCGAGATCCGTTCGACGAAAGATGATCTCCCCCGATGAGGAAGGCCTTAAGAGAAGATCCACGTTCTTTCCAGAATGCACTCCAACTCCTGAAAAATGAATCTCTTTTTGGATAGTGCTCTTCTCTATCATATCAAAATTATTTCGTTGGCATCAGAATATCGCTCTTCATAAAAAACTTTCCTTCTAAGTTTCATTATGATTTTAACAATTTGAGGTCAGGTGTTCAAAACTTTTATTATTTTTCTAAGAAATCAAGAAAAGGGGGACAGGCTACTTTTTCTTTGAAAAAAAGGGACTGTCTCTACTTGCCGACAGTTCATACAGAAAAAGTAGCCTGTCCCCTTTTATATATGACTCCACTATGATAGAATCTTGCGGATGAAATCTCAGCTGAAAGATGTATTGAATAAGGTCCATCAAGGGAAGCTCTCCCCTAAAGAAGCCCTCATTGTTCTGAAAGACTTTCCGTATCAAGACTTAGGCTTCGCTAAAATCGACCACCATCGGGAGCTAAGAAAAGGCTTCCCTGAGATAATCTATGGCATGGGAAAGACAGATGAGCAGATATTAAAAATCGCCCAGGAAATTATCAAAAAAGGGAGCAATCTGCTTATCACCAAAATTGGACCAGAAGTTTTCGAGAATTTAAAGAAAAAAATACCTGGAGCTCGTCACAATTCTCTGGCTAAGGTTATCTATCTCAAGCAGCAAAAACCTATCCCTGGAAAGGGGAAAATAGCTGTCATAACGGCCGGAACATCAGATATTCCGGTCGCAGAAGAGGCTATTGTGACCTGCGATATTTTAGGTAATGAAACAGATAAAATATACGATGTTGGAGTAGCCGGCCTTCACCGCTTTTTTGGCGAGTATCAGAAAATAAAAAAGGCAAGGGTCATTATAACCGTAGCTGGCATGGAAGGAGCACTGCCCAGCGTGATAGCTGGAACTGTCAATATTCCGATCATAGCTGTTCCGACAAGTGTTGGTTATGGAGCAAGCATGAAAGGATTGGCTGCTCTCCTGGCAATGCTCAATTCTTGCCCAGGTGGAGTGGGGGTGGTTAATATTGACAATGGCTTTGGCGCAGGATACCTGGCAAGCCTTATAAATCACCTTGAATAGCGTCGAGCTTCATTTGAATTAGACATTCAGCCAATTTTTGTTTTTTGTTTTACGATTTCCGTAAATATTTTATAAAACCTTAGTTTATAAGTACTTAGACACTTGACAATCGAGCATCTCCTCCCTATATTTACTTGTAGTCAAGTTTTATCCATTAAACGATAACCCATGGAAATAGTTGACCAAATTAGGCAAACTGCAAGCATCGTAGAGATTGCTTCGCAGTATACAACCTTAAGAAGACGAGGGAATAAACATGTAGGGCTCTGCCCTTTCCACTCAGAAAAAACTCCCTCTTTCACTGTTGATGACGAAAAGCAGCTCTTTCATTGTTTCGGCTGTGGAGCTGGAGGAGATATTTTCACTCTGGTTATGGAAAGAGAAAACCTCAGCTTCCCTGAAGCCATGAAATATCTGGCTGAAAAATACAATATAGCTCTTCCCAAGAAACGAGAATTCTCCCCCCAGCTTCAAAAATTAGAAGAACAATTATTCAAAATAAACGAAAACACTCTCGCTTTTTTCAAGAAAAACCTGTTTACAACCAAAGAAGGAGAGAAGGCCCTCGAGTATCTCAAAAAGAGGGATATTTCTGAAGAAATCATCCAGAAACTGAAGATCGGCTATGCCCTGAATTCATGGGATTCCCTCCTTTCCTTTTTTAAAGAAAAAAAAGTCACTCCAAAACTTCTCGAGAAAGCAGGATTGGTTCTGTATAACCAAAAGAAAGACAGTTACTATGACCGCTTCAGAGGACGAATCATTTTTCCCATATTTGGCCTCACGGGAAAGGTTGTTGCCTTCGGAGGAAGATCCATTTTAAATGCGGAGCCTAAATACCTCAATTCTCCTGATACACCTGTATATTCTAAAGGAAAAATTCTTTATGGGCTGAACTTTAGCAAAGAATCCATTCGGGAAAAAGGTGAGGCAATCATTGTCGAAGGCTATACAGACTTTGTCTCCCTTTACCAAGCCGGGATAACAAATATCATAGCCTCCCTGGGAACAAGTCTGACCTCTGACCAGGTTTCACAGACACTGCGGTTTGCCCCTAAGATAATCATTAATTATGACGGCGACTCTGCCGGAAAAGTTGCGACATCTCGGGGAATTTCTCTTTATTTTGAAAAAGCAAGTGAGCCAGAAATCTTAATATTGCCTGAAAACCTTGATCCAGATAGCTACCTACGTAAATACGGAGCTGACAAGTATATTACTCATCTGAAAAAAGGTGGTATGTCTCTAATCAAATTTTTGATTAAACTCTTTGCTCCCGAAAACGGAATAAAATCTGTAGAGGAAAAAATCAATATTGCAACAAAAATAATAGAAATAATACTGATAAACCCCAATACTATACGGGGCAGTGAGTATTTAAAACAAGTAAGCGAATATCTTGCTTTGGATGAACAAATAGTCCGTAACAGTATTAGGGTAAAGCAGTCTCGAAAAGAAAGCACGGAGAAGAGTGAAGAAAAAGTGACATTTCTGCCAGCCGAAAAAAGACTCCTTCAGATACTTTTAGAAGACAAGCGCATAGCATCTTATGTATTTCCAGAAATGAAGGAGGAACATTTTCAGGGCCTGAAGACCGAGCCCATCTTCGCTGCTCTAAAAGAATGTTCAAAGAAAGGGAAAGAGCCAGACTTTAACGAATTAAGACAGAAAATAGATCCTTCTCTTCAAAGCTCTCTCGCCAAAGTTGGGCTGCTGGAGAAAGAACAGGCAGCAACCGTCGAGGAAGCCCTTGAATGTCTCAATTCCTTAAAGCAATTCTCGCTTGAAAATCGCAAAAAAGAACTGAAAGCTGAAATTATAAGTATGGAAAAAAAAGGCGAGAAAGAAAAACTTCGTTCTCTCCTCATACAGAGACAAGATATAATTAACCAGTTATCCTCATTATCGAAACGAAACTATCAAAATTTAAGTTATAACAATCGCGATATTTCTGCAAAGGAGAGGAATTAACGTTGTCTCCAGAAAATAAAGCTCAAAAAAACGGAATTAGCCAGCTCCTTTCCAAAGGAAAGAAGCAAGGCTTTCTTCTTTTTAAAGAGATAGACAAAACCTTCCGTGATGATAAGATCGAATCGGAAGGGAGCTTTAAAGAGTTTCTCAATTCCATGGACCACTATGGGATCAAAATCATTGGCACAAAAAAGAGAGCAACTCCTCCTAAAAGGAGAAAGAGTGACCTAGTCTCCCTTCACGGTTTGGAGCGAACAACAGATCCTGTAAAGCTCTATCTAAGAGAAATGGGGAATATTTCGCTCCTCACCCGAGAGGGAGAAATTGCCATAGCAAGAGAAATAGAGAGAGGCGAAAAATCCATTCTTAAGGCCCTCTCTAAAACACGGCTTGTCCTGAATGAAATCCTCTCTCTTGAAGAAAATATAAAAGAGGATGCTTCCATCATCCAAGAAATGCTCGATCTCAGCGAAGATGATCTCGCAGAAGGGAAACTCGAGGCAAAAAAGAAGGAACTAATTAATAAAATCAGGAAGATCGATGATCTTAGCATTCAACTGAATAGCATACCTGCAAAAAAGAAAAACATCTTTAAGCGGGGGCGCCTGATTGTCGAAATGAGCATCCTCATCGGGCAGCTCAACATCCGTTCTTCTCTAAGAGAAATAATTATCGAGGATCTTCGTGAAAAGCTAAAAGTCATCAATGAATTAGAAGAAACCAAGGAAGAGTTTAATCTTTCGCTTAAGCGAACGAAAGTCAAAAAACAAGAGGCTCTTTTAAAAGAAAAAATCAAAGAAATC
Organism: uncultured Eubacteriales bacterium; assembly: GCA_964435925.1. Taxonomy (GTDB): domain Bacteria; phylum Acidobacteriota; class Aminicenantia; order Aminicenantales; family Aminicenantaceae; genus SOIV01. Next base: position 829 of record CAYTBG010000050.1, on the reverse strand, counting down.
AACAGATTCCTGAGAGCATACCAGAAAGAGATCGGCCTTAATACCCAGGCTCTAAGAAAAACACTGCGGGAAATCGCCACAGGAAAGAAAATCAGCGATCAAGCAAAAAAGGAGCTGGTTGCTGCCAATTTAAGACTTGTAGTTTCTATTGCCAAGAAGTATAGCAACCGAGGACTCCAATTTCTTGATCTCATCCAAGAAGGAAATATGGGTTTAATGAAAGCTGTGGATAAATTTGAATACCGAAGAGGTTATAAATTTTCGACTTATGCAACTTGGTGGATAAGACAGGCCATAACGCGAGCAATCGCTGACCAAGCCAGGACCATAAGAATCCCCGTCCATATGATAGAAACAATAAACAAATTGATCAGAGTCTCAAGAAGCCTTGTCCAGGAAATAGGGAGAGAGCCCACTAGCGAAGAGATAGCAAGAAAGATGGATATGCCGGTCTACAAGATAAGGAAAATTATAAAAATTGCCCAGGAGCCTATCTCACTCGAGACACCTATAGGAGAAGAAGAGGACAGCCATCTGGGAGATTTTATCGAAGATAAGGTGCTTCCTTCACCTCCTGAAACGGTCATAAACATCAATTTAAGAGAGCAGATTGGGGAAGCCTTAAAATCTCTAACAGAAAGAGAAGCAAAGGTTTTGAAGATGAGATTCGGTTTAGGAGACGGCAATGAACATACCTTGGAAGAAGTTGGTCAGCAATTCAAGGTGACTCGTGAGAGAATCAGGCAGATCGAGGCTAAAGCTCTAAGAAAATTAAAACATCCAAGCCGCAGCCGGAAGCTGAAGTCCTTTACCGACGATAATTAAAACA
>CAYTBG010000049.1:0-19444 GCA_964435925.1 uncultured Eubacteriales bacterium | reverse complement strand
GAATAGCAGGATTTAATCCGGGAACATCTCCTCCCCCGGTCAAAATGCCAATTTTCCCTTTTTTTCTCTTTACATGGACCATTGATTTCTCCTTAAAAACCTGTGAGGACAAATACTTCTATATATTTTATGAAAAATTCGCTCGACTTTATTCAATTTTCATCTTCTGGCCTGCTCTGTAGATAATAGTAGATAATAATAGATAGAAGAAACATACCTTGTCAATGAAGAACTCGCGATTAGTAGAAGGAATCAGCGGAAATGCCGGAATAAGGTAGATACAGAATAGATTTTGCCCTCTAAGTCACAGTGTTTCGACTTTTAAGAACCGGAAATAAAACTAACGAACAAAACTAGCGATATGAGAATATCGCAACCAATAACTACTCTATTTAAGGCAGATCGAAGGGATTGCGGGACTCACAAGAGATAGGATGGTATTGTTAGCAGATAAACACTAAATCTCATTCATAACTGATTCTATCTTCTCCACAGCTGTTCTTAAATTATCCAGTGAATTGGAATAAGAGATACGGATATGGCCTGCTCCGTTCTTTCCAAAACACTCTCCGGCAACAGTGGCCACACCAGCTTTCTCGAGCAGCATTTCTGCCATTTTGAAGCCGTCCATACCTGTTTCTTTGATGGACGGGAATAAATAAAATGCACCATCTGGCTTTGGACACCGAAATCCAGGAATCTGATTAATTGCTTCATTAATATAGTCTCTGCGCTTCTGAAACTCATCGACCATCGCGTGAGAAGGTTCTTGACTGCCTTTCAGAGCGGTCACAGCTCCCCACTGGGCAAAAGTATTGGTGGAAGTGATCATGTACTGATGATACCGAAGTATAGGGTTGATAAGTTCACTAGGCCCCAATACATAGCCCAGCCTCCATCCTGTCATCGAGTAAAATTTGGAGAAGCCGTTGAGCAAAATGGTCCTTTCCCTCATTCCTGGAAAAGTAGCGATGCTGACGTGTTCGGCAGGAGGATAAACGATCTTTTCATAAATCTCATCGCTCAACACCAGCAAATCGTGTTTAATGGCCAACTCAGCAATTCTCTCTAAGACGTCTTTTCTTGTGACACCTCCCGTGGGATTGGATGGGCTGGCAACAAGAATCATTTTCGTTCTTCCTGTGATCTTTTCCTCTATTTCTTCAGGATCAGGTTGAAAGTCACTGTCTTCAAGGAGAGTGTAGTCAACAGGATCGACAAAATTCGTGATGGCATCTATATCATAACTTAGCCACCGAGGATCGGGAATCAAGATCTCGTCACCGGGATTAAGCAGGGCATGAATCGCCACATAGACTCCTTCAGCAACTCCATTGCTCACTACGACCTCGTTCTGAGGATTGTATTCCAGGTTGTATTCGGATGAGAATTTATCTGAAATTGCCTGGCACAGCTCTGGTATGCCGGCATTGGGAGAATAATGATGTTTGCCTGCTCGTAAAGCATCTATGGCAGCCTCAACAATGTGTTTGGGAGTGTTAAAATCCGGTCTGCCGATTTCCAGGTGGATGATTTTTCTCCCCTGTTTTTCCAGTTTTTGTGCAGCATCAAACATCACACGTATTTGTGAATAGGGAATGCGCTTTGCAACGATGGATTCCATGGTATCCTCCTCTTTCTAACTATAGCAAAATTTTCTCTATTCATGTAACCTTTTTATAGAAATCAAGTCTTATATATTGAATAGGTTAAAACAAGGAAGAGCACTTGTGAATAAAGCCACAGATAATAATCTGATGGAGCAAGTCAGAGATGGCAATGCTGAGAAGCTGGCTATTCTTTTTGAAAGGTATCATGTGATGCTATATAACTTTTTCCTCCGTCTAACCAGCAACAGAAGTATCAGCGAAGATCTGGTCCAGGATGTATTCATTCGGATACTGAAATATGGCTCCTCCTACAAGGGCCAGGATAAATTCATAATCTGGTTCTACAGAATTGCCCGGAACACCCATATTGATTACCTGAGAAAAAGAAAAGACGAGGTCTCGCTCGGTGAGCAATGGGATGAAGTTCCCAGTCAGGAGCCCACACCCCCGGAAAAGGTGGAACAGGCACAGGAAATCGTGCGGCTAAGCCAGGCGCTGGCCAAACTGCCTTTGAAAAAGCGTGAGGTTATAATCCTAAGCCGCTTCCAAAATCTAAAGTATAAAGAGATTGCAGAGCTCCTTGGCTGCCAGATAGGAGCAGTGAAAGCCAACATTCACCGGGCGATTAAAGAATTAGGAAAAGCCTATTTTGAGCTTTCAGGAGGTACAGCATCATGAAGTGTAATCAAATAAAAAAAAGATTTCCCGATTTTTTAACCGGAGAAATAGACAAAGCGACACGGAAAGAAATCGAAGAGCATGTAACCGCTTGTAGTACGTGCAGGGATGAATTAGAAAGCCTGAGCGCAATCTGGACAAAGCTGGGAGTTCTCCCGGAAGAACAGCCCAGCGACAGCGTCCGCACGCGCTTTTATACCGCGCTCGAGAAATACAAGCAAAGTCTAGAAAAGGAAAAAACACGGCCCACCCTGGGGAAACTCCTGGATGGCTGGCTCGAACGCTGGGCTCCGAGAAGACCTGTTTTTCAATTCTCATTGGCTCTTATGCTTCTGGTTGTGGGTTTAACAGCTGGGTATTTCCTCCGTCCAGACTCACAGGGGGGCGGGGAGATAGCCCGCCTTCGCCAGGAAGTGCACCAGGTTCGCCAGATTGCAGAGGTTTCTCTGCTTCGGCAGGAGTCTCTGAGCGAACGACTGAGAGGAATAGACGTGACTTCTCGAGTGGAACAGTCTGACGAAGGGACTCTTGAAGCTCTCCTCCGTATCGTAAGCAGCGACACAAATATCAATACGCGTCTAGCTGCCATCGATGCTCTTCATCTCTTACCCGATTATCCTCTGATCAGGCAAGAGTTTGCCCAGTCCATCTCAGAGCAAACTTCCCCTCTGGTAGATATTGCCTTGTTCCTTACTCACCATATAAAAAACTTATAGAGCTTTAGAAACTGCGATGAAAAATGAGAGGAGATTAAGCATATCCAAGTCATTTAAACACATAAAATAACAAGAGAAATATGGTAAGGAGAAAATGATGAAAAAATTAATTTTGGTAGTGATTTTTGTTTTGATTCTAATATTGTTTTTCTCTTTATTTTTAAGCGCTGATGTTTATGTGAAAGTTATGGAACGAACAGAAGCGTATGAAATGTCGGGGAAAAGAGCGCCTGAAAAGGTGGAAATCAAGGAACAGTGGCTTGCAAAAGACAAGTTTGCCTATTTTTGCAAAGAACTAAGTATTCTTGTCGATTATAAAAAAGAAATACTATATTTTATTGCACACAGACCAAAAACATATTATGAGTTTCCGATTGACATCGATATGGCAAAGCTTCAAGAACTAATCCCTCCTAAAGCTGCTGAAATTATATCATCGATAAAAATAACCGATGTTAAAGTCAACCTCAGCGGCCAAAAGAAAAAGATAGCAAATTGGGATTGTTCCGGAGGTGAATTTGAGCTTGTTTTCATGATCCAAGCACTAAATATAATGCCGAAGTTTAAGTTTAAATTTTGGATAACCAAAGATATCCTTTTTGATCATAAAAGTTATACAAGCGGAATAACTGAATTTTACGAGAGATTTGTTTTTAGAGTATTAAATGTAGATGAAAATTCAAAAAAAGAGCTCGAAAAAATGGACAAAATTGAAGGATTTCATGTCGCCAGTGAAGTTATTGTTAATATGTTTGGTTCTGAAATAAAGGTTGAATCACAAGTCCTGGAAGTGACAGAGAAGCCGGCACCGGCTGGTATTTATTCTGTTCCCAAGGATTATACGAAAGGCAATCTTAATGTGGATTTAGGGCTACAGAAAAAATCTCTTGAGAAAAAATCTCCCGCTCCTAAAAAAAATCCTAATAAAAAAACAACTGACTTACTTCACGATTAGTTTTTGAAACAGTTTGATCTGGGGGGTAGAGAGTTCTACCACTGAGTAATGCTTTATATTCTATTCCAATGACCATAGGGGTGCTCCCCAATGTCCCTCACTTTCCTGTCTTAATTATAATTTACTGCTCAAATTATAGAAAAGGGTGATATCTTGGAGAGGGTCTTCCTAAATTTAAATAACACTTGCTGCTTAAATTTTAGAAAAGGTGCAGCACCTTGAGGAACATTCCCATAAACGTAAACACTGGGACTTAAAATCCACTCTGGGAATGTAGATTTTTCTTATGCCTAGAGCGTGCATAGATCCCATTTTTTCCTTTTAGCGCTAAGCCTTGACATACATTTTTGGTTCAGCTACAAATCCTTTATGATGATTATAAGAAAAAAACGAATATTCCTTTCAGCCCTCTCTTTGTTTTTGATTTTCGCTTTTATTAACTGTGTCAGTGTAGAAAAACGGTTTAAGAAAGGCGAAGAAATGGAAAGAAAAGGGCGCTTTGAAGAGGCTGCTCGATATTACATCAAGGTGCTGGCAAAAGATCCGACCTTTGAAGATGCACGGCAACGGTTGGAAAACGTAGGTGCCCGGGCAATTGATATTTTCCTCAAGCAGGCGTATGCCTACGAATCAGCTAAAGCTTATGAAGACACTGTCCGGGTGCTTAATCGCATTGATGACCTAAGGCGCCGAGCAGAAAAGGTTGGTGTTATGCTCCCAGTACCAGATGACTATGCTGACTTTCGTCAAGAAATGACTGGAGCCGCCATTGCCTCGCTTTTCGAACAGGGTAAGTATTCAGAACATGCGGGAGATTGGACTGAAGCCCTCAGAAAGTACGAACGCCTAAAGCGCCTTTATCCCTTGTCTCCTGCCGAAAACATGAGGGCTGATCAGGCTCGAGCTCGGGTATATACTAAATGGGCGGAGCAGGATCTGGCCAGACAATACTACAGAGCTGCATTTCGTCATGCCCAAAAGGCAATAGACATCCTCGGCCCCGATAAAGGCCCCGGCATCACTGCCCAGGAAATTCAGAGGGTTGCGCTCACAGCAGGTACTCTTACTGTAGCTATCCTTCCCTTTTGGTCCTCTGAAAGAGTTGGGGATGAAGCACCCCGGGGAATGGCGCGCGAATTATACGATATACTCCTGTATGAGTACTTGTCTGAGCCGGTTCTTTTTGTTGCTGTTGCCGATCCAGGCATGGTTCACCGGGAGATACGCCGTCTGCGCTTCAGGGATAGGGCATTATCACGGAATATGGCTGCCAGGGTTGGACAAAACATAAACACTGATTTTGTTGTGATCGGAAGCATGGAATCATACCTGCAAGAAGAAAAGGATCCGCAGGAAAAAATGCACAAAGTTAGCCTTCGGAAAGACAAGTCATCATTTACCACTTACCTGGAAAAAAAGTACACTGTTAAGCTTACAGTGGAAGTAAAATACCAGATCATCGATTCCACAAGGCGCAGAGTAATAGAAGAAAAAACTATCAATACCAATGTATCAGATAAGTTCAGACGTGGCTATTTTGATGGTGACTATACAACTCTTGATTTGTCTCGATCCGAGCGCAGGTTATTTAATACAGAAGAGTGGCGTCGGGCTGAAAAAAAACTGGAGGATAAATTAATTGACAAACTTGCCGAGCGTCTTGCTGATAGTATTTATAAAAGAATCTTACGATTGATAAAGTAACCATCTAGTGTTGGACAACTTGGGAGTTGAAGGCGTTCGACAATGAAGGAAAGTTTAAATCTTTTGTCCGAGAAAATATTAGTACAATTTATCTTCTCGTTAACTTAATTCCAAAGACAACAATTCCAACCAGCAGTCCGACGAGAAAGATTACAAGCAGAGTAATACCCAGGACATTCGTTTTTGCGCTGATATGAATGCGGACAATTTTATCTTCTGATTCCACTTGTCGGTTATCGGCAATGCACTCTGTTCTTATTTTTGGCTCAAAGTCACCCACAGAGGCGTCTTCGGATGGGATAAAGTCAATGGCAACAATATCTTCTTTGCCCTGGTCAAGAGATGCTATCAAATCAGGCTTTATCTCAGAACGCCAGTTCAACGGCAAATCAGTGTAGACTCTGATATTGTCTAGCCTCCGGGTGCCTGTATTCTTTACCCTTACCTCCATGTTTACATTCTCTCCAATCTTTATCTCGTGATAGAGACTGAGAGCCAGAACTTCAACCCTCCCGACTCCTCGAGGGATGAGCTCGAGTTTAACGTTTCCAGCTTTCAGACCATCTATCTCCTTGGAGCCAACAGATTGCTTACCAGAAAGTAACTCGTTGACCTGTGAAGATTGCTCGTCGTCAAGCGCCAGACAGTAAAACTCAATAGACTTATCAATGACAACCTGTTCATCAGCGTTCTTGGGAAGGTAGAGCTTCAATGAAAGCTTCATACTGGTAATCCCTTCGGTGAACTTTATCTGCGAGAGCCGGGCTTGTGTCTGAGGGTCGATAAATTCATAGGAGATTTGCTGGGGAAGGTTGATAACCTTGAGTCTGAAGACATTTGCTTCACCACTGAACTTTTCCAAGGACAAATCATACGTGGCTTCGCTCTCCAAATCTGCCTCTTGGGAGAATTGTGCTGAATTGACAGTGACTATGTTAGCACTCAGCCCTTTCTGCAAATAAACTGAGGTGGTTTCGTTCTTTCCCGCGTAGAAAACATCCACATCTAAATTTTCAACATCTTTTAAAAGTTGAAAGGTCACCTGTCTTTCTTGCTCCAGGGATAACGAAGAAATGGTCTTCTCGTATGGATTTGATATGATTTTACCCTCAGACCTTAAAGAAACATAAACGTCTTTGATCTCCTGAAGAAAATCGAGGGGGAAAAGATCTTTGGCATCTATATTCAATTTGGCAAGCTCTTTGAGTTCTTTTGAGGAATACCGAAGCGAGACACGAACGTATTTCTTCCCTGCCTTGTCTTGATATTTCACTGCGCTCGCAACAGAAAGTCGAGCCTCACTTCCCATAAAAGTTATCAGAGCCTCCTGATAGGTAACCTGAGCCTGAAGATAGGAGGTCCTTTTTTGAACGAACTCTTGCTCTGAGATCAATCCTTCTTCTTTCAACCACAAGGCCCTATCAAATTCTCCTTTCATCTCCTCAAGATGAAGCTGTGCCTTTTTAAGAGCCAAGAGCTTCAGTGACTGAGATTCCTGGGAGTATATGAAATTAGTACTAAAGGTTACTATCAATACTAGGGCAGAAATTCTTATGAAATGTTTCATCGTGTTGCCTCCATCTCTTGTAACTGCTAAATAGGCACAGGCTACCTGTAGTTGCTCATATGAAAAGAAACATGGCAGGTTAGATAACCTTATTCGGCACTAGAATGTTCCTGCATGTAGTCAACATAGAGTTTATTCAGATCTTCGCCTTTGAGTTCTTTTTTTGTTTTCATCATGATAAGTTTTCCCTGAAGCATGAACCCGACTCTATCAGCGATTTGTTTTGCACGGAATATATCGTGAGATGAAATGAAAATCGATTTTCCTTTACCCCGCAGCTCAATGATCAAATCAAGGAACTCCTGACCTGACTTAGGATCAAGGCCCGACGTCGGCTCATCAAGGATAAGATTTGGTGCATCTTTCAATATGGCAACTGCAATTCCCAATTTCTGGCGCATTCCCTTTGAAAAATTCTTGGTTCGCATGTCAAACGCTTCTTCCTGGAGCCCGACTCGCTTCATCACACGTGCATATTCAGCTTTTGTGAGGTTACGTTTGCCCGCAAGTTTTGAAAAATAGTCAAGGTTTTGATATGCGGTGAAATTATCATACAGCATCACATTTTCAGAGACAAACGAAACATAATCTTTCGACTTCAAAGGCTCTTTTACTACATCAATTTCCTCAATCAGCGCTGTTCCTTCACTGGGGGGAATGAAACCCAGGAAAAGGTTAATCGCGGTTGTTTTGCCAGCGCCGTTAGCACCGAACATACAGAATATTTCACCGGATTCTACCTTAAAGTTCAAATGATCCAAGGCCAACAGGCCGTCTTCATACTTTTTTGTAAGGTCTTTTGCTTCTAGCATGACTCCCTCTTTTTTTATCTATTTTTATGACTCATAGAATTTGCATTCAATTACCGGACATCATATCTGAGAAAAGATACATACGCCCCGACGAAAAACAGAATGATTAAAAAAACCATCAGAAGAAGGTCTGGCAGCATGCGAGTCATTGATTCGCTGAATCCTTCAGGCGTAAATTCGTGTTGGGGCATATCACTCAAATCAGGTTTCGGCTGTTCTCCTCCTTCTAGATTTAGACTTCTCATCAATTTTTCATTGATCCATTTTGTAAAAATCGGTTTGTACGTCTTTACCGAGTTTAGAAATCTCTCATGCTCGCTTACACCGGTTCTGCCAAGGCTCATAGAAGCGAACATCAAAGCCGAAGCAGGAGAAATTCGTGATAAATTAACAGCAAGATTTTGCTGCTGGCGCATTTTTGCCTGGTAATCCCTCTCGATTGCGGCATTTTTTTCATCTATTTTTCCCGTCAGCCTCTGCTGAAATTCTTCTGCCCATTCTCTTACTTTTTCATTCCATCTCTCGCGCTCTTCAGGTTTGTCTTTATCAGGGCGGGGATTATCTTTAAAATACTGTCTCTGCTCTGTTATAGCCTCCTTCTGAATTTCCTGGAGGTAGGCATCTTTTTGAGCAGTGATTTCATGGACAGAGGGAATGGGCCTAATCTGGCCGGCACTCATTACAGCTGCTTTCGGTATTATCGTTACGAAAGTGACCCAGATGAATAACAAGAGTAAAAAACTGGTTGATGATCTGGTCGTTCTTGCCGAAATGAAAAGTCCGAGTGTAAAGAAAACGGATAAATATAAGAGAAACATTAAACATATCATTCCAATTCTGAGCCAGTCATCACCGGAGAGAGAAACGGTCGGATAAATCATCAAAAGCAGCAGACCGAGCACCAAGGGAATGACCAAGGGGATTAAAAGGCTGACAAAACCTCCGATCGCTTTTCCGAGAACGAGTCTGTCCCGCGGCACTCTGTTAGATAGAGCAAGCTTCAATGTGCCTCTCTCCTTTTCGCCGACTATCGCATCATAGGTAAAGAGTATGGCGAAGAGGCTCAGTACAATTTTCACGATGAACGACAGGTCAAGCGGACCAAAAACGGCGAATATGGGATTACTGCTGTATTTCGATTCAATCATGCTCGGATCATATGCGATGTTTACGCTTGCAACACGGCCTACAGCTTCCCAGATGCCGCTGACAACTGTGCTCAGTACCTGAGGCTTTCTATTGATCTTTGTCCCGAGCCCTGCAAGTGTGCCGTAAGATTGCTGGCTTTCCAGATTCTTTCTGTTCAAAGCCACGGCTGCGCTGTGTTCCTTCAGCTCTGCCTGATAGTTATTTATCCCGGTATAAACAGATAGCAGAATTAGGACAGTGCAGAGCAAAAAAGTAAAAACAAACCTGGGACTCATGATTGTGTCCTGAATTTCCTTTTTAATAATATCTCGTAGCATCCTTCTCTCCTCTATTTTCTATTTAACTATATATCTCTCTGTGTTCGGCATAGTATACTTCATCCTGTTTTTCATGTATAGATGCCGATATCTATATACCGATATACTGAGTTCCAATTGATATTATTCATGTAAATCTAGCAGATCAAGAAGATATGCAAGAAAACTTACAAGAAGATATACGAGAAATTCAAGAAAAAGTTACATCTGTTAAAATTAGAGATTACTTATACGTCGTTGAACGCAATATTTCGCGACGTTCGTAAATTGAGGAACGTCCGCTTAAATCTTGGGGAACGTCCCTTAATTGCTTTAGGATTTTCATTATGATATAAGCTCTTATTCTGCAGCACGGTAAAGAGAGATGAATGGCGATTATAAAAAATTAAAAATCAGCCAAAAGGTAAATTCAATCATATCAATTTTTGTAATTTTTTTTATAGGATTATCTGCATCCGCGCAGGATAAGCTTCAGCCGCTTATACCGCATAAAACAGATACTCCTCCAGTGATTGATGGAATATTGGATGATCCGGTATGGCAAAAAGCTCCACATGAGACAGGATTTAAGACTTACCACCCTGATTATGGCCTGGATATGGTCGAAAATTCCATAGTTTATTATGCCTATGACCGGGAAAATCTCTATTTCGCGTACAGGTGTTTTGATAGCCAGCCCGACAAAATCAAAGCCTCGGTAACAAGCCGGGATAATATACATGCCGATGACTGGATATGTATCAACCTGGATTCCTTCAATGACCACCAGTCTCTCTATGCCCTCTATTGCAATCCCCTGGGTATCCAGGGAGACTCCAGGTTTGAAGGCGGGCAAGAGGATTTCAGCGTCGATATCGTCTGGTACAGCGAGGGAAAAATAGATGATAAAGGATACACGGTTGAACTGAAAATCCCGTTTAAAAGCATCCGTTTTTCTCATAAAAACCCGTTGGAGATGGGTGTAATTTTCGAACGAAAAATAAGCCGCCGGTCAGAAGCGGGAACCTATCCGCCGCTGGATTCTGCACAGGGACCCAATTTTTTAACCCAGACGAGAACTCTTATTTTTCAGGGTGTAAAGCACTATACTCTTTTTGAGATATTACCCGCCGTAACCTACAGCCATAGAAGATCAATAGATGAAGGAAAACTGGCGTCGGCTGGAGATGTGGGTGATCTCAGTCTGACGGCCAAGTACGGCCTAACATCACATCTGGTCCTCGATGGAACCTATAACCCTGATTTCAGTCAGGTTGAAGCTGACACCGGTCAGGTTGATTTCAACTTGCGGTATGCACTCTTTTTTCCGGAGAAAAGACCCTTCTTTCTTGAAGGCTTAGAAAAGTTTAATTTTGGGGGATATTATTCCGGAGATCCTCTCGGGGAGGTTGTGCACACTAGAACGATTGTCGATCCCTTGATAGGGATAAAACTAAACGGTAGAATCGGAAACAAGAATACTGTTGCCTTAATCTATGCCCTGGACGAGCTGCTTGATACAGAAGTGGAGGATTATGCCCATTTTGGAATCTTTCGTTACAAAAGGGCATTAGCCAAAGACAGCTTTATCGGAGGATTCTATACAGCAAGGGAACGCAAGAGTGGCTTTAATAGAGTTTTTGGATTGGATGGTCAGTTAAGGATAAGCCAATCCAGCATCTTCGGATATAACGCTTTCAAGTCTCAAGGCAAACTGGATGAAGGATCTCCGAGAGATGATGGGCATGCCGTAAAGCTTCATTATTTCCATAATACAAGAAACATGATTCTCATGCTTGGACTCCTGGACATTGGCAAAGAATTTCGGACAGAAACAGGGTATATCACACGAACAGGCATTACCATGTTTAGATCAGGAATGCTGCGGATGTTTTATCCAAAATCAAAGATTATCCAGAGAATTGATCCGATGATCCACAGCACTCAGACCAGGGACAAATTCAGCGGTCTTTATGAAACCTTTAATTCTTTTGACCTGAGGCTTCTTCTCTTGAGAGATTCATATATCCTTGCGGGTTATCGATATGCTACCGAGATTTTCTTGGATGAAAAGTTCAATACTAGCATTGTCAGGATGATCGCCAGCAGCCAATTCACAAAACAATTATTCTTCAGCATGTCTTATTATTACGGAAAAAAGATTCGATATGTAGCAGATCCCTACCAGGGAAGCGGAAGCGATGCTTCAGCAATTATGACCTACCTGCCATCGGAAAAGCTTCATTTTGACCTGAGTTTGATCTATTCCGACTTTTACCGGGATTCTGATTCTGCCAAAGAGTTTGACTACATTATTATAAGGAGCAGGAATACCTACCAGGTAAACAAATACCTCTTTTTCAGGGGTATTGTTGAATACAATTCATTTCACAAACAGTTGATGACCGATTTTCTGGCTTCCTTTACCTATATCCCAGGCACCGTTATCCATGTCGGGTATGGTTCTCTCTATGAAAGAATCAAATGGGAAGCTGGTGAATACACAAGTGCTGATAGGTTTCTGGAAACAAGGAGGGGATTTTTCTTCAAAGCCTCTTTCTTGTGGAGGCTGTAAGATTCAAAGACGTATCTCCATCGCAAAAACCCCTACAATCAAGACCCTCCTTTACCGCTTTTAATCAAAAATTTCTGAGGATTCAGGCCCAAATCTAAGAATTTGTCAGCTTGCTCAATCAGTTTCTGAGAGCTTGATTTGCCGAAAGCCATAACCTCCACATAACAACCCACAGCATGCTTAAGATGCTTGACTAACGGCACAAAATCTCCATCTCCACTTATAAGCACAACTGCATCGAGCCTTGGTGCAAGCTCAATCATATCCATAGCAATTCCGATGTCCCAGTCTCCCTTTTTAGCCCCTCCATAAAATACCTGAAGGTCTTTTGCTTTGACCTCATAACCTAAGCTCTTAAGCGCCTCAAAAAAATTGCTTTCATCCTTTACATCTGCTTTTATAACATAGGCGATTGACCGGATAAGCTGCCTGTTTTTAACAGCTTCTTTGAGGATTGTTTTAAAATTGACCTTTGCTTTGTAGATATTCCTCGCAGAATAATACATATTCTGCACATCCACAAAGACTCCGATTCGCTGTTCCCTGTAAATATTTTCGCTCGTTTTATCACTCATTTTCCGATCTTCTTTCCTCCTTGTTGTGATCCATCCCTCTTGTGTATAGAGCTTATAGCAAAAGAAAACGAGATGTCAAAATATTTCTCAGGATATGATGCATTTTATGGAAAAAATGGGGACAAGAAAAAATGGGGACAGGCCCCATTTTGTAAGAAAGAGGACATTCTCAACTTGAGGACAGAACATCAGAAAATGGGGCCTGTCCCCATTTTTTTCTCGTTCTTCGCGTTTAAATATTGTATCAATCTTAGCCAAGGCTTATAATGATCTATGCCTGTAAATTACTTCCAAAAGAGCTTACCTTGCAAATGAGTCTGCCAAAACTACTGTTTCTCCCTAATACTGGTCTTCCTGGCTGCAAATCTTCCGGACTAAAACCTGTATTTAATACCCAGATCTATTCCCCATATATAATTATTGGCCTCTGCAACTGGGCCAGTTCCTCCACCCCCCCAAATATAAGGCGAATATTGACTCCCAAAAATACTTCCGAAGAGTAAGATAAAGGCTCTTAATTCAAAACAAAGCGGAAGAATCTTGGGCAAATTATAGCTCAACCCTGCTCCACCTTTTAGGCCCATATTAACGGTGCGGTAAGATTCTATCCTAAAATATCTGCCAGGGCCTTCTTTTTTTCGAACAGAAAAAAAACCCAGGCCAACGAAGCCGAACGGTGTTATCTTCTCCTGAGATTTTCGTGCTCTATAAATTGCATTGATGAATAGAGTTGTAACACTCCAAGATAAATCAAGCAGTTCCATATCGTTAGCGAAATTTGTATCTCGTGACGTTATCCTCATGACAACTATCGAATTTACCCTATATTGGCCAACCTCTCCTTGAAGTCCAAAACGCGAGCTGAAATTGTACTGAAAATTTAGATTATAGTGATCTTTCATTTCAATTTTTCTGTCTAAAACAGATGCATCCGCAGCATAAGGAATAGGATTTAAAGCATAAATTTTAACGTATTTGTTTATACCGGAAGTACATCTTCCCAATCCGACACCAAGTCCAATACTGAATTTTTTCTCTTTGGCTCTGAGTAATGTATTAGCAGAAAGAAATAAAATTAAGCTGCTGAAAATAGCAACAATTTTTTTCTTGTCCATCTCAGGTAAATTGCTTTTCCATTAAATAAAAATTGGAGGAAAAAAATAGTTTAATGCAAAGCCCATTTTACTTTTCGCTTTACATTAAAGCAATCTACGTGCCAACTAAAACTCAAGGAACATTAAGTTTTTTGGCCTTCACTCTGTCCTCAATTGATGACAGATGTTGGATTTAACAACACTAAAGATCAACGGTACCAAAATCATGTTTGACTCTAAAACATCTCAATGCTATATTCCAAAATCTGGAATTAAACCTTTAAAATTCTGAAAAGAGGAAAAAAGAATGAAGAATAGAATAAAATCCATCTTCCTTTTATTACTATTTTTGTTATTCTGCGCCCAAATATTTTATTCCTTCCCTGTAAAAATACAGTTGTCTGGACAAGAGGAGAAGCTCGATAAATTTTTTCTCAAAAATGACGTCACTGTAGCTGTAACAGACTCTGGACTGGGCGGTCTTTCTATCATGGCTGATGCTGTGGAGAGAATGAGGGAATATAAAATTTTCCAGAAGGTGAATTTTATATTTTTTAATGCCCTTTTTTCAAACGAAGGTGGCTTCAACAGTCTAAAAACGCGCAAGGGAAAAATCCAGATCTTCGATAGTGCTCTCAAAAGCCTGGAGAATAATTACCATCCAGACTTGATACTGATTGGCTGCAACACTTTATCGGTAATCTACGATGATACCTCCTTTTCAAAAGAAACAAGCATTCCAGTAGTCAGAATCGTTGAAGCGGGAGTAGATCTTATCGCCCAAAAGCTCGAAACATCCCCTGAGTCTGAAGTCATTATTTTCGCGACTCATACAACAGTAAGCGAAGATACTCATAAAAAGAAACTGGAAGAGAAAGGGATTCTTTCTCAAAGAATAACCCTTCAGGCCTGCCCTGAATTAGTCAATTATATCGAAAAAGGCTATGCCAGCGATGAGACAGAAATGCTGATTTCTGCCTATGTGGCTGAAGCTCTCCATAAAATGAAAGATACCCAATCACCTCTATACGTGAGTCTAAACTGCACTCATTACGGTTATTCTCTTGATCTCTGGGAAGAAGCATTCCAGAACTCCAAGGTAAAGCCCCTTGGTTTTCTTAACCCGAATTCCAAGATGATAGATTTCCTGTTTGAGCCGCAAGAGCGGAATCATTTTGATAGAACAGAAATCTCAATCCGTGTTGTCTCTATGGTCGAAATCGGGAAAGAAAAAATAGAGTCAATAGGAAAAAGGTTGAGTGAAACTTCTTCTCAGACGAGCGAAGCTCTTTCCAATTATGAGTTGAAGCCAAATCTCTTTAAGTGGAAAGAATACGTGATTCCTGAAAGATAGATCCAGGATAAAAACTATATCTAAAGGAAGACTCCCCTGAGCCTGAAAGATATTGTTAATAAGGACCTCTAGACAAATACGACTTCATTTCTACCCTGGGCAACCTCTCCTATTATCCAGGCCTTCTGTCCTGTCTTTTCCAGCAGCGCCAGGGCTTGTTGAGCATTCCGCGAGGAAACGATCAAGACCATCCCGACTCCCATGTTAAAAGTCCTGAACATCTCTTTCTCTTCAATCTGACCTTTCTCTTGAATCTTGCGGAAAATCGGCGGAACAGCCCAGGAGCCTTTCTCTATCTTCACGCCTAATCCCCCGGGCAAAACACGGGGTATGTTTTCATAAAAGCCGCCGCCTGTTATATGAGCCATAGCCTTTATCCGAACTCCTTCCATAACCTTGAGAACCGAGCTCGCGTAAATCCTGGTTGGCTTTAGTAATTCGAGACCAAGCTTCCCTCTAAGCTCTCCAGCGGAAAATATCTTCCGAACCAGAGAAAATCCATTGCTGTGGATACCCGTTGAAGCGAGGCCTAAAACTTTGTCTCCCTTACGGCAGAGGCGGCCATCGATTATTTTCTCCCGACTCACCGCTCCCACACAAAATCCTGCAACATCGAACTTATCGCTGGCATACATCCCCGGGAGTTCTGCTGTCTCTCCTCCAATTAAAGCGCAGCCAGCCTCCTGACAGCCTCTCACTATTCCCTTCATCAACTCGTAGAGTTTTTCGGCGTTTAATTTTCCGCAGGCTATATAATCAAGAAAGAAGAGCGGTTCAGCCCCGACCACAACAACATCATCCGCACACATTGCCACTAAATCCATTCCTAGCGTGTCATATTTTTTCACAAGCTCGGCAACCATCAGCTTGGTGCCCACGCCATCCGTTGCGGAAACAAGAACAGGGTTTTTCATTCTACCGAGACGGGGCATAAACAGCCCGCTAAATCCTCCGATCTTTCCTAGGACTTCGGGGCGCTTGCTTTTCTCCAGAAGGGGTTTAATCGATTTTATAAAGGTATCCGCTTTATCTATATCGACACCTGCTTTTTTATAGGTTATAGGAGGCATTTATCCCTACTTTATCGGAAACACCTGTTTTATATCACCGCTCTTCCAGCAAGTCAATCGGGGTCAGAGAGTAAACACTTCATGCTTTAATGTAGCTTTTTTGATTCTTTGCTCCTGGGGAGAGACACCGATTCCGGGAAGCTCTGGAACTTTTATTGTCCCCTTGCTGGAGACTTCCACTGGCGGCTCGATAAGATCTTCTGCATAGTATCGTTTACTGGCAGAAATGTCATTGGGAAACTTAAAGTTGGGGAGAGTTGCCAGATGGATATTGTGCGCTCGCCCTATCCCTGACTCCAGCATCCCCCCGCACCACACAGGAAACTGCTTTTCCTGGCAGTAATCATGAATCTTTCTGGCTTCTATAATTCCTCCTACTCGCCCGACTTTAATATTAACGATTCGACAGCTCCCCATTTCATATGCTTTCCGGGCAGTTTCAACCGAAAGCATGCTCTCGTCCAGACAGAGCGGAGTCCGCATCTCTTTCTGCAGACGACTATGGTCCCACAAATCGAAGGGAGGGAAAGGCTGCTCAACCATGAGGAGGTTGAATTCATCAAGTCTTTTCAAGATTTCTTTATCATCAATGCTATAAGCACCATTAGCATCTACCTGGAGGGTAACATCAGGAAACCTTTTCCGCATTTCCTCACACGCCTGGATATCCCAACCTGGCTTTATCTTGATCTTTATTCTCTGGTAGCCTTCCTCGAGAAAAGATTGAATCCTCTCCTGAAGTTCAGAAAAGGAATCCTGGATTCCGACGCTTACTCCTGCAGGAATTTCTGTCTTTGTTCCTCCGTAAAGTTTCGAGAGCGGCTTTCCTTCTTTTTTCCCCTGAAAATCCCAGAGGGCAAGTTCGCATCCTGCCTTTGCCATCGGATGCCCTCGATATTTTTTCGCCTCTCTGTAAAAATCATAGGGATCGGAGATGGATTTATCCAAAACAAGAGGAATTAAAAAATCCTTCAATATATGCCAGGCCGTGGAGGTTGTCTCATAGCTGAAGAGAGGACTTTTTTCAGATACAACCTCACCATACCCACAAATTCCTTCGCTATAAATTTTTACAAGAATGAATTCTCGCTCTTCTTCCCGGCCGAAACTTGTCTCAAAAAAATGAACATAAGGAAGCTTTAAGAGCGAAAGCTCCACTCTCTCAACTTTAAGCCTTCTCATGGATCTTAATCCACTTTCTTAAACCCACTTTTTCATACAAACGCACAACCTTGTCTGCCATCGCCTCTGCTGAAAATTTTCGATGGACAAGCTCATATCCTTTCTGTCCTAAACGAGAAGCCAGAGTTTTATCGCTGTAAAGCATAAGAATGGCCCGGGCCAATGCCGAGGGATTGCGAGGAGGCACCAAAAGGCCAGTTTCTCCATGAATCACTACCTCAGGGATACCTCCCACCTTGGTGGCAACAACAGGAAGCCGGGAGGCCATGGCATCTAAAATGCTGCTTCCCATACCCTCAAGATGAGAGGAAAGGACGAATAAATCCAGTGAAGAAAGAATCTTTGGTATATCCTTCCTGAATCCTAAAAAAAAGACAATATCCTCTACGTCTAACTCTTTTGCTTGCCTATCCAGCTCCATGCTTAACGGCCCTTCACCGACAATAATCGTCTTTATCTTGGGTGCTTGCTGTTTGAGAATTTTTGTTGCCTGGATCAAATACTGGTGGCCCTTGTGGTCAGCAAGATGGGCCACTATCCCTACCAGGTAATCATCAACCGCAAAAGAGAATTCGCGATGAAGGTAGTCTTTAGATGTTAATGCTAAAGAACCTTCTTCGAAAGAAGAAAAATCTATTCCTGAAGAGATGACTTCAATGTTCAAGGGGTTTACGCCTCCTTCCACCAGAACCTTTTTAACACCTTCAGAAATGGCTATGATTGCATCTATATTCTTCATGTATTTGCGCCGGGAAAAACAATTTTTTTTGAGAGGGAAATCAACGCGTCTGGTGATTATTTGGAAGGGAACTTTGGCCAGAGAAGCGGCTACTGAGCCAACAGCTGCCGAATGGGCGTCGTGGAAATGAGCCAGGAGGCATTTCTTGCGCTTCATGGCCCAAGCCAGTCGAAGGATTGCCGGAAGATCAAATTCATTCCTCATCTTAAAGGGGAGGACAGGAAGTTCTGCCTCACAAGCTTTCTGATAGAGTGGGCTTTCAGGCTGGACGATAAAAAAGAAAGGCAATCCTCTTCGTTTCAGCTCTTTAGCCAGGAAAAGAGATTGTCTCTGGCCACCTCTCCATTCTTTTCCTGCATCAATCTGGAAAAGGCTCAATTCTCTCTCCTTTTTTCCATATCTCCCTCAGCTTAGCGTATCGAACAAAAATGGCATAGCCGTGGAGCACAGAGATGATGAATCCTGCATAGCCATCTAAAAAACCGGCTTTCAAAAAAAATGATTTCGCAAACCTGAAAATAGGCAAAAAGACCAAGTGATACAACCGGCACTTTTTCTTCTGGGTGTAGAGTTTTTGGGCGCCAAGCTCAGAAAACTTGTCAACCCGAGCCAGATGATCCGAAATATTTCGATAGGTGAAGTGGTGAATCACGCCTTTAAGCTTCTGTACATTCCCTTCGACAACTAATTTCTCATGGATGTATTCTCCCTCCCAGCGGCCTTTGTCTTTTTGGAAGAGTCGGATTTTGCGGTCCGGGTACCAGCCTGAATGGCATATCCATTTTCCAAGATAAAAGACCTGCCTGGGCATGGAAAAGGCGGAACAATCTGGCTCTTCGTTTTTAATCCGGAGGATCTCTTCTCGAAGCTCGGGAGAAAGTCGTTCATCAGCATCCAGGGACAAAATCCATGGGAAAGATGCCCTGTTATTGGCAAAATTTTTCTGGTCTGAAAAATTTGTCCATTTTCGCTGGAAAACGTCTTTTGTGTATTTTTTGGCAAGTTTGACAGTGCCATCGCTGCTGAAACTGTCAACAACTATGATTTCTGAAGCAACACCGGCCAAGCTTTTCAGGGCAGGCTCAAGCCTCTTTTCTTCATTAAAGGTAATGATTACAGCGGAAATTTCCATTGCCCCAATATTAACATAGTTCGCCCGTACAACTCCATATCTAAATAACTCTGTGCCTCTAATTACAAAAAAAGGGGTAGGTCTTATCTTGCGAATAATAAACTCCGATAAGCCTTTCTCCAAGTATCAGTGAAAAGACCTCACGAGAGCAGAAGAGTATGTGTGCAAAGACGAGGGTTTGAGTGGTGCATTACTGGCCCGGCCTGAACTTGACCGTTTACGAGATGGGGCGGAGG
>CAYTBG010000048.1:0-19467 GCA_964435925.1 uncultured Eubacteriales bacterium | reverse complement strand
AGTGAAAGAGGAGAAGGCTGAAAAAGCTGCTTTTGAGGTTAAGGATAAGAAGTTAGCCGAGGTGATAGCAATGAGTGAGCAGCTTTCGACCATGGATTATTATCAGATATTAAATATTCCCAAAGGTTCTTCTCCATACCAGATAAAATTATCCTATTTTCGTTTGTCTCGCGAATATCATCCTGGCTGCTTTAGTAAAGATCTTCCTTCAGATATAAAGGATAAAATTGAGGATGTATTCGGTCATATTACAAAAGCCTACGATACCCTCGGCGATGAGAAAAAGAAGCAGGAATACGATTCCAAGAGAGAAACATCCCCAGTACTGGGTGGAAAGGAGTTGGAAAAGAAAGCAGATATTAAGTACCGTCAGGGTAGGACGCTGTATAATAAGGAAAGATATGATGAGGCTTTAAAACTATTAGAAGAAGCTGTAAGGCTAAAGAAGAACAAAGGGGTCTATTTTCTTGTGCTTGCTATGGCAAGGTCGAAAGTTCCCCCGTTTCACAAGAAGGCTGAAGAGGCCTTCCAGAAAGCAATTAAACTAGAACCTTCGAATCCAGAATTTTATGTGGGATTTGGAACATATTATAAAGAAGAGGGATTTTTTGATAAAGCCAAAAAGCAATTCAAGAAGGTTTTGGAGATTGATCCTGAAAATAAAATTGCCCTCAAGGAATTAGGTCTAACAGAGAAACTCAAGAAAAAGGGCCTCACGGGAATATTTAAACAGTTGGGAAAAAAGAAAAAGAAGAAATAGGGTTAATCTTTCTTGACAAGCTCTAAGAACTCTTTTTCCTCGAGAGTTGGAATACCCAGGTTCAGAGCCCGTTCGAGTTTTGATCCAGGGGAATCTCCCACCACAACATAAGTCGTTTTGCTACTGATTGTGGAGGAGACAGTCCCTCCTAAGCTTTCGATAATTTCTGTGGCTTCCTCCCTGCTCAAGTCTGAGAGCTTTCCTGTCAGAACAAAAATTTGTCCGGCAAGAGGACGCTTGCCTTTTCTCTCTTTTTTTATGGAGGAAAAGTTCAGGCCGGCTTCTTTCAGTTTATTTATAAGTTCGATATTTTCAGGCTGTTTTAAAAAGAAAACAATGCTTTCGCCCACCTTGGGTCCGACATCCTTTATCTGGATAAGCTCATCTAAAGAAACTTTGGCTAAAGAGTCAATACCTTTGAAATAATCAGCCACTGCCTGGGCGGTTCGTTCTCCCACATATCTTATCCCGAGGGCATAAATCAGCCGGCTAACATCTCTTTGTTTTGATTTTTCAATTTCATCCAATAAATTCTGAGAGCTTTTTGGTCCCATCCTTTCGAGATTCGCCGGATCCTCAAGGTTCAGAGAATAGAGGTCTGGTATATTTCTAACTAATTTTTTCTCTAAAAGCTGATCGACGAGCGCTACTCCTAATCCTTCTATGTTCATAGCCCTCCGTGAAGCAAAATGGAGAAGAGATTTCTTCAATTTGGCGGGACAGGAGGGATTTGTGCAGCGTGAAATCGCTTCCCCTTCTGGCCTGAAAGTTGAAGAATGACAAACAGGACAGTTGGAGGGGAAGGCGAATTGTTTTTCTTTTCTTGTTCGTTTTTCTTTCATAACTGAGACAACTTTCGGTATGACATCTCCACTCCTCTCGATGAGAACATAATCGCCCACTCTTATGTCTTTTCTTTTTATTTCATCCTCATTATGGAGAGTAGAGCGGCTTATAGTGATTCCAGATAGCTTAACTGGTTCTAAAATGGCTACGGGCGTTAAGGCACCTGTTCTCCCTACCTGAACAACGATATCTTTTATCTTTGTCGTAGCCTGTCTGGCAGGAAATTTGAATGAGATAGACCATCGGGGAAACTTAGCTGTGCTCCCTAGAAGCTTTTGCTGTTCGGTCGAGTCGACCTTAACCACGACTCCGTCAACATCATAATCCAAACTCTCTCTTTTCCCCCGCCATTCCTCCCAGAAGGAAATGACTTCCTCTAAATTAGGGCAGTGGCGAGAGGAGAGATTGGTTTTGAAGCCCAGCTCTCTCAATGCCTTCAAATTTTTCCACTGGCTTGCCTGCTCTTTTCCTTCAATGAAAATGGAGTAGAGGAATACATCCAGGTGGCGCGAAGCTACTTCTTTAGGATCGAGAAGGCGGAGAGAGCCGGCTGCTGCATTCCTGGGATTGGCAAAAAGAGGCTCTTCCATTTTTGACCTTTCCTCGTTTATTTTTTGGAAAGATTTAAAGGGCAAATAGACTTCTCCTCTGACTTCTATTTCATGAGGATCGTTGATTATAAGGGGAAAACTCCTGATTGTTTTAACGTTCAGAGAGACATCATCTCCTCTGAAGCCGTCTCCCCGGCTTACAGCCTGAAAATACTTGCCATCGCGGTATATGGTTGAAATCCCTAGGCCGTCTATTTTCAACTCAGCCACATATTCTATTTTTTCTCCGGGAATGATTCTTTTAATTTTTTCTTCGAATTCTCTTAATTCTTCAATGCTGTAGCAGTTATCCATGCTGAGCATAGGTGTACGGTGCTCAATAGATGCGAATCCAGTGATTGGTTGTTCTCCTACTCTCTGAGTGGGAGATTCTGGAGTGATCAGTTCAGGGAACTGCTTTTCAAGTTTTTCTAGCTCTTTAACGAGCAGGTCAAATTCATAGTCGGAAATCTGAGGGTCGTTGTCTACATAATATTTTTTTTCGTGATATTTTATACCTTCTCTTAATTTTTGGATTTTTTGGGCAGCCTGTTTGAGGGAGAGAGATTTAGTTGCCATTTTTAGTCACCATATTTGATTATATGGACTGATAGGTTTTTCTGCATGTGTGTGGGTAGATGAATAATATAATAGAAGAGGGAAAAGTTCAAATTACAATTAATGGATCTTATGGGGACGTTCCCTTAATTAATTCTATCTGATACCTAATCTTTGCTTGGTTTCTTCGATAAGTTTATTGAATTTTTCTAAGACGATTTTTTGCTCAGCCTTAATTTCTTGAATGTCCTTCTCCTGGAATTCGATTTCTTTCAGCATATCGTCCATCTCTCTTTTCTCTGCGTCGGATAGGTCCTCTTCGTCTTTTTCTCCGAACTTTTTGTTAAATTTATTGGTAAAGTCTTCCAATTTTTTGCTCATCCTTTGGAGCTCTTTGATGTTCTCGTTGTATTTGCTGTTTTTAGCTGAGGTGAAGAAAATGCTTTCGGCCAATCCCATGGCTTTTTTTGAATTTGCAGCAGAGAGGAAGCTGGCATCGAGCAAGTAACGGATCGCCTCTTGGGAGACTGAGGGATTTGACTTGGTCTTATCTGCAAGGATAATGCCGACATAAAAGGCCATTTCACCGCTTTTTTGTTTTCCATAGGCCAGTTTGAAGTATTTCAGTGCTTCTTCTTTTTTCTTATTCTTGTAAAGTATTTTGGCATAGATAGCATAGCTTGGGAAGTCTTTTAGAACCGAAACTGGAATTTCTAATGCCTTTTCCGCATCCCTGTAAAACCGAATATCATAAAGGGACTTTCCTAACTTCCTCAGGCTGTTTGCGATTTGGGAATTTTTTAAGATATTGTAGGAATTTACATAGGAGCCAACAGCTTCTTTGAGGTATTTTGACTTTTCCAGGGCTTGTCCATGCGTAAAGTAAGCGGCTCCTATAAATTGGTTCCATTGCTCTGGAGTTGCCTCTGTAGACATTTTGCTCTTATTGGTTTTAGCAATTTGGATGACTTGGGAAGCGAAGTTTTTAGCCTTTTCCAGATTCTGACCGCTTTGGCTGAATATTCCTGAGACTGTTATTAAAACCCTACATTTAGTAAGGTCATCCAGGCCACCCAATGCCAGAGCTTTTTCACCATATTCTATTGTTTCTCTGGCTGTTTTGCCCGCATAATTTTGTACGCAGAGTGTGGCGTAGACAAAATTTTCGTATTGAGTTCCTTTGCCTGCATATTTTGCCAGGTATTCTTTGAGGAATTTGACTCTTAGGACCGCATTCGAAGTGGTCATAGCTTTGATATAGTCATCATTAGCAACAGTTTGAGCTGGCAAAGAAGCAGAGATAAAAAGAATCATAATTAATGTCGTCAAGGCTGTTTTTTTCATTTTTAGACCTCTAATAAAAATTTTATGCATAATAGCGCGCATGGGCTAAAATGTCAATAAATTATATAACTGTTATAGTTTATGGAAACATTAATATGATAGCAAAATACATGCCAAATTTAAAGAAAGTGAGTGGATTCGAAGATAAAAGCATCTTCATAGTCATAGGGTCAGGTCTTGCTTTTTGCTTTTACTCATACAAACGCAATTTATACTAACGCATTATATTGTGTACGATCCAGCTCTTTTTATAAATGGGAAGAGGAGCGTGGCAGAATCTCATACTGAGGATAGGAAATATCTATGTCTTTTTCATCCTTGCAATGAAATTTTAAAGAGTTTGTATGAGATTTTTGAGACAAGCAAAAAGCAAGACCTGACCCCACTTTGGGATTATGTTTTTGGACATTTTAAGAGGTGTGGTATAGAATAAAATAAAAATGGGCAACAAAAAGCCAGGTTTCCCGGAGCATTTTTTGGATAATGTAGGAAAGCCATTAAAAAAGTCTGTACTCCTCAATGGATATTCAAACTTTAAAATTGGCGGAAAGGCGGATTATTTCTTTGAAGCGATTTCCATCCCGGAACTTATAAAATCGATTCTTTTAGCCAGAGAACATTCCTTTCCTTACTTTATTATTGGAGCGGGATATAACCTTCTTTTTGATGATGACGGATTTCGCGGTCTCATTATAAAAAACAATGTGAAAGGGATAACGCAGAGGGGAAAAAAAGAAGAGATAGAAGCATTAGCTGGCACTCCTTTGAGGGGCTTGATTCAATTCTCGATAGATAAAGGTTTGAGTGGCTTTGAATTTTTAGCAGGCATTCCAGGAACAGTAGGCGGGGCTGTTTTTAGCAACGCTGGTGCCTTCGGTAATAGCATCGGAAAATTTTTAAAGGATGCTGAAATCCTCAACAGTAAAGGAAAAAAAGTTAAGGTTAAAAGGGATTATTTTGAGTTTAGATACCGCCATAGTGTGCTAAGTAAAAAATATGATGTTTTTTTAAGAGCTGTTTTTGCGCTTCATCAAGGAGATAAAGAAGAGATAAAAGCACACATTGAAGAAAATTTAGAAAAAAGGAGGAGCAATCATCCTCCAGAGGAAGTAGCTTGTGCTGGCAGCTATTTTAAAAATCCTGTTCTTCCTGATGGGAGAAGAGTCTCTGCTGCCCATTTTTTAGATAAAGTCGGAGCTAAGGATATGAGGGTCGGTGGAGCAGCTGTTTATAGGGGCCATGCGAATTTTATCATTAACAAGGAGAAGGCATCAGCCCAGGATGTTCTTCGCCTAGCCCAGGAACTCAAAGGGCGAGTGAGAGAGAGATTTGGTGTCGAGCTTGAAGAAGAGGTTATTTTCCTTCCAGCATGTTTTTCAACACCTTGATTTTTTGTGAAGAAACCTTTCCTTCTCCTTTGGCCATTTCCAGTGCCTGGGCAGCCAACTTCGTGTATGTTTCATAATAAGGGGGAAAATTTCGCAAAGCCTCAAGATGCTTTTGTATGGATTTCTGATCCCCTCTTATAACAGGACCGGTTAAAGAGGCTCGGATGTTAAATTTTTTTACATTGTGTAAAGTGCCTTTCACTAAAGGGAGAAGAATTTGGAGAGCCTTTTCTTCTTGAAGATCTATCTGCTTGAGAAGAGATACTGCCATTTCTAAAAGAACAACAAAAAAGTTAGAAGCTGTGCTGCAGGCTGCATGGTAAAGAGCTTTGTCTTCTGGCTGAAGGATAAGGGGATGGCCTCCAAGTTGTCGAACTATTTTTTGAGATAAAGCTAAAGCCTCAGTGCATCCTTCGAGTCCAAAATAAATGTTTTCAAATTGTGCTCGGGGAGTTTTCTTTTGGGCAAAGGATTGGATAGGATGGAGGGAGGCAGTCAAAGCACCCTTGTCCTCTAAAGGTTTAAGGATTTCAGAGGGGATGAGACCTGAGCAATGAAAAACAAATCTTTTTGACCAATTAATGTCCGAGCCGGCAAGCACTCTCGCGACCTTCGAAATTTCTTCATCAGGTAAACATAAAAAGACGATCTCTCCAACTCTAGCTGTCTGGATATTATCAATAGAAGCTATTCCTTCTCCGATGATTTTTCTGCTTTCTTCAGCAGAAGAGATCGTCCTGCATGACAGTGCCTTTATCTTGTACCCTTTCTTTAAGAGAGCATATGCCAGCGAAGTTCCGAGTCTTCCCGCCCCGATTATTGAAGCATCAGTCATTTTTTATCCTTAAAAATCTTGAGCCATTGATTTATCTCTAAGGGGGAGAGAGAGGTGACTTTTTTCTCTATTTCTAAAGATTTCCTGTGTTCCTTGAGCGCTGTTTGAAGCTCACGGTTAAACTCTTTAGAGCTCAAGGGGGTAGCTCTTTTTGATTTGGCAAATCTTTTTATCTCATGGTCTGAGCTTACCACAAAGAATCTTCTTAAATCTGTTTGCTTTGAAATTATTTTTTTAATGGTTTCGTCGGCATTCGTGCCAAAAGGAGGAAAAATTACGGAGAACTTTTGTTTCTGGAACGTTTCGCCTATTAAATTTAAGTCTGGAGTTCCGTCGAAAACCAGGAGCACTCTTGTTTTTTTCAGGCTCTGGAAAATCAAAAGCCGAGAGACCAGCCTGTATTTAGCCTGAGGATCCTTGAGACTGCGGGGCGAAGAATATCCGATAAAATTGCTTCCATCGATTAAATAGGCCATTTGAGAAAGTGTGAATTAGAAGGCAGAAGGTTCAAGAAGCTACAGGGTGTAAGATTCTCCTGGTTTGAGGATGATAACTTCTGCTTTGTCTCCTACTCTTTTTTTGAATTCTTCAGGATCAGCGCGGACAATAGGATAAGTATTATAATGGACGGGAATCACTTTTTTTGTCTGGATGAACTCCACTGCTTTGGCCGCGGATGGAACGCCCATTGTGTATCTGTCTCCGATAGGAATAAAACTCAAGTCTGGATTAAAGAATTCACCGATAAGTTTCATATCATAAGTTAATCCTGTATCGCCTGCATGGTAAATTGTCTTGCCGTCCATCTCGATAACGACTCCCGCCGGATCGCCTTTTTCAGCAGAGTGGAGAGCTTGAACCATGTGAATTTTCACTCCTTTTGCTTCCACTGTGCCTCCGATATTCATTCCCTCGACAGTTATACCTTCTGCTTCAGCATCTACTGCTATCTCATGGATGCCAACGAGGGTGGCGCCTGTTTTTTTACAAATAGCAAAGGAGTCACCTAAATGATCACCGTGATAATGGGTGACAACGACAACATCTGCATCTGAAATCTCGTCACAAGTGACTGAAGCAACGGGATTATCTGTTAAAAAGGGGTCAATGTATACAGTTTTTGAGCCCTGTAATTTTATTGCAGAATGTCCTAACCAGGTAATTTCCATTGTCCTAACCTCCTTTTTTAATTGGGGTCAGTCCTTTTAAACTTTCATAGTTTTGAGTTTATTTATGTTTTAATCAAAGGCCCGATCTTTTCAATTTAGCAAAAAAAGTTCAATTTATAAAAGTTTGAAAGGTTTTACCCCATTATTTTGACTCCATTATTCTCCTATTATCCTGGAGGCCAGTGCATCCGCCTTCCCCCCAAGAGATGAAAGTGGATGTGAAAGACTTCCTGGCCGGAGTCCTTTTCTGTATTGAGCACGATTCTATAACCTTTTTCAGCGATTCCTTTTTCTTGCGCAATCTGGCGTGCTTTGAGGAGTAGGTGGCTTAAGATGTTCTTTTTTTCCTCGGGGATATCATTTAGTGAAGCGAAGTGTTCTCTGGGAATGAGAAGAATATGAATCGGAGCTTGGGGGTTTATATCATTGAACGCGATCATTTTCTCGTCTTCAAAGACCATACTTGCCGGGATTTCTTTGTTTATGATCTTACAGAAAATACAGTCTTCCATATTAGGCCTTCTTCTCCTATTCCTTCATTCTTTCAATATGGGCTCCGAGAGACTTAAGCTTTGCTTCCAGTTTCTCATAGCCTCGATCCAGATGTTCGACTTCATTGACAATGGTTTCTCCGCTTGCAATCAACCCAGCCAGAACAAGAGAAGCGGAAGCCCTAAGATCCGAAGCTAGAGTCTCTGCTCCTGAGAGTGGAGTTTTTCCTCTAACTATGGCTTTATCTCCAGAGACTTCGATATTTGCTCCGAGACGCAGCAATTCATTAATGTGGGCAAATCTTCTGTCGAAGATTGTCTCGGTGATAATGGATGTTCCGGAGGCCTGAGTCATCAATATAGTAAACTGGGCTTGCATATCGGTGGGAAATCCTGGATAGGGAGAAGTTGTGACATCTTGAGATTTGATATCTTCGCTTCCGATTACACGCAGTGAGTGATTGTTGAGTTGTTCTATTGTTGCTCCAGAGTATCTCAGTTTTTCAATGATAGTATTGAGATGGTGCGGCCGGGAATGGGTAAGCACGATGTTTCCTCGGGTTAATGCGCTAGCTACAAGGAAAGTCCCTGCTTCTATCCGATCGGGAATTATGTCGTGAGTAGCTCCGCCCAGCTCCTTTACCCCCTTAATACGGATGGTCTCCTGGCCAATTCCATCAACCTTAGCTCCCATCTTAACCAGAAGCTCACACAGGTCTGATACCTCTGGTTCCAAGGAACAGTTTTTTAAAACAGTCTCCCCCTGGGACAGGGAAGCTGCCATTATAAGATTTTCTGTTCCGCCTACGGATTTTTTCTCGAATTCTATCTCTGCTCCATGGAGCTTTTTTGCTTCTGCTTTAATATAGCCATGTTCGAGGCTTATCGTGGCCCCTAATTTTTCTAATCCATGGATATGGAGGTCTATAGGACGCGAACCGATGGCACAGCCTCCCGGCAAGGCGACTATCGCTTTTCCGTAGCGAGCCAAGAGAGGACCCAAGACTAGAATGGACGCCCTCATGGCACTGATCAGCTCATAGGAAGCTTCAGCAGAGTTAATCTTTTTTGCTTGAATGGATAAAGTATTTTTTCTTTTGCTATAATTGGCTCCCAGCTCCTTCATGACGGTTAAAATCGTAAAAACATCTTTAACAAGAGGGACATTTTTGAGCCGCAGCTTTTCTTTGGTCAAAAGGGAGGCCGTAATAGCGGGGAGAACTGCATTTTTTGCCCCGCTGATTTTGACTTTTCCTTTTAACTGGAGGTTAGGATTTCCGACGATTCTGATTCTTTCCATGTGTACTCATTCTAAAGTATTACCATTCAAAATTCAACTTTAAGAATTTTTGGCTTTTGTGGTCAGACTTGTAAAATTTGAGTTATTTATGAAAAAGGGGACAGGCTACTTTTATCAAAAAGGAGGCTGCTTTTCCAATATGTTAAAGTCTGATTTATCAAACTCAATTATTTTTTGTAGATTCAAAATGTGGGCTTGATAAATCAAGCTCCTGCAATAAGAATTTTTGGCTTGCAATTACTTATTATTTCAAAGATAGTAAAAAATGTTGGCACGGCACACTTTATGTGGCCCTGATAATTAAATTTGATTAAATTAAATTTTGGAAATGGAGGGATCAAATGAAAATGCTAATAGGCAAAAATTGGGTCGATAAGGATGAAAAGATTGAAGTCCTCAATCCCTACAATAATGATCTTATAGACACAGTTCCTTCAGGCGATAATGATGATGTGGAAGCTGCCCTTCGGGCGGCCGAAGAAGGCTTTAAAATAAACCGGAATCTGCCTGTTCATCAGCGCATTTCTATCCTTTATAAAACCGCAGAAATAATTAGAGGCAATCAAGAAGATTTTGCCAGGACGATCGCCACCGAGGGGAGTAAAACCATTAAGGAAGCCAGAAAAGAGGCCAGTCGCTGCATAGATACAATCACAATCTCTGCTGAAGAAGCCCGGAGGATTGTTGGAGAGACCATTCCCTTCGATAGTCGTGAAGGTTCGGAGAAAAGGGTAGGCTACTACCTTCGCTTTCCAATCGGAATAATCGGAGCTATTACTCCTTTTAATGATCCCTTGAACCTTGTAGCCCATAAGGTTGGACCAGCAATTGCCGGTGGAAATTCGGTAGTTCTAAAGCCTGCCACCGTCACTCCCCTTTCTGCTTTAAAGTTGGGGGAGGCTTTTATCGAAGCAGGCCTTCCCTGGAATATCTTAAACATTGTTACGGGCCGCGCCTCGAAGATTGCTGATGCCCTGGTGACAGATTCTCGGGTTAGAATGATCTCCTTCACTGGAGGAACTGAAGCTGGCCAGGACATAGTCAAAAAAGCGGGTTTGAAGAAAATAGGAATGGAGTTGGGCTCGAACTCTCCTGTTATTGTTATGGACGACGCTGAACTTCAACAGGCAGTGGAGCTTTCTGTATCTGGGGCTTTCTGGGCTGTCGGGCAGAACTGCATCGGGGTTCAGCGAATTTATATCCATGAGGCTGTTTACGATGAGTTTGAGAAGATATTTGTGGAGCAGACGAAAAAAATAAAAGTTGGCTATCAATTGGATGAAGAGACGGACATGGGTCCCATGATTACAGAGGAAGAAGCCGCTCGAGTGGAAAAGTGGGTTGGGGAAGCCAGTAAGTCCGGGGCTGAGCTTCTCACTGGGGGCAATAGGAAAGGAACACTCTTTGAGCCTACCGTATTCAGGAACATGCCCGAAAGCGCCAACCTCAATTGCGAAGAAGTATTTGGTCCGGTGGTG
The DNA here is from genome assembly GCA_964435925.1 of uncultured Eubacteriales bacterium. Taxonomy (GTDB): domain Bacteria; phylum Acidobacteriota; class Aminicenantia; order Aminicenantales; family Aminicenantaceae; genus SOIV01. The sequence continues at coordinate 8,708 of CAYTBG010000048.1, read as the reverse complement.
AATCTTTATAAAACCTCTTCCCTGGATGAAGCGATCGACCTGGCCAACAGTGTCAAATATGGACTCCACGGAGCTATCTTCACTCGTTCCCTGGAGAATGCTTTTAAGGCTATCAAAGAACTTGATGTGGGCGGAGTGATGGTTAATGATTCCACAGACTACCGCATAGATATGATGCCCTTTGGCGGTATGAAATGGAGCGGACTCGGTCGGGAAGGGATTAAATTTGCCCTGCTTGAGATGACAGAGCCTAAAGTCGTCTGTTTTAACCTCTAAGAATCAGAGAGAGCCGAGAGCCTGGTCAAGGTCAGCTATGATATCGTCCGGGTTTTCAGCCCCCACGCAAAGTCTTATCATTTGAGGTGGAACATCAGCCTTGGCGCGGGCTTCTTCTCCTTGTTGCTCAAAATAATTATCCTAAAATCCCATTTAATGATAATACAATCACTTACTTATTCAAAATCAATTAGTTCGCTTGATCTGATCAATAAAGATATAAAGTTTATTTCTAGTTTAAGGTTCCTGTGGTCAACAGTGAAATAATGTCAAATTCTACTTTTCTGTCTTATTATATCAGGGATTTTTTCCCTAGTGGTGGTATCGATATTGCCGTAAACTTTCTTCTTCCCATCTTTCTGCAGTATTTTTTCTTACTTGGGGACCTACAATTTGCATATTGGTAAATCTTTTACCATTATCTTTATGTTGTTCTAGTCGTTGTTCACGGTTTTTTGTGATTCCTTTGTATACAATTTTACGCCCCTCTTTCAAATTATATCTATAATAGTTTCTCTTTGACATTTTCTTGCTCTTACTTTCTATTGTAATTTAAGAATAATATTTTAAAATTCTATTCTTATCACATTCTATATCATCTTTTTCTTTATAATATATTTCTACGAATTCAATTTTTTCTTCTTCTGCAAAAAATGCATATAGAATTCTAATACCACTGCGGGAGCCTTTGTGTTTTAATGTCTTGCAGCGAAAATGTTTCACTTTATATATTTCTGTATTAATTCCTAAACCGCTTACTCTAAATATTCTAGGCGGGTATCCCCTTGGATATGTTTCTAATACTCTCTTTAGCAAATCTAAATCTTCTTCTAATGTGCGATATTTTCTAAGTAGCGTTTTAAATTGTTTATCAAACTCGGGTAGGTTAGAAAATATCATTACTCTTCAGGATATGTTCTTACAGAATAAGCGGCTTTTCTGTAAAAAACTGTTTCGTAATCTATGATCTCTTTATCGCCTGTTACCTGCCAAGGGATATCACTATGAGAATAATCTTCTATAGCAAGAGCGTTCATTGAAGATAACCTGCTAATTACATTATCTATTACCTCAAGTTCCCTAGCATCCAATTTACTTAAATCGTATTTTATTTGAGGGATATACTTCTTCTGGCGCTTTCCAAAATATTCAACGGGTATTTTTTTCACATATTTTTTCTTAATCATTTCGTCTATAATTTCTTTAAAATGACAAGGAGCAGGTCCATAACTAATCTTTCTGTATTCCTCTCCCGTCAAGTGTTCTTCATATAGTTCATAGAAGTCAAAATCGGCAAAATATAGTAGCTTATAAATAACAGTTTCCCCCACATTTGGTTTTGCTCCGCACTTTTCTAAAATATAAAGTAGAACTTGCTTGAATTTATGTCTATTCAACTTTGGCATATTAAAACCCTTTGCAATTTTAGTTGTTTTTCTTTTCTTCTCAGAACTTAATAAAATATCTGGTGATATTCCAAATACCTGTGCAAGTTTAGCCAACTCAATACTATTAACTTCTCTTTGCCCAGATTCTATTTGGGATATTGAAGGTCTTGGCAGTCTCAATATTTCTGCGATTTGTTCTTGTGATAACTCTAAATCTTCTCTAAAATTCTTTATTCTTTTGGCCAATTCCTTTTTAGTAATCATAATTACCACCTCTCTATAAAACATGTAATATGTTATGAAATGCTACAATCTATGTATGATTTTATTACATCATTTAAGAGTTGTCAAGTTATTTCTCAATTTTATTATTTTAACCTCTAAGAATCAGAGAGAGCCGAGAGCCTGGTCGAGATCAGCTATGATATCGTCCGGGTTTTCAGCCCCCACGCAAAGTCTTATCATTTGAGGTGGAACATCAGCCCTGGCCCGGGCTTCCTCTCCTTGCTGCAGGTGAGTAGAAATGGCAGGGATTGTAGCGATGCTTTTAATACGGCCTAAATCTCCTGCTCTGAAGATAATCTTAAGATTATCGAAAACTTTTCGTGCGTTCTGAGGGGGTCCATCGACTCGAAAACTGAGGAGGTGGCCGTAGCGATTTATTTCGTTACCTTTTCCATCATCAGAGTCTACCAGCTTCATGTATTTTTTGGCCAGGGCATGGAGAGGGAAGCTCTCTAATCCTAAATAATCTACCTGATAGACTTTGGCGCGTTGGTTGAGGAATTCTGCGACTTTCTCTGAGTTGGCGCTAACCAGATCCATTTTGGAGCGTAGTGTCCGAAGGTCATTCAAGGCGAAAAGAGCATTCAGAGGTGCCGCTGCTGGACCATTATCCCTATAAGGGAGGAACTTTACATACTCAGCGAAGCTTTGTTTGAAAAGGGGATTATCGTTTTTTATCTTAGTAACGATGGGCTTGCGGCTTATTAAGGCTCCTCCCATAGCGAGACCACCTGAGGTTATGGATTTGGTAAGAGAATGGATAACGATGTCTGCCCCATAAGCAATGGGGCGCATCAAGGCTGGAGTAGCGCAGGTTGAATCGATGATAAATGGAATTTCCCAGGAGTGAGCCAGTTCTACAAGCGCCTTGATATCACAAAACGATTGCTGAGGGTTGCTTGGAGCCTCAGAATAGAGGAAGCGGGTATTCTCATCAATTTTAGCCTTCCACCCTTCTATGTCGTCCTGATGATCAACCCAGCGAATTTCTATTCCCCTTTCTTTCATTTTCCTCACTGTGAAGTGCTGGAACGTACCGCCGTATAGCTGAAGGGAAGAGACAAAATTTATTTTCTCTGCTCCTTCTTTCTGTTTTACGAGAAAAGAATCTACAGCTAACATGATCGCTGACATTCCAGAAGCTGTTACCAAGCAGGAGGTATCGTAGCCAGTCTGGTAACCTTCAAGCAAGGCAAGAACCCATTCTAAATAGTATGTTGTAGGGTTGGCTATCCGCGTATAGCACCAGGTTGGGATCAAATAGGCAAGAGCAGCCTCCATTTCATCAGAATCCCTGTAAGCTTGGGCAGTAGCAAGAAAAAGAGGTTCTATTACAGATCCCTGATTTTGAGATAAAGCTTCTTCTACAGTGTAGAGGCCATGAACGGCTATCGTGTCAAATTTAAGTTTTTTTATCCGGGCAATTTGTTTTTCTTTTTGGATTAAAAATTTCTCAGCTTCTTTGACATATTTCATTACACCTGAACCATATAAGTGATCATCAGTCATGTTTCCTCCTCTACTTGGTAAAAATTTCCTTTACTTTTTTTTCTTAGCCTTATATTTCTTTAGAACAGAGCTCAACCTCCTGACACCCTCGACAATTTGCTCCTCTGTGGGATAAGAAAAGTTTATCCTCATTGTGTTGTACCTGCGAAAGGCTTCAGGATAAAAAACGTCACCAGGGACAAACGCAACCTTCTCCTCAATAGCCTTGTAGAAAAGCTCTGATGTATTTATCTCCTCTGGCACTTTTATCCAGAGGAACAATCCTCCCTCAGGATTTGTCCATTCTACCCCCATATCCTTGGGGAAATTCTCTTCCATGGCTTCAAGAAAGAAATTCAGCTTTTTAGAGTAGTAATTTATAGCCCTCTTGAAGTGAGCATCCAGATCGAATTCTCTCAGGAATGCAGTGCAGATGTCCTGATTGAGCTTGGGGGTGTTGAGTATATTTGCCCCTTTAATGAAGGAGAATTTCTTTATGACCTCGTGGGGACCAATGTTGAACCCGACTCTGATCCCAGGACAGAGTATTTTTGAAAAAGTATAAATACCAATCACGTTCCCTTGATCTTTATCCAGGGAATAGATGGAAGGAAGGTGGCTGCCCCTGTACCTCAATTCCCTGTAAGGGCTATCCTCTACAAGAGGAATACCGTACTTTTTACTCAGTGATAAAAGAGCAAGCCTTTTCTCAAGACTTATGGTTATACCTGAAGGGTTCTGGAAATCCGGAACAACATAAATGAACTTTGGTTTTTTCCCTTTAGTTATAAAGTTTTCTATCTCCGTCTCCATTCCCTTAACATCAGATCCATCTTCTTCTATTTCTTTGGCAATGTATTTTGCATCTTCCATCTCAAAAGCGGCCAAGGCACCTCCAAATGTGGGGAGGTCAATGACGATGATATCTCTAGGTTCAAGGAACAATCTTCCAACCAGGTCTAAACCATGCTGTCCAGAGGTGGTAATCATTATATTTTCAGGTTCGATATGGATGTTATCAGTCTTGAGATATTCTATTATGGACTGCATCAATTCTTTCTCTCCAAGAATAGGAGTATATTGAAGTACATGATCCCAGTCCTCCTTTAGTGACTTCGCCGCAGCTTTCTGAATAAGGTCTAAGGGAAAAACATCGCTGCTGGGTAATCCCCCGGCAAAAGAGATTATTCCGGGATCATTCAGGTACTTCATAATTTTTCCGATGGCATAACCCTCGAATCCTTTCATAATATTAGTGAATAATGATTTCATATCGTTCCTCTATGATTATTTTTTTGTATATATTATCTTGCTGTGATTCTTTTATGGCTTTTTTATTTTATACCGCTCGGGATCGTCAAAGACATCTATCACGTTTACTCTTGTGAGAAAGGTGGCTGAATGCACCACACCTTCGGGGATATAATACCAATCACCTTTCCTGTATACTCTTGTTTTTTTCCCTATTGTTAGAGACATTTCTCCTTCGACCACTAAGCCCCACTGGGCACAGTGAGAATGAGGAGGAACTTTGCCGACAGGTTCTATATCAAAAAAAGCTATCTGCTTGTCCTTACTCTGAAGAAGCCAGCCTCGTACTCCCTCCAGAGAGATATCGATTCCTGGAAGATCTCTTAACATTTCGGGATAGGGAGTGCCTTCCCATTCTTTCATATAATTTTTCATCTATCCTTTCCTTTCGACTTTCAAAATTGGGGCCTGGCCCCAATTTTCTAGGGGCTGTGATTGGGAACTGCAAATAATTGGGGCCTGGCCCCATTTACAGGCCCCATTTACATCCTTTTCCTATTTTTTCCTTTTCATCAAAATAAACCCTTGGTATATCCCCCGTCCACCTGCAAGGCAACTCCAGTGATATAGCTTGCTTGTTCAGAAGCAAGAAAGGCCACAGCTTGAGCTATCTCCTCGGGTGTTCCTAACCTCCCCGCAGGAATATTTTTCTGTATATTCTTGTAGAAATCTTTGACTGCGCCTTTCCCGCTTTCCTCAAAAGACCTCGCCAGCTCTTCCACTCTCTCTGTTTTCGTGTATCCAGGACAGATTGAATTCACGGTAATACCATAGGACGCTACCTGATTTGAGAGGGATTTCGAGAAGCCCAAGACCCCTGCTCTTGCCGTATTGGAAAGGATCAGAGAATTTATAGGTTGTTTAGCTGCAACCGAAACCATGTTAATGATCCTTCCCCACTTTTGTTTTTTCATGAAAGGGATAACTTCATAACAGAGGTTCACTGTGCTTAAGAGATTAAGCTCCAGAGCATCCCGGTAATCATCGAGAGTAAACTCATCGGCCATACCTGAAGGAGGCCCTCCAGCGTTCGAGACCAATATCTCGATTGTCCCCAACTCCTTTACAGTCTGTTCGACCATTTTCCTCACTTGTTTCTTGTCTCTTACATCAGCCACAAATGCCCTCACAACTCCTCTTGTTTCGGTAACTATTTCATCTCTGGTTTTGCCAAGCCTTTCCTTATTTCTGGCACAGATCGCAACCTTGGCGCCTTCCCTAGAGAGTAGGAAAGCAATTGCCTTTCCCAGACCCTTGCTCGATGCTGCCACGAGGGCCACTTTATTCTTGATGCCCAAATCCATATCTCATCTCCTGATGTTTATATGTCGATCGGAAGAATTTATTCTCTGTAGGAAATCTTTGCAAACCTGGCTTCATGACCCTTTCTCATAATCTCTTTGGCATCCTTGTCGCACCTTATACACTTGTGAAAAATCACATCGCCAATCAGTTCTGCTTTCTCGTTTCTCTCCTCATCCGAGAGGAAATAGGCTTCCATGGTATCATAGGGACGAGATTCACCGTCGCTTTCATATTTAATTGTCAAATCCCTTCCCGCATCGAGGACTTTGAAGGCGCTCTCAGTCCAGTTAAAGTTAGCCATGCCCAGGTCCGGATTGATCCTTATATGAGCGGCGAGATAAATTTTAGGAAGTCCTGAGGCTTCAAGCTCGTCGAAGCATTGGATAAAGGTTTCAACAGTTGCTGCGTTTCCGATGTTTATCTCATAGATAGGAGTGGTGCCGTCGTCGCGAAGATATTCTTTGAAAATATTGATGAGCATCCGAAGCTGGATAGCGTTTTGGGTTGAGAGAAGCATGGATATTTTGAAGGAAAGATTAGGAATTTCCCTGGCGTAATAGCAGGCAGCCACAATGGTTGACCAGCTTGGATTAAGGAAGAAATTAGCTCCTGTGGCAAGGGCAGCCCTCGTTATCCCGTCAAGATAGATGAGATGGTTATTGTTGCCGACTTCAACCCCTCCCAGGTTACCGAAGGCTGTGCCCATGTTTTTCAGGATTATCTGACTCAACCCTTTACCCAAATCTTTTCTCTCGAATTTCTCGCCTGTCAATTTTTCTATCCTTGCAAACCGCTCTTCTGGAAGCGGAGTTCCTATAAGGTTGGCGGAGCAGAACTTGCTGGCACCCAATATATTTTCGGCCATGGTCAGTGTCGAGAGTAGATCACCGCTGTAAACATAGTTTTCGGTGAGAGCCACCACTGAAATCATCTCTGTCGGGAAAAGCACATCTCTGTTCTCTGCTACTCTCTTAAGACAATCAAATGTAGGGCGGGATGCTTGGAACCCGGAAACCTGGGTTGTACAGATTCCTTGCTTGGTTACAGTAATTCCGCTCTTTTCCACGAAGTCCTCAACTTTGGCAAAATTTTTAGCATATTCTTTAGCTTTTTCCAGCATCTCTCCGTATCCTTTTTCCCCAGCGATTCTTTTCCTGGTTTCGTAATCCCTCATGGAATCTATCTTCTCGGAAATCTCCTTTGCTCCTCCGTATGAATCTAATAAGGCATCCATTGCCTTGAAATCCTTATCGCTTAAAAGTTTGAAGTGCATTTCTAGTCTCTCCTTTTATCAATTATTCTCTGTTTAGCTCATGCCTTTACTTTTGCATATTCATTAGATTTATTTTGCAAGATGGCGGTGAATGGTCAGCATGTCTGTGAGGATAGAATAGCCAGTCTCAATTTTTCCAGCTCCGGGTCCTTGAATAGTTACTTTTCCCAGTAAATCCAGGTCAAAGGTTAAAGCGTTGTTGGCACCCATGATTCCAGCCAGAGGGTCGGAGAGGGGGAGTTTTTGAGGGGAGACACCGGCTTGAATCTGTCCATTTTCTTTTTTGGTCGAGGCGATAAGCTTATACCTGTATCCCTCTCCTTTCGCAGCCAGGATTTCCTGTTTGGAAAGTGAAGTAATACCTTCTCTTTTTGCATCAGATAGTTTGATGTTTCCTTCCAGGAAGACATTTGAGAGGATAACAATTTTGGCCAGAGCATCGTAACCTTCAACATCTGCTGTAGGATCTGCTTCAGCGTAACCTAATTTTTGGGCTAATCCAAGGGCATCTTCATAACCCATGTTCTCTATCTCCATTTTAGAGAGGATAAAGTTGGTTGTCCCGTTAAGTATTCCGTTTATCTCTTTGATTTTATTTCCGGCCAGGCCATTCTCGAATAGACTGAACACGGGTGTCCCGCTCATGACCGTACCCTCAATCCCGAAAAAAAGGTTGTTCTCTTGAGCTAATTTTTTTAAATCTCTGTAGTTAAGGGCGGCCGGTCCCTTATTGGATGTGACCACATGTTTTCCCGTTTGAAGAGCTTTTTTGATATAGCTTGTTGCCGGTTCTGCTGTCTTGATATCCGTGTATGTCAGTTCAGCAATGATATCAGCATTACATTTTTCGATCATTTCCAGAGGATCCATTTGTCGAGCTTCGTTGGGTTTTCCCTCAAGATACTCGTCAATTTTCTTCCCCTGTTCTAAAAGCTGAAGAATTTTCTCTACTTCTATTCCTTCTGGAATGAGAAGAGAGCCCTTCAGTTTATCGTTGATGGCTACGACTTTAACTTCGAAATCAAGCCTTTCTTTCAAATATCCTCTTTTTTCTTCCAGGATTTTCAGAAAACCCTGTCCTACTGTACCGCAGCCGATAAGACCTATTTTATATTCCATTATCTTCTCCTCCTCATCATAAAATGCTTCCTTTAAAATTTAGAAATCAGTTTAGTAGCATAAGAATTTAGCACGGAATAAGATCACCCAAGTAAAAAAAAGTTATTTGATAAAAGAATATAACATATTCATTTTAGAATTTGTAGGGATTTGATTCATCAAACCGAAAAAGGGGGAAGATCTGTCTCCTTCACCAGTAATGATTTTATGGAAGTTTTGAAGTTTTTCCGCTTTGCCAGGTAAAAACTTCTGTTTTGGTTTTG
>CAYTBG010000047.1:0-19798 GCA_964435925.1 uncultured Eubacteriales bacterium | reverse complement strand
CTTATAGGCGATATTTCCCGATTGGAGGTCAGGGAAAATCAAAACATTCGCTTTTTCCTTTAATCTGCTGAAGGGATAGGTTGAGTTCAATATCTCGGGAACAACGGCTGTATCAGCTTGCATCTCCCCTTCAATAATTAAATCGGGCATCTTCTGTTTTACGATTTCCACTGCTTTCTTGACTTTCTCTGATAGTGGATGACGGGTGCTGCCAAAATTTGAGAAGGAGAGCATAGCCACTTTTGGTTCCACGCCGAATCGACGTGCAGCTTCAGCTGTGTCGATGGCAATTTCTGCCAGATCTTCAGAGGTAGGCTCAATATTGACGGTTGCATCAGCAAAGAACATGATGTCGTCTTTAAAGATCATCATGTACAGACCGGAGACTATGCTTAATTCAGGTTTTATTTTAACTACCTGTAATGCAGGCCGAATCGTCTCTGGATAGTGCATGTTTAGACCAGAAACCAGGCAATCGGCATCTCCCATATGAACCATCAAGGAGCCAAAATAGTTAGGGTTTTTCAAGGTTTTCTCAGCTTCCACCCTGGTTACTCCCTTCTTCTGCCTCATCTTGAAAAATTCCTCTACATATTTATCGAATTTTGGATATTTCGAAGGCTCAATAATCTCTGTGCTATCGAGAATATCAAGGCTGAGTTCCTTCGTTTTCTGGATAACTGCATCTTTTTTTCCTAAAAGGATGGGCTTGGCAATCCCTTCGTCGATGATAACCTGGCAGGCGCGGAGAATTTTTTCCTCACTTCCTTCAGGAAAGACAATTCTCTTGGGCTTGGATTTTGCTTTGTTGATAAAAATCCGCATCACTTCTTTCTGCTTTCCCAGGCGCGCTTCTAACTGTTGTTTATACTGTTCGATATCAATCTGTTTTCGAGCGACTTTAGTCTTTAGAGCTGCTCCGGCCACGGCCGAGGCTTCCCAGATGAGCACTCTCGGATCAAAAGGCTTGGGAATAATATAATCTGGTCCAAATTTCATTTTTTGATTTCCATAAGCCTGGATCACCGAATCAGGCACATCTTGCTTGGCTAAATCAGCCAGGGCATGAGAAGCTGCGATTTTCATTTCCATATTAATGGCAGTTGCTCTCACATCAAGAGCCCCCCTGAAGATAAAGGGAAAGCCGAGCACATTATTTACCTGGTTAGGATAATCCGAGCGGCCAGTGGCCATTATGAGGTCCTTTCTTACGCTAAGTGCATCTTCGTATTTTATCTCAGGGTCAGGATTAGCCATGGCAAATACTATCGGCCGTTCGTTCATGGAGGCTATCATTTCTTTGCTCACCACATCTGCCACGGAGACTCCCAAGAACACATCAGCCCCCTTCATTGCTTCATCAAGGGTTCTCATCTTCGTATCCTGAGCGAATTTCTCCTTATAGGGATTCATTCCTTTCTGTCTTCCCTTGTATATCACTCCTTTTGAGTCGCACATGATGATGTTTTCAGGCTTAACTCCCAATTTAACATACATATTGGCGTTTGCAATCCCAGAAGCTCCAGCTCCATTTATCACTATTCTCACCTTGTCTATCTGTTTTTTCTGAACTTCAATAGCATTGAGAAGCCCGGCTCCGGAGATGATTGCTGTTCCATGCTGGTCGTCATGGAAAACAGGAATGTTTAATTCCTTTATTAAGGTCTCTTCAATTTTGAAGCATTCGGGTGCTTTGATATCTTCTAAGTTAATTCCTCCAAATGTCGGCTCCAGAAGTTTCACTAATTTAATTATTTCATCGGGATCCTCAGTGTCTACTTCAATATCAAAGACGTCAATGTCTGCGAACCTTTTAAAAAGAACTCCCTTTCCTTCCATCACAGGTTTTCCAGCCAGGGCACCTATATTCCCCAGGCCGAGCACAGCCGTACCGTTGGAGACCACTGCAACTAAATTCTCTTTTGCAGTATAGGTGTAAACCGCCTCAGCAGATTTTTCAATTTCGAGGCAAGGTATAGCCACTCCAGGAGTATAAGCTAAGGATAAGTCCCTTTGGGTAAGGCAAGGTTTTGTAGAGCAGACCTCTATTTTGCCCTTTCGCCCCTTAGAATGATATTCTAGCGCTTCTTCTTTTCTTATGGTCATTATTATTTCCTCACTTTATGAAATATTATGAATCATATTTTATAACGACTCCAGAATGACTTCAAACATTATAGAACAGAAAAGGATTCAATGAATTTAAAAAAGAATTTTTTACTATCGATCATTGTTTTAAAGTTCGAATAGAGAGCACATGTATGGTGACGCCGATAGCTATTAGGATCAAAATGACTCTAAGTAGAAAAATGTTCACTACAAAGAATACGGAATATCCTATTGTCAACCACAAAATAGAGAAGGTTAAAACTTTTATTTTTAAAGGTATACTCTTCTTCTCTCTATAATTCTTAATATAATTTCCCAGCAATTTGTTATTCATAAGCCAGGTGTAAAACTTTTCTGAGCTTCTGAGAAAGCATGCCGCAGCTAGTAAGAGAAAAGGCGTTGTAGGTAAAAGAGGCAAAAATATCCCAAGAATTCCAAGTGCCACAAGGAAGTTCCCTGCAAGAATTAATGCCCATCTGCTCAATTTGCCTTTTGTTTTTCTTCTATTCAAAAAAATCTCACCTTTCTTTTCGCAATTTTGGCTCATCCCTATAATAGGATGAAGATATCCCTGCCGAAAGATACGAAGACGATCTCTTTTTGGGATATGAAGAGGTGACAGCGGGCTCTTTAATGCTCATGGACTATGTCATGAACGAGTTGATCATAGGAGGGGGCGAATTTTTCCACCCTTTCGTGCGCCAGTTTTCTTCCCAAAAACTTTTCCTCAATTTTTCCCATGTATATGTAGTTAATGACTGCGCGCGCGTACACTTCTTCCAAAGGCTCCAAAGACCTGTACAAGGCCATTGCCTCTCTTTTAATATCCTCAGAACTGTCATTTGCTAATTTCAGATCTTTTTTTATCTCAATTGAAGGATAGATCAGGTTTCTGGCTATGAAGGCCTGTCTTATAGTTTCCTTTGTTTCATCTATTTCATTCTCAGAATAAATACCAGCCTTCTTTGTGGGTAGCGGAAGAAATTTTGTTATTTCATCGAACACTTCTTTCTTTTTATCCTTCCCGAAAATCCACCCAACATATGGAATCAGGATGCCGCTTTTTAAGAATTTGGATTTTTTTTCCGTCACCTTCGAGCCAATGAAAGAATCCTGATAGAAATCTCGATCTTTCTCGGAGTGTCTTTCAAGAAACTGATCAAGTCCGTACATGAATTTGTTAATAATTGTGCCGACATTTATAAGGTCAAAGAACATAACTGGATCAACATGCACCTCCCCCTCTTTTTTGCCTTCACACATCCTGAATATATCATTTTTTTCTCTTAGAGCACAGCGCGTAAATTCCTGTATACAATATTTCTCCTCATGGGGAAGACCGTTTACAATATATAACACATCGACATCATCGCCCCGTAGAGGAATACCCCTGAGCCAACTGCCCCTCAAATTAATGGAAATTAAGTTCTCCCCGTATTCTTTCTTCATTTTTTCTCCGACCTCAATCAGCGTTTTTTCAAGCTCATCGAAGAGACCCTCCTTCCTGTAACAGTTATCCGGATCAAAAAAAGGGAACCTGTAATTCTTGCAGGACAATAGGTAAAATATTATTTGTTCCTCACCTATGTTTTTTTTGAGTTGAACTTGACCCATGAAATCAACCTATTTATATTAAATATCCGAAAGAGAATTCTTTTTCAATAATATTTTTTGTTTAGCTGACACATTTTCATTTTCTTGTTGATAACCGAAATAACAGTACGCAAATTGTTTAGTAAACCCTGAACAATTGAAAAACACTCACTTTCCTGCTTAGATCAACTAAAAGGATTTTGATTAATTATTGACAAAATGATCTTATCTTAGTATCTTTAATAATGGTGGTCATATGACCAATACAATTGGTCAGGCGATCAACTATGTTAAAAGCTATTTTTGGATCAGACAAGAAAGGAAAAATTCTTTTATTTCTCTATACGAACGGCGAATCTTACCCAAGAGAGATTGCTAAAAAATTTAATTTCTATTTGAATGGAGTTCAAAAGCAACTATTGAATATGGAGAGAAATGGGCTTCTTTATAGTAAATTAAAAGGGAAGGTAAGATTATTCGGGTTTAATCCCAGGTATCCGTTTAAAAGAGAATTGGAATTACTTTTAGAAAAGATCCTAAAATTTGTTCCTCAAGAAGAAAAAGAAAAATTTTATTTTCCAAGGTTAAGACCTCGTAGAACTGGAAAGCCCCTGTAAGAATTTATGCGCATAAAGGGTCTATCTTTAGAAGATTTTGCTATAGTAATTTCTGATTACCTTACCAGAAATGGAATTGACGTCGTACTTTCAGGTGGGGCATGCGTCACAATTTATACAAAGAATAAATTTATGTCCTTTGATTTGGACTTTGTATTAATTTCTTCTGATAAGCAAAAAGAAGTAAGACAACTATTAACAGAGATTGGATTTTATGAAGAAGATAGGTATTTTAAGCACAATGATACTGAATTTTTTATTGATTTTATTTCTCCTCCGCTGTCAGTTGGACAAGAGCCTGTGAGAGAAATTTCAGAAATTAAAAAGGGAGGGCAAGTTTTAAAGCTTTTATCTCCTGCTGATTGCGTTAAAGACCGCTTAGCGGCATTTTATCATTGGAATGACAGGCAGTCATTGGAACAGGCCGTTTTGGTGTGTGAAGCAATAAAAATAGACTTGAAGGAAGTGGAAAGATGGTCCGTTAACGAGGGAATGAGCGATAAGTATGAAAAATTTATAGAGCGATTAAACCAAACTGAAACTGGCTGATTCAAACGTTTTAAATTCCCCTGATCCGACGGCCGGAAAGTTTCATAAAGATATCTTAAATCCTTCCATGGCTCCGTATGTTTGAGGGAAATTTTTGCGAGCAAGAGAGATGAATTCGTCAATCTGTTTATCAGAATGGTCGGGATTAAAATGGGAAAGATAAAGCTTGCGAACGCCTGCTTCTTTAGCTAGCTTTGTTCCTTCAATCCAGGTGCTGTGTCCCCATCCCTGTCTGCTGGATTCGTATTCTTCTGGTGTAAACATTGCATCGTAAATAAAAATATCAGCTCCACGGGAAAATGAGGCAAGCCTTTCGTCTATGCCCTCTTCTGGATGCTCTGTATCAGTGGCAAAAACGATTTTTTTCTCTTTTTCCTGGAGTTTATAGCTTACGCTTGCTTGAGGATGATTGAGAGGGCAATGAGATACACTTGCCCCTCCAATATGAAATTCTTTTTCTGGAATTTTTTTATACACTTTTTTTGAAGGTGTTTCTCCTAATTCAAGTGGAAAATATCTCCCACCCATCAGTCCGCACAAATACTTTTCTGTTTCCTCAGGATTTAAACCTGCATAAAAGTTTAGAGTTATCTTTGGAGAATAGAGCGGGGCAAAATAAGGGAGGCCAATGATATGGTCAAGATGGAAGTGGGTTAAGAGAAGGTGAATTTCAACCGTGTTTTCTTCCCAGTGTTTTATCATTTTTTCCCCGAGCTTTTTTATGCCTGTCCCCGCATCGATGATGATCCATTCTCCTCCAGAAGTAACCAGACAAGCGCAGGAAGTATGACCTCCGTATTTATTTTTGTCCTTGCCAGAAACCGGCGTGGATCCTCTTACACCCCAAAGCTCGAGTTCCATTTTATCGTTTATCTCCGTTTTTCTTTCAAATTGTATATTCCAGCCAAATTACTAATGCACGCTGATTTTTTATAGATCAACAATTCCTACGCCAAAAAAAAAGACGATATCATTTTACTATTTGTTTTTCTTCGATAAATTTTCTCCAACCCGAATAGGATGCCTCAGCTCATAGTTTTTTATTCCCCATATAACTTGAGAAGAAGAAACTTTAATAATCCCTGTTAACGGAACTGCAAAAAGCATCCCCATAGCTCCTGCTATGTTTCCTCCTATAATAACAGCCACTACAACCATCAAGGGGTGCATGTTGACACTTTTAGAGACCACCATCGGAGAAACAAAAACATTATCAATTAACTGGACTATTATAAAAACTATGACAATCCATAAAAGAACCAAGCCCAGGTTAGTAGGATTGTTTAAGATGGCTATAATCAGAGCCGGAACCGCACCAAAAACTGGTCCTAGATAGGGAATTAAATTGGCTAAGCCAGCTAGCATTCCTATGAGAACGAAATATGGTATCGGACCATGGAATGCAAGATTAATTATGAATAAACCAAGAATTGAAAGTACTCCAACGATTAAAGCATCAATTGCTTGGCCTTGAATATATTTCCCTACCTGATTTCCTATCTTATGAATAATGTTTAATGAAAGTTCAAAATATCTGTTTGGAATTTGAGATATGAAAGCCCTTTTAAAACGTCTTGCATCTTTGATAAGAAAAAAAGTGATAAAGGGGATAATAACCATCGAGGCGAGGAAGGATCCTACACTCTTGAAAAATTCTCCTAAACTTCCTAGTAATTTAATACTAAGATTATCCAATGTCGCAGTCACGTTTCTTCCTAGCTCAGCATTTTTAAAATTCTTTTCAAAGAAATACTCTATCTTAAGGCTGTAATCAGTAATAACATCAGATTGAAGCTTGGATATTATTGACTCTACAGTCCCAATTATACGAGGTATAAGTAAGCTGAATGAAAAGCCAACAACAGCAAATATGAGTATCATAACGATAAGAATAGCCCAGCTGCGGCCGAGTCCCTTGTGTTCTAAAAAATTTACCAGGGGACTGAGAAGCACTGCAAGAAGCCAGGCAATTAGAAACATGATCAAAACATCTTTGGTATAGGGGAAGGCAAATACCATAAAAGCAATAGCAAGAATAATCAGAAAAACACGCCAGAATATCTTCAGTATTTGAGAGTAGAGCTGGAATGCGTAGCTCTCCATTTCTGGGCTAACCTTTCTTTTCTTGAATTTTAGCTAAGAGTTCATTGGTGTGACGCAATCGTTCCCCCATTACTCTTGCCAGAGCAAGCAAGATTTTTACTCCTAATTTAGGTTTTCTATAAATGAGATCAAGGAAGTCCGGGCGGAAAAAACCAATTATATCACTATCAGCTAAAGCAATTGCAGAAGCAGAACGTGGGTCCTCGTCCAGTAATGCCATGTCACCAAAAAAAGAGCCATCATAAAGTTTAGCCAGAGTTCTTTTACCAGCTTTTTCATCTTCCTCCACAATCTCAACGGAGCCATTGACTATGATATACATACCAAGGCCAGGATCTTCCGCGTGTATTATAGTTTCGTTTTTTTTATATCTGCGCTGATGGACAATCTTTTCGACTTCGGCTAATTCTTTAGGCGTAAGGTCAGAAAAGATAGGGACTTTCTTTAGTGTTGAAAAAATGTTGTCCTCTTTATTTTTCTTCTTAAAAAGGCCATTTCCCCATATCGGACTTTCCATAATTCCTCTCTTTTTTTGTTTAACATAACATATGAATAGCGAATATCCAATTCATTTCTCACAAAAGGGGGCAGGCTACTTTTTCCAGAAGAAAGAAGACTGTTTTTTGGGAAAAAAGGGGGCAGGCTACTTTTTTGGAAAGAAGAAGACTGTCTCCACTATTGGACAGTTCATACAGAAAAAGTAGCCTGCCCCCTTTTTCAGAAAAAAGATGCTTACATTCATTCATTACATCTGGACAATATTTCGGTCGTTTGTTATATTTTCGATAGAGTAAAGTCAAGTTAAAAAAAGGGGACAGTCCCCTTTAAAGTAGCATCAAGAGATAAATAGCATGCCAAATATCCAAGTAATAAGCAGTGACGGCCGGATATCAAATTTCCCCATCCATAAAGACATAATTGTCATTGGATGGAGCGAAGAAAATGGTATTGTTCTGCCAGATCAATCTGTCTCCCGTAATCATGCGCGGATAAATAAGATCGATGCAGGCTTTTTTTTGACAGACCTGGGAAGTTTTAATGGGACCAAAGTAAACGGAAAATCAATTCAAAGTATCCGGTTGAAAAATAATGACGAGATAAAAATCGGTAAAATAATACTAAAATTTTCGACCGGGGAAAAGCCAGCACAATCTCCAGTTCAGACAGTTGTCCTAACCAAAGAGGACGAGTATGAAAAAGGGCATAGCACAATAATAGAAAGCAGCGCGGATGATAGTCGTGGCATAGATTCCCAGGATCTATTGATTTCTACAGAAATCGGGAAAAGTCCAGAGGAAAGTGATCTCTCACTTCCTTCAGAAAAAGTAAGCCAACCTTCTAAGGTCAGAGAAGAACTCCTGTCCCTGGAGAGGATGAATAAAGTGCTCTTTGTTCTCTATGAGATTAGCAAGCAGTTACATTTGATCCATGATTTTAATGAACTTCTTAAAAAAATAATGGACTTTATTTTTGTGGTAATTGATGCTGATTACGGTTTTGTAATCCTCACTAGTGATGAGGGAAATGATGAACTTGCTCCCGTAGTGGTTAAATACAAAGATGATAAAGCTAAGGGTAAAGGAGAGATAAAAGCGAGCCGAACCATAATTAATAAAGTAGTGAATGATAAAGTCGCCCTTCTGACCGCCGATGCCATGGCCGATACTCGGTTGGAGCAAGCCCAGAGCCTGTTTTCCCAGAAAGTCCGGTCTGCCATGTGTGTGCCGCTCTGGAAAAAGGACAAGGTCATTGGCGTTATCCAATTAGACAGTGTGAGGTTCAATAATCAATTTACCGAGGACGATCTTGAACTTCTTAAAGCTATCGGACACCAAATGGCTATGGTCATTGAACAAGCAAGCCTAAATGAGCAGGTCTGTGAAGAAGAGAGAATGATAAGCCGGCTGGAGAGGTATCACTCCCCTCAAATAATAGAGATGATTTTAAAAGGAAGTCAGGAAACAAAAGAGAACATAATGGAGCCTAAGGACTTGACAGCCACAATTTTCTTTACAGATATTATTGGGTTTACTCCCCTTTCTGAACAGATGCCTCCTCGAGAAATAAACTTGCTTCTGAATCAGTTTTTTTCCCGTATGACTGATATCATCTTCAAGTATGATGGGACTCTGGATAAGTACATAGGAGATAGTATCATGGCTGTTTTTGGAGCACCCATGGAAAAGAAAGACGATCCGGAAAGAGCCATCTTGGCAGCCTTGGAAATGAAGCGAGAATTAAGGGCAATAATGAAAAAAACAGAGCCAGAAAGAAAATTTGACATTCGCATTGGCATAAATACAGGCGGGGTAGTGGCTGGAAACATCGGATCGCCCAACCGGATGGAGTACACGGTTATCGGAGATCCAGTGAATATAGCTTCGAGATTAGAATCAATTGCTCAGCCTAATCAAATTCTTATCGGAGAAGAGACATACAGGCACGTCAAGCGGAAATTCAAAATTAAAAAAATGGGGCCAAAAAAGGTCAAAGGAAAAGCTGCAGAGATTATGGTCTATGAAGTCTTAGGATAGAGGAGAGGCTTTACGATATCTATTTGCTCCTTTTCACAAGAGTGGAGTGTTTTCCCCCCTAGCTAAACCTTATGAAAAAGAAAATCAGAAAGCTTCTAATCATAAGCGGGGCAGTATTTTCTTCTATATTGATTCTCCTGATTATTTCTTTATTGTTTTTCTACTTCAACAAGTCGCTAACAAAAAGAATCCTGGAGAAGTATATCGCAGACAAAGCAGGCACCAAACTTGAAATCGGAAAGCTCGACTATGATCTTTTCCCTTTGAGTGTTCAAGCCAATTCTGTAAAAGTTTTTCAAAAAACTAGAGGAATGGAGATAGATATTTTCATAAACAGATTGAGCATAGAAGGCGAAATCAATAGATTGTTAAAAAAGCAAAAGCCAATCTTGCGCTCGATCGAAGTCACAGGAGCTGTCTTTTGTATCTTTGGACGAGAAGAGGAAGAGGGGATGGAAGTTAACTTTCGTGAGAACATGCTCCTGATTTCCGATTTGTTAAGCTATGCGGATAGAATAAATTTTAAGGATTTTTCTTTTAAATATATAGCTTCTTCCAATAGCGTTGACTTTGAAGGGAACAGTTTCTTTTTGTCAGGTTCCGATAAAAAAGGAGAATTTAATTATTCGTTAAGCGGCGAAAAAGCTTTGATTAGTAACATAGACAGCAAAGTCTCTTTTGAAAGTTCATTGAGTTCAAGCGGAAAGTTTTCTTTGATTGAAATGCCTTACTTTGAAGGCAAGATTTTATTAGAATCAATAAACTTCACCCAAACCGAGGAAGAAATTCTTTTTTCAGAAATATCCTTAAGGACTAAAGGCGAATTCCGATTAGATGAGGAGATGCTGATTTTTCCTCAGTTTGATATGAGAGTTCCCCCGTTCTTTGATGCCTCAGGTTACTTAAAGTTGGGCTTGGGTGAAGATTTTTCGCTTCTCTCGCTTTTTAAGATTCATTTTAAAGATTTAAATAAAACTCATGATTTCTTAAAGCCTTATCTAATGCCTTACATTTCTCCGCAGCTAAAAACCTTAGCCTTGGAGGGGGGAGCATATCTCGAAGGAGAGTATCAAAATATAAAAAATTGCTCAGGGGAGAAGTTGTCAGTTAAGAGCCTGGTTAAGCTAGAACCAACTCATATAAGTTGCACTACTCCCAGCTTTTCTTTCGAAAATTTAATTTCGGGCGAAATCAAAATGGAAGGTTCCCTTCCTGACATAAATTTTTCCGGTTCCCTGGAAGTAAAAAACGGAAATTTCTCAAAAGATGATTTAAGCATAAAAGATTTATCTCTTGGTCTTTCACTGAGCGGAACTAATTCTTCTTTGGGCGAAATCAAAATGGAAGGTTCCTTTCCTGACATGAATTTTTCCGGTTCCCTGGAAGTAAAAAACGGAAATTTCTCAAAAGACGATTTAAGGATAAAGGATTTTTCTCTTGGTCTTTCACTGAGCGGAACTAATTCTTTTTTGGATGCATCCCAGTTCAAGTGCAGTCTTAAGGGCATTTCGCTTTCTCCAGTAGATAAAAGCATTGAGTTAGATCAGGTCGAGCTCAGTGGGCAGGGAAGCTATGATGTTGTTGGCAGGAAAATTGCTCTAAACCGCCTTAACCTTCAGATACCTCCCCTGCCTCCTTTTCAGATTAGCTCCAAAGTCGATCTTCAACCAAAGGGGAAGAGATATTTTCACCTGAAAAGTCCAAAAATGGATTCTGGGAGTTTATTGACTCTTTTTTCATCTTTTGTGCCCAAAGAGGTATTGGATTTGGAACCTGCAGGTCATTTTGATCTTGAAATAGAAGCAAATCAGACACCGCAAGATGGGGATGAATGGAGTTTTTCATGTATCTTTAATCTGTCCGAAGGCGCGTTCCATAATCCTCCTTTTACTCTTGCGAGCGAATCACTTCATCAAAAAATTAGCCTACAGGGAAAATACAATCCCGTTAAAAAACGCACGAAATTTTCTGTCGAATTCGACCTTTCCAAGGGGGAATCTCTCTGGAATGAGTATTATGTGGATTGGAGCAAAAACCCTTTTCGCGCCAGTGTATCTGGTGTCTATCATATTCCCCTAAACCGTCTCGATGATTTTTCTCTGGAAGCAACGCTTTTTCCTTTGGGTAAGATAGATGTCCGGGGATTGCTTAGATTTCAAGACTCAAGTCTTTTAGATTTAGAGATTTTAGCTTCTCAGTTAAACCTCAATTCTATTTATTCTTTCTTTTCTCAGGAACAAACGCCTGAACAGTCTGCTTTTGATTTGAAAGGTGAAGCGGAAAGCAAAATAAAGCTCAGGAAGGAAAAAGATAAGCTATCGATAACAGGCCAGATTCAGGTTAGAAATGCATCCCTGGAAAACAGAGAAAAAGAGATCTTAATGGAAGGAATAGACGTAGAAATTCCGGTTTATTATGAAAACCAAATCAAGGAAAATGACGAAAAAGAGGAATCATTTTTAAAGGAAGGTTATTTCAGGGTAAGAGAGCTTAAGACACCTTTTCTTTCAAAGGCACCTCTTCAGATCAATTTTCTTGCGGGGCGAAATAAATTTATGATTGAACCGGTGACGGTTGAGATTTTCGGGGGAAAGGCAGCTCTGGGAAAATCAATCTTTTCCATAGGCTCAAAGCTTTCTGATATCCACGGTACACTCTCTTTTTCTCTGAGTGACATGGATCTCTCTCAACTTCCCTTAGAATCGGATAGATTCAACTTGAGCGGTTTGGCAAGGGTGAACCTCTCCCATATTGAGATTGATCCCGAGGAGCTTTCAACAAGAGGGAAAGGAGAAGTCGACATCTTTGATACAAGAATTAATGTTGAAAATATCAAGATTGCAAAACCCTTTTCAGAAGACAGAACCATATCTTGTGATGTTAAATTTAAGGATTTGAACTTGGAAAAACTTACAGATTCAATTCCTTTCGGACGAGTGACTGGCATTTTAAGAGGGGAGATAAAAGATCTGTCCTTTTCCTATGGTCAGCCTGAAAGTTTTATCATGAGTCTGGAGTCAATAAAAAAAAAGGGAGTGCCTCGGAAGTTTAGTGTGAGAGCTGTTAATGACCTTTCGGTAATAAGCTCCGGGGAGCAAACTGCAATTTCCTCAAAAAAAGGATTCACAAGATTTATTCAAGAATTCGGATATAAAAAAATCGGCATATTTTGTTCGCTTAAGAATGATATGTTCATCTTGAGCGGTACGATCAAGGAGAAAGGAGTTGAATACTTGGTTAAGAGGTCTTGGCTTTTTGGGATTAGTGTGGTAAATAAAAAACCTCGTAACAGAATCAGATTTAAAGATATGATGGACCGGCTCAAGAGGATTGGGCAGTCTGAAAAGGCAAGTGACCAAACTAACGGATTTTGATATAATTATAAAAACTTAAAATTTTTAAAAGAAGGTTTAAAATGAGACTAAAATCTTTAAAATTTGCTTCAATCAGTTTGTCTTTTTTATTCCTCTTTTCCTGCCTCACTATCAACATATATTTCCCTGAAGCTGAGGTTCAAAAAACAGCTGATGAGATTGTGAAAGAAATAAGAAAATCTGAAGAAGAAAAGAGGGAAGAGAAGAAAAATGTTTCCGACGCAGGTAAAGCACAAAAAATATTATCCGACCGAAGAAACTCATTTTCGCTCATTCCAGCAGCTTATGCCCAGGAAGAAGTGGAGGTTTCGACTCCAAAAATCAGGGCTCTCAAACAATCTCTCAAAGAAAGATTTCCGAAACTCAGACCCTTTTTTGACAAAGGAAACGTCGGAGAAACAAACGATGGCTTCATTCGAATAAGGGATGAATCAGGCTTGAATTTGAAAGAAAAGGCGCTGCTGAGGAATTTAGAGAAGGACGAGAATAACGACCGAAGAAGTCTTTATTCTGAGGTTGCTAAAGCTCTTGATGTTGATCCCAGCCAGGTTAATAGAGTTCGGAAAATATTTGCAGAAAGATGGATTAATGAGGCAAAAGCGGGATGGTGGATTCAAAAAGAAGATGGTGGCTGGATAAAAAAGAGATAGATTTTTAACTGCTTCTGATATTTAAAACAAAAAACCTTGCTTTTCGGATCGAATTGAACATGAGGACGGATTTCATCATTAGGCCTAATCATGCTCGGAGGAATAAGGCGTGAAAAGAATAAAAAGGAAACAGCTCAAAAAAGATGAATTTGTTAGTACTGTAAATAAAATTGTTCGTTTTGTTAAAGAGCGAACAAGGAGGCTTGTGGCTTTTCTAGTTTTGATTGCGGTTCTTTTATTAATTTTTGTTGGCCTAAAATTTGTCACGCGAGAAAATAGAAAAAAGGAGAGTCGTGTGCTCACCCAGATTCTTAATCTTCACGCCGAGTTGAATAATAATCCAGGAAATATAGCCCAGCTCGAAGAATTGGCCGGAGATGGAAAATTCTCCCGCTTAGCTTATCTTCTTCTGGCGACCTACTGCGTGGAGAATGGAGATCATGATAAAGCTCAGAGCTATCTTGAAAAAATGCCAGAACGTCGAAAGGATATTCTCTACTACCAGGCTAAGGATTTATTGGCTCAGATTTATTTTAAACGCAAAAATTATGACAAGGCTATTGAAATTTACAAAAAGATTGAAGATGAAGATCCCAAAGACCATTCTTTGGATGTTATCCTTTTTCATCGAGCAGAGGTCCATGAGGAAAAAGGAGAATTTGAGGAGGCTCTGGTTCTCTATAAGAAAATTCAGGAGGAATTTTCTCAGACCTTTTACGGTTATGAAGCCGCTCAAAAAATTAAAAAATTAGAAACAATAAAATAGTCCAAACTATTGTAAATTATAATAAAAAATATATAATAAAATGTTAATTTTTGTCATTTTATACAGGAGGCAATAAATGGCTTATATTATCACCGAAGAATGTATCAATTGTGCTGCTTGCGAACCTGAGTGCCCTAATGAGGCAATCTCAGCTGGAGATGAAATTTATGAAATTGATCCTGATAAATGTACAGAGTGTGTAGGACATTTTGATGAATCGCAATGCGCGGCTGTCTGCCCGGTTGATTGCTGCGTGCCTGACCCTGATCATAAAGAAACAAAAGAAGAATTGATGACAAAGTTTAAGATGCTCACGTCCGGGGATTGATTCTTTAAATTTTGGTTTTCTTGAAAATAGGAGTGATTTCTGTCACTCCTATTTTTTTATCTGAAAAATGCAAGAAGAAACGATAGAATCTCCTGGCCAGATTGGCGTAGCTCCGGCGTTTTCTTTTAAGAAAAAAATCTGGCTGAACATAGTGCTTTTCCTTATCACCATATTCTCTACGTTTTTTGTGGGAATATCTTTGAGCATAAATTTCAAGTATTCTGAAGTTCTTGCACAAAATCCTCCAGGCGCTCTTGACCTTGTAGGAAAACTCAAGGATCCGCAGGTCATATCGTTGAGCATTACATATGTGGTTGTGCTTCTAGGGATTCTGTTAGGCCATGAATTGGGTCATTTTCTTGCCTGTCGCTACTATAAAATAAACGCCACTCTTCCTTACTTTATCCCGGCGCCGACTTTAATTGGTACTTTTGGGGCTTTTATTAAAATCAAATCGCCCATAACAAGAAAGCACCAGCTTTTTGATATAGGAGTTGCAGGTCCTTTAACTGGTTTTATTCTTTCGGTTCCCGCGCTTGTGTATGGCCTTTCACTGTCAAAAGCCGTTCTTCCAATTGCTCGCGATGAGGCATTTGTCTATGTTTTTGGCGAGCCTCTCATTCTTAAAATTTTTGGAGCTATGATTTTTAAGAACATTCCTCCAGACTACAGCATTTACCTCCATCCGGTCGCTTTTGCAGGGTGGGTTGGGATTCTCGTTACAGCCTTAAATCTTTTTCCTTTCGGGCAGCTTGATGGTGGTCATATATCTTATGCGCTGTTAGGGAAAAAGTCGCGGAATTTAACCCGCTTTTTCCTGGGAGTTTTCATAGCCATGGGAATTTTTTTCTGGGTAGGATGGTTTATTTGGGGCTTTCTCCTCCTTTTTTTAGGGTTGAAGCACCCACGGGTTCTAGATGAAGGAGCACATTTATCGCCGCGCAGGAAATTTATCAGTTATGTGGTTATTTTGATCTTCATCCTCTCTTTCATTCCAGACCCGATTAAAGGGCTTAATTTATTTGATATATTGAAAGGATTTCTATTCTGATGGAAATAAAAATGCACGGAAAAGGGTCTAAAGTTATTAACAGAATCTGTGGAAAAGTTGTGGAATTACGGCATTATTTTAAGCTATATTTTAGCAACTACTTGGAAATATGACAAATTGCACAAAAACTAGTCACCCTTGCTAAGTTATTGAAAATAAATAAATTATTAATGTGCTGAAAATAAAGAACTTACAGAGTGAGGCAAAAAACCTCGCTCGGGATTAAGAAATATAGCTTGTCACAATGTGATGGGATTAAGTGTTATTGCGAGGAGCCGTGGGGAGCGAGATAATTTCATGGGATATGTCATTCAGGCTGTGTCGCAATTAATTGCCAGATTTAAAATGGGAAACGAACAAAACATTCTACCTAAAAAAGAGTATCTAATATGCTTGTTCACCTTAATTATAGCCTTAAATGGGAAATTTTTATCAAACTTTTTCATATTTTTAAATTGCGACACAGTCTGATTGCGAGGAGCGAAGAAGGTTCCTTTGCTTTGCTCGGAACAGGCTAAGCAATCTCATGCAATAAATTGTCATTGCGAGCGCCATAGTAAGCGTGGCAATCTCAACCTTTTTTTATGAGATTGCTTCGCCCCTGCGGGACTCGCAATGACAATCAAAAAATGTTCTGTGAGGCTCGCAATGACACGCGAAGGAATATACTTTGTTCTTCGCAATGACAATGGTAATTGGAAATGCACTTTACTTTATCCCGTCACTTTGGGACAATGCAAAAATATAACATAATTCAGGTGTAATCTCTTAAATATAGGGCTTATTGCGGGAACAAGCCTTCATCGAGGACAAAGGATGGAAAAGAGAATCAAGGAAGTAGAGAAAGCGTTCGGTAAACTGAAGGGAAAATTTCGGCGCGGAAAAATTTCGCGACAGAAATACGTAGATGGTTTGAAGAAACTGCGGTTTATGGACGATGAAGGAAGATACTGGATGATTGGGGCCCGGAGCAGTAAGTGGTATTATTTCGAAGGAAAAGAATGGATTGAGTCAGATCCCACTTCGTTCAAGGATGAGAAAGCTATTTGCCGCTACTGTGGGTTTGCGAACAAGGTGGAAGCAGATACTTGTGTTCACTGTGGGGGTGACCTTCGGAAAAAGGGAAAATTACCATCGCGGAGAAAAGAAAAGGAAGAGGAGAAACGGAAGGAAAAGGATAGATGGGCATTCGAAGATGAAAAGAGGGCTAACTTTGTTTTGCACCGCTTAAATCCTTTTTCTTTTTTTCTCTTCTTGGGCGCTGTAGGTCTTCTTTTGGGCATATTTATCGGTGCTTTTATTGGTGCAACTAATTATTTTTCTGGAATTGCAAAACTTCTGCCCATTTTTATTCAGGAGAACAAAGGAAACCTGCTTGGTGGCATAATCTATGCTGGTCTTGGGGGCGTACTTGGATTTATAGTTTTTGGTTTCTTAGGTTACTGTAGTGCACTTTTTGTAAATGTCATCTCTTCCTTTGTTGGTGGAATAAAAGTAGACATTGAAAAATTGCGCGAGAAATAATGATATTCCTTGAAGACTCCTCCAAAACACAAACCTGAAATGTGAAGAATAAGAATGTAAGGGCTTGATTTATCAAGCCCATTCTTTCCTTCCTACCTTTTCTGGCCTATATCAGCTTTCTCACTTTATAGGTTTTCTCTCGTTTTCAACTTATTTAAGCCATAGGCAATTTGTCCTATTGAAATTGACTCATCATTAGGGGAATAATTTATTGTCCTGAGGACTTTAAACTTCTTTTGTTCCAGAAGACTTGTGACTCCCTGCAGCAGTTTTTTGTTTAAAAAAACTCCACCGGCAAAAACAACAGTATTTATGCCGTAATCTTTTCTTGTTTTCTCTGCGATGGAGACAATAACCCGGGCTAAAGTGTTATGGAATTTTGCCGAGATAAAAGATACAGGAATTTCTTGCGCCAGATCCTTTAAGACTGATTTTATGGTCTGAGTAAAGGAGATTTGATAAGGGAGAAGATTGCCCTTCATAGAAAAACCGTAGCTTTCTTTTATCCCTTCTTGGGCCTCAGATTCTAACCTCATCGGAGCTTCTGCTTCAAACTCAACCTCTGACGGAGAAAGACCTACGAGAAACGAGACCGCATCAAAAAGCCTGCCGCAGCTTGAGGAGAGAGGGCTGTTGACCTTCTGTTCGATCATGCTCATAATAGTTTTTATTTTATTTTTGCTGACTTTCTCCAGCGCCTTAGCTTCGGGGAGCTTGGAGTTGAATGCATCCATTAGATAGGATAAGGCCATTCGCCACGGCTGTTTTGCAGCAAGGTCTCCGCCGGGCAGGGGAACATACTTAAAATGGGCAAGTCTTTTGTAGGATAAATAGTCGGCCAGAAGAAACTCTCCACCCCAGGCAAGCCCATCTTCTCCGTAGCCGTAACCGTCCAAACTCACTCCAAGAACCTTGTTTTGGGGAGGAATTTTGTGCTCGAGAAGAGGAGCCAGGACATGAGCAAAATGGTGTTGAACCTGAAGGTGCGGGAGGCCTGATTTTTGAGCATACCTTGTTGTATGAAAGTCCGGGTGCAAATCAGATATTAAAACCTTAGGCTTGACTTCAAAGAGTTTGGTGAGATGGTGGATTGTCTCCTCGAAGTACTTGTAATTCTGGTATTCATCGAGATCTCCCAGAAACTGGCTTGTGATTACATAGCCATTTTTATAAAGAGAAATTGTATCCTTAAGCTCTCCTCCAAGCGCCAGAATTTGCTGAGGAGATTCCAGTTCATGGGGAACTCTTTGGGGATAAGGCACATAACCTCTGGCGCGTCTTAGAAAAAGAGGCTTGTCGTCAACGACTCTGAGCACTGAATCATCGGCTCTCATATGGATGGGCCGATTATGAGTCAAGATATAATCACAGAGTTCTCCTATTCCTTCTTCCTCATCTTTCATGATAGGAGCATCTTTTTTGTTGGAACTTGTGGCTACGATTAGATCAAGATGCTCGAGTAAAAGATAGTGAAGGGGAGTGTAGGGAAGCATAAATGCCATTTCATCAAGGAAGGGAGCGATTCCTTTGATTTCTTTTTTTTTCTTGAGAAGAATGATAGGGCGCCGGGCTGAGAGTAGCATTTTTTTCTCTTCAGGACTGAGCAAGGCGTATTTTTCTATGGTTTCAAAATCATGGGCCATTAGAGCCAATGGTTTTGTTTTGCGCTCTTTTATTTCTCTTAAGCGGCGAACAGCCCCATAATTTTTGGCGTCGCAGATAAGATGAAACCCACCGAGTCCCTTGACTGCCAAAATTTTTCCCTCTTTTATCAGGGAAGCGGCTTTGTTGATTCCTCCTTTTATCGCTTTCCCTGTTCTGGAAGCTGACAGGCTTACGTGAGGACCGCATACTGGACAGGCGATAGGCTGGGCATGATACCTTCTATCAAGGGGATTGGTGAATTCTGTGTTGCAGTCTTCACACATTTTGAAACTTTCCATAGTGGTTTGTTTCCTGTCGTAGGGAAGGGATTTGACAATCGTGTAGCGGGGTCCACAATTTGTGCAGTTGATAAAAGGATAGTGAAACCTTCTGTCCGGTTGATTCATCATTTCTTTGTGGCAGTTCTCACAGATAGAAATATCAGGAGAGATGAAGACAAAGCTTTCCCCTTGCTTTGATTTTTTTATGGTGAAATCTTTGATGTTTAGAAAAGATGCAGATTTATGACTAATTTCTTCAATCTGAGAAAGAGGAGGTTTTTTCTCCTGAAGAGCTTTAAGGAAATCTTTAAAATCTGTTTTTTCCTCAGCTTCAACATGTATTTCTACACCAAAACCAACGTTTTTTACCCAGCCTTTATAATGAAGCTCATGGGCCAGCCGGTAGATAAAAGGCCTGAATCCAACTCCCTGGACTACCCCAAAAACCACTGCCTCAACAGCATATCCTTTTGGTCTTTTCCTGTTATTATCTTTTTTCATCCGTTGTTTTATTATTATTCATCCTGTTTTATGTCGTTCTTTATTAATATTCTGTTATTCATATATTCATATTCTGTTTTTGTAGGGGCTTGATTTATCAAGCCCACCTTATAAATATATAATTTATTATGTAGACTTTATTCATATTCTGTGTTTTTAGTTGCTTGATTTATC
>CAYTBG010000046.1:6502-19841 GCA_964435925.1 uncultured Eubacteriales bacterium | reverse complement strand
TATTTTTTATACTAAGTTCTTCTTGGCTCTTTTCAAAGTTAGTAACTGAATCAGAAGTTGAGAAGGTTGCCGTTAATTGGGTCAAATTAGAAAACAACCTAAAACACCTAAGATTAAACAAGCTTGACGTTCGTATTTCAACGATCAGAGAATTGATATATAGAAATACGCTGATTGGATATATAGTGGATTTAGAACCGAGGGGGTTCATTTTAGTCCCGGCGGTTTCAGAGCTATCCCCGGTTAAATTTATTTCCTTCTCCAGCAATTATGAAGGAATCGAAAAACATCCATTTATAGAAACGCTGAAATATCGTTTATATTTTACGGTTACCAATTTAGAGTATCTTAGAGGATATTTTCTAAGAACACCTGATCTAAGCACTAGCAAAGTGGACATCAATCAGAAAGAGAAAAATGAAGGAGTATGGGAAAGATTACTCTCAGAAGACTTTTTACCTGAAGTATATCTATATACAGTTTATATTAATTCAGTTAGTCCCATGCTAACTTCGACATGGAGTCAGGGGAATCCTTACAATATGTATACTCCCGAAATTGACAGTCAGCACTGTGTAACAGGATGTTCAGCAACAGCCCAAGCCCAAGTCATGTATTACTGGAAATATCCAACTACTGGACGGGGTGTAAATTCATATTATTGGGAGAATGGTAGTATATATTTGAGTGCGGATTTTAGTCATGAATATTATTGGAGCAGGATGATAGATAATTACACTGGCGCCGAAACGGAAGAGCAAAAAGATGCTGTTGCCAGATTGATGTCTGATGTGGGAATTTCTATTGATATGGATTACGGATTAGCAGGATCTAGCGCTGCTCCCAATGCTAATAATTCTTTAGTGACTTTTTTCAAGTATGGTTCAGACATTAGAACTGTTGGTCGGATAGATTATGTATCATGGACAGATTGGTTTAATGTTTTCAAAGAGCAGATGGATAATGGCTGGCCGGCTATCTTAGCAACCAATAAACCAGATGAAGAAGGCGGTCATGCAGTTGTTATTGATGGCTATCGAGTAGAAGCTGATGTTAATCAGGTTCATGTCAATATGGGATGGGGAGGATCTGCGGATAATTATTATGCGATTGATGATATTTATGGTTATGGCGATGATAGCAGGGATTATGCAGTAA
Source organism: uncultured Eubacteriales bacterium (assembly GCA_964435925.1). Classification (GTDB taxonomy): domain Bacteria; phylum Acidobacteriota; class Aminicenantia; order Aminicenantales; family Aminicenantaceae; genus SOIV01. The sequence continues at coordinate 18,683 of CAYTBG010000046.1, read as the reverse complement.
TAAATATTAGTCCTCCAGATAGTACAAATACTGGGGATATTTCAGGAAAAGTAACTGATGAAATTGGAGCTGGATTCGAAAATATACACGTCAAAATCTACGATCAGAACAACAATCATGTTAATAGTGCCTGGACAGATAGTATTGGGAATTATGTAGCAGATTGCTTGAAGGAGGGAACTTACAAGATATTTTTTGATACATCACAGACAGGTTATTACGCCTCAGAATGGTATAACGATAAAGACTCATTTAATACAGCGGATTCAGTTCCTGTTACAGCAGGGAACACAACAACAGGCATCGATGCTGTGCTTGAAGAGGGCGGAGGTATCAAAGGAAAGATAATAAATATTTCTGGAATAGGGATTGAGAATGTGTGTGTTATTGTTTATTTCCCTTCAGGAGGAAGTTATGTTGCTTATAAATATACCGACAGTAGTGGCGATTATGAGATTAAACGCTTAAAGATAGGGAACTATCAGCTATGTTTCAATACGACATATGCTTCAGGAGATTATGCATCTGAATGGTATAACGATAAGGACTCATTAAATACAGCGGATATAGTTTCAGTTACAGCAGGGACTACAACAACAAGCATCGATGCTGAATTATCCTATGCAGCTCGGACAATCATTGGGGTAGTAAAAAACTCTGGAGGCACAGGGATAGAAGGAGTAATCATTACCTTCTCTAATGAAGGAGGTACAGCCACTACAGATTCCAGCGGTAGTTACTTACATAGCGTAAGTTATGGATGGTCAGGAACCGCCACGCCTTCTAAGACTCATTACACCTTTGATCCTTCTAGCAGAAGTTATTCTAGTCTTACCTCTGACCAGGTTAATCAGTATTATACAGCTTCACTCGTTCAATATGTATTGACAATATCGGCTGGTACAGGAGGAACAACTGATCCTTTACCAGGAGCTCATTCTTATGACGCTGGAACAGAGGTTAGCTTAACAGCCACGGCTGATGCAGGTTATAGGTTCAGCGAATGGACAGGAGATGTTCCTTCAGGTAATGAGAATGATAATCCAGTAACAATAACTATGGACGCTGATAAATCGATAACAGCCAGTTTTAGCGATATACCTAGTGAGGAACCTGGGAAGAAGGGAGGGTGCTTCATTGCCACAGCAGCCTACGGCTCCCTGTTACATCCTTATGTAAGGATTCTTCGGGATTTCAGGGACAGATACCTTATGCCCGGCAAGCTCGGTCGTATGCTTGTTAACTTTTATTACAAGTATTCACCATTGGTAGCGGATTTCATTGCAAGAAACAAAGCGCTGAAAGTTGTGGTTCGAATCAGCCTTCTGCCCTTGGTGGCTTTTAGTTACTCGTTACTTCATTTTGGCCCGATAATTACCGCACTTATACTTGTCTTGATTTCCGCGCTTTCAATCTTTTTTGCTTGGTTTTATCGAAGAAGGATGAAGGTCTATAGAGCAAGAATTTGAAAAGCAAAGCAATGATGACCGGGAGAAATGATCATGTTAACTTCTAGAGTTTTTGAGTCAAACCACGAGATTTGAATGGCGTTAAAAATCTTTTGGGAGCGAGGCCATTCCCAAATACTTTTAGTGAACAATCAAGGATTTGGAGATACTTCTCTGGCAAAGGAGGAGGAACCGTTGCTTTCAACTTAATAACCGAAGAGCTGCAAGGGCATAAGCCAAAGAGATTTGGCAGGAAAACTTTATTTATCTTGATGATAATCTATTATTTCTAGTTTGAGCTTGCCTATAATTTCAGAGATAGCTTGGGCCATTTCCTTGAAAATATTCTCATCAAGAAGGCTTCGCCCTAATTTTATGTGAGTGGCATCCGTGTAATATTCGCCGCTTTTGTTGTCCACAGCCAGCCATTTGGAATCCAGACTAATCCATCGACCCACATAGACTTCAGGCCACATATGATAAGCAAATATGCCTTGACCATACATAATTCCCACAGCTGCTCTTGCTGGAATCCCCACAGCTCGGCAGAGGGCAACTGTCAGCACGGTGTACTCAGAACAATCCCCTTCTCGATTTTTAATAATTTCTTTGGCTGTAGCAAAACCAACGTAATAATTGGCAGTCATCTCCTTCTCCACCCATTCGGCTATCTTCTTCGAAGCTCTCCAAGAATTTCTCTCTTGACCGATAATCTTTTTAGCTACCTTTTGAATTTCTGGGTCTTCAGCTTGGCAGAATGCGCTGGACTTTAAGAATCTGCGGAATTCTTTATCTTTAACTGGGAAAAGAATGGCCTCTTCTTCTTTGAATATCTGGGAGGAAGTCTGGACTATGACATAATCTTTTCCCACCTCTATAATCTTCTGATTTCCATCATCAAAAGGAAAATTCTTAATTTTATCCGCAGATATGCCGCTGAGTTTAAATGTTACTCTTTGAATCTTTTGAGGATTTTCGAATGTGACATTTGGTTTTATTATGGTCGAAAAAGCAATATCGAAAGTCTCTTCTGAAACCTCAAGGGCTTTCTCTTTAGGCATGCGGATGGATGTTAAGGTTGTAAAGCTTGTTTTGTTTATACTCCTCCAGGAGTTTCCACTCTCGTCAATCCATTCTTCAATAGAGAGAGGAATAACATAAGTGGTTTCTCCCTTTGCATGCCACAGTCTCATCTTTTTCCCTAAGATTAAAACGTCTTCCTTGCCGATCACCTCAAAGCTAAAATCCACGAGAGAATAGGAAGTAAAGTCTAATATTTTAAAATTGCTCTTATTTCCGGGCTTCAAGCCGTCCTCTTCAATGATCTTTTCTACAGGGACCTCAAGGTAAAACTCCTCTTCATAAGGCAACTCTTTTATGATTTTATCTCCTGATTTGAATAAAATTTTATCCGCGCCTATCTCAGCTCTCATTACAGTCTCACTCTCTGACATTTTTATCCTCATAATACATTCTAAGGGTTTTCCTTTTTCATCGTATATTGACTCCTGCATAGTAGCTATCTCAATAGAATTGCCACCCAAGCGAGCAACTTTCATCCATGATTCACTAAAGCTTTTTTTTAATTTTTTCCCGTTTTTTATTAAATAAGATTCCTCATTATGGCTATATCCAACCTTTATGCCACCCATATAGACTCCCATCCAGGACTCAGACATCTTTTCTTTCCCGGGTTTTGAGGACTCTGAGGAAGAAAATACATCGTCTGATTCTGGAATAATTTTGGACGATTGAACCTCAGATTTAACCTTATTCCCTAAAAAAGGGAAAACTAGAAAAATCCATAAAAAGAAGAACATAAATAATTTTTGAATTTTCATCTTCATCAAAACTTCTCCGCAGTTTTCTTGCTTTTAATTCTAATTTAATTTTACGGAAGGAGTCAAAATTTGATTTATCTTAAGTTTTCTTTGAATTTAAAAGATGATCTATCGATCTATTAAGTGAATCTAAATCGAGGGGTTTTACAAAGAAATGAGAAATAGAGAGTCGGGATAATTCATCAATCTTAACCAGGTCTGGATAGGCAGAAATCAGGATGACATTTCCTCGGTAACCTAATTCTCTGAATTTGGCGATCATTTCCACGCCGTCAAGATAAGGTAACTTGAAATCGGCAATGATTAGGTCAATTTCAGCTCTTTTGAAACGCTGCAAAGCTTCCTTTGAATCCTTAGCTAGGTAGACTCGATAATTCTTATTGAGAATCAGGAAAAAAGTCTTCCGTATGGACTCATCATCATCGACAATTATGATTTTCTTTTCGGACATTTTGTTTATTTTCACCTCTCTTTGATTTCAGTTAGTCCATAATGCAATTGAAGTTGCATATTTTGTGCCAATCTATAAAACCTTGAATCTGAAACTGCAAAAGTAATTTTTACGGGGAAAATTTCGGGGAAAAAATTATCAGAATGTGATGGCTAAGAGAGACAGCTTCATATAACATATCTATTTTAAATAAGTTAAGAAGCATGAATGTTTTCAAGTTGTTCTAGCTGTTAAAGGCCGGTTAGGGGGAAGGCTTTAACATAAGGATGCCTGGAGAACAAAGGGTAGAATATTTACTCACTCCGATGGCAAAGCCTGACCAGATAAATGAAAAAAATATTTACAGCAAGTAAAAAGCATTTACAATCTTAAATCAATTCCATTGTCGGGGGAAGTTGATTGAAAGTCTAAATATCAAGTTTGTATTCTTTTATCTTTTTATCCAGGGTAGGGCGGGTTATCTGTAAGATTTGGCTGGTTCTTGTCTTGTTACCTTTGGTTGCTTTCAAGACATGCTGGATGTAGTCTTTTTCAACCTCTTTTAAAGGAACAAGCTGCTTTGGATAGAGCTTCTTGTCGCCTATCTCAAGAGCCAAATTTTCATCAAGGATAACATCTCCCTTGGCCAGAATTACACCCCGAATTAAAGCATTTTCCAGCTCCCTGACATTCCCTTCCCAGGGAAGATTCATCATAATTTTCATCACTTCAGGAGGAACTTTTCTCACATTTTTGCGCAGGTCACGGTTTATTTTCTCTAAAAGATAGGCTACTAGCTCCGGAATATCTTCCTTTCTATCACGGAGCGGAGGCAAAGCGATTTCAACCACTTTCAGACGATAGTAGAGGTCTTCTCTAAGTTTGCCTATTTCAATCAGCTTTTTTAGATCCTGGTTCGTAGCCGCAATTATTCTTGCTTCCGTCTTCAGGATTTTCTCTCCTCCAACTTTCATGAAATCTCTTGTCTCGATTACCCTTAACAACTTTGACTGAAGGTTTGCTGAAATATCCCCGATCTCATCCAGAAACAAAGTCCCTTTCCCAGCTATTTCAAACTTTCCTTTGGTTTCATAAACAGCATCTGTAAAAGCGCCTTTGACATGGCCAAAGAGCTCACTTTCCAGGAGAGTATCCGAAATAGCTGAACAATTGATGACAATAAAGGGCTCCCCTTTATAGGGGCTGTTGTAATGAATAGCTTTGGCAACCAATTCTTTTCCAGTTCCACTTTCACCCTGGATAAGAACGTTGGTTCGGGTGTTGGCTACAGAACCTATTAGCTTAAACACCTCTCTCATTTTGACAGAACGACCGATGATGTTGTCAATTGTGTATTCTTTCTGTTTCTCTTCAATGAGGTAGCTGACCTTATCCTCCAGACTTCTTATCTGAAAAGCTTTATCAATGGTCAAATCAAGCTCAACATAATCAAGAGGCTTGACTAAATACTCGAAGGCTCCTGATTTTATAGCTTCTATCGTCGTTTTCATATCGTCATAAGCAGTCATAATTATGATACCAGCGTTGGGATTTTTTTCTCTTATCCTGCCTAGAACTTCAAGGCCATCTACATCAGGAAGGCGAATATCCAATATGACTAAATCAGGAATGCGTTCCTCATATTTTTGAAGTCCTTCCTCTCCGTCTTCAGCCACCAAAGCTTCAAATCCTTTCTTAGAGAGATAAGAGGAGAGGGTCTTTCTGATCAAAGGATCATCGTCAATGACTAGGACTGATTTCATCTTTCCTCCTCGGTAGGAATAAGAATTTCAAAAGAAGTACCTTTGGCTGCGTTTTCTTTAACTCTTATGGTCCCTCTGTGCTGTTCAATAATTTTTCTGGCTATGGGCAATCCAAGGCCAATTCCAGAAGCTTTCGTGGTGTAGAAAGGCTCAAAAACAGTCTCCCTTTTTTCTTCTGGAATTCCAGAGCCATTATCAGATATAAATACTCTAATTTTACTTTCTTCTTGCTCCTTCAAAAGAGAGATAGAAATATTTATTTTGCTCTTCTCTTCCACAGCCTCATAGGCATTGCGAAGAAGGTTTAAAAAAACTTGTTTCAATTTATCAGCATCTACCAGGACTTGAGGTAATCCTTCTTCGTAACTTTTTTCAAGGACGACTTTTTTCAACTCCAGAGTGTCAGCTAACGTTTTTAGAGACTCATCGAGTATTTGCTCGAGAGAAAAGCGAGCTAAATTCAGTTCTGAAACCCGAGTGAAATCCAGAAGCTCTTTGACGAACTTTTCCATCTGACTTATCCCTTCCTGGGATATGCTTAAATGTTCTTTTTCTGTCTCATCCAATCGATCACTCTGAACAAGCTTCTGGATGTTTAGCTTGACTGATGTTAACGCATTCCTTATCTCATGGGCAATACCGGCAGATATACGGCCGATGGATGCCAGCTTTTCTGCCTGGATTAGCTTGTTGCTGGCAGCCTCCATTCTTTCCCTTGACTGGAGAAGCTTGCGACTCATATCATTAAAACTCTGAGCTAAGTTTCCGATTTCATCCTGGGAGGTGATATCTATCTTCTGAGAAAAATCTTCTTTGGATATTTTAACTGTCCCCTCCACTAGTTTTTTCAATGGCCCTGTTATCCTTCTGGCTAATAATATCGCTCCAAAAACACCTAACAAAAGCCCTCCACAGCCGATAAAGATCAGCATCAGGCGGGTTTTCAGAATTTCTGCTCGCATCTCTTCTAAGGAAAGGCCAATTTTTATCGAACCCCATCTCTTAGGAGAACCTCGCACAAAAATCGGAACTTCAATTTCCAAAATCCTCAAAATCTGTGTTGATTTTTCATCAACAAACTTTTTCCGCTCAAAGAGGTAGCTCTTTTCATCGACATCCTCCCCTAGATCGCTGTAAAGATAAGTTTCTTTATAGTCTTCTATAAAACTAGTGCCGACAAAAAGATTATTGTAGCGTCCATAAAAAACAACATAGACTAGGTTTTCGTCTATCTGCTCTTCGATATTCTCTCTAACTCCTTCCTCATCCCATTGAATAAACGCTGGCAAATTCAGGTAAGCAATATTTTTAGCAATTAATACTCCCTTTTCTTTCTGCTCTTCAAAAATGGCTTTGACTTCTCGCTGCTCAATAACCAAGAGAATCGATACTAAAAGTACCATGAGTAAAACTATTGCCCAAACCATGAATCTTGCCTGGAGGGACATACGTAATTTCACTTTTGCTCTCTTATTTATCTAACCATATTTTCCTGGCATCTAAATAATAAAATCCTAAAGAAGGGACCTCGACTCCCCTGACATAAGGCTGCATGGCAACCCTGTTCTGATGAGAAAAAAGAGGAAGAGCGGGAACATCGGAAATCAAAATTTTCTCAATTTGGTGAAAAAGATTTATCCTTTTGGTCCAGCTTCGTTCAATCTCGGCTTCCTGAAGAAGCTTATCCAATTCGGGATTAACATAATTAAAAATATTAAAAATGGATTTTGAAAAAAAGAGAGGTCGGATAATATCTTCAGGATCAGGAAAGCTCATCACTCTCCCTGTAAAAACAAGATAGGGTTTATTATAGCTCTTTATCTCCTTAAGAGATCTATAATAATTTAATCTTAATTTTATCCCCAGCACATCAAGCTGCTTGCGGAGTGCTCTGTAAATTTTAAGCTTCATCTCTGTTCTTGGCAAATCAATAAGCAAGGTAAGAGGAGGAAATTTTTCCTCAGTAGAAAAACCTGCATCTTGAAGCATCTGTTTTGCTTTCTCTAAGTCATAGCTTTCTTCGTCATCCCTGGGGAAAAATCCCGGGAGTCTTGAGGGGATATAGTTATTTATCACTTGACGCGCGTATTTCATATCAAAAATATCTCGAGCAATTTCCCTTTTGTTGAGAGCAAGCAAGATGGCTTTTCGAACGATCGCTCTATCAAGGGGAGGAATGTGGCAGCTCATTCCTAAGAATATAGGGTGAAGTAAGCCATCCTGAAAAATCTGAAAATTGGGAGTGAGCAACTTCTCGGACACGACTGGAATAGAATCTATCTCCCTGTTCAAGAAATGATCAAGAGTAAAAAGAGGACAGAATTCTACTGCTCCTAAATAGGGTCTCCCGCCAAAATACTCTTCATTTCGTTTCAGCCGGACTCCAACAATATCCAATCGGGACGTCCTTAACCAATAGTCAAACTTGAAAGGTCCAGTGCCTGACGGTTTAAAGAAAAATCTTCTTCCCTGGTCAAAAACAAGGTCACGAGGCAGAATTTTACAAAAATGCATACTCATCAGATACAGAGCGGAGACAAAAGGCTTTGTCCAGTGAATTTCGAAGGTGTATTTATCTAAGACCTTAAACCCCGCAACATCCTTTGTTTTTCCTTCTCTAAAATCTTTAGCTCCGACAACTCTTGGTAAGAAGAATTGGTAGTAAGGAGAGTTAGTTTTTTTATCAAGGATCCTTTCCAGGGAAAACTTCACATCTTCTGCTGAAAGCTCTCTTCCATGATGGAACCTGACTCCTATTCTTAAATAAAATGTATGTTTTTTTCCATCCGAAGAGATTTCCCAATACTCGGCCAAAGAAGGCACAATGCTCAAATTTTTATCAAGCCTGACTAAACCATCATAAATTTGTTCTGAGATAAAGATAGAGGACTCTTGTCTTGTCGGATCAAACTCCCTTCTAAAAGTATCGGTAAACGATTTCAGTCGAAAAACTCCGCCGTAGCGAGGTTTACTGACACTCCTCTCCTGTAAACTTAACAAAGGAGTTATAAAGACCAACATGAGAACAAGGCACCAAGCTACATAGATATCGAACTTTTTGCCCATTTTCCTTTACTTAAATCATAAATTATCCTCAGGCTAATAGCAAATTTAAGGCAATTTTTGTGCCAACTTGACAGGATGTTTATCCCATTGAATAAGGGGAAGGTTGGGGGATTAGGAGTGATTTAATATCTTTTTTGTAAAATTTTTTTACAATTTATACAAGGAATTAATTCCGTAGGCATTTGATTTATCTGTATGGAACTGTTCTATCTATGGAAGCGTGATTTATCTTGTGTAGGGGCTTGATTTATCAAGCCCCTACAGATAAATCAAGTTCCTACATTCTTTGCTATTTCAACGACTTTTCTGAAGACACGCATGATGTTTGCACCCCAGATCTTCCGGATATCCTCCTCTGAATAGCCGCGGCGGAGAAGTTCCTCGGTAATATTAGGCAATTCGCTGACGTCATCACAGCCATCAACACCACCTCCACCATCAAAATCCGTTCCAATGCCCACATGTTCCACTCCGATTAACTTAACGACATAATCTATATGGTCGACAAGATCTTCGACTGTGGCCTTTTCCTCCGGGTATTTCTCATAGATGTCCATATATTCATCTTCCATTTTCTCCCGCACGCTTTCGTCTCTCACCTCACTCCAGGAACCGTATTTCTCCCTGAATTCTGCTAGAGCTTTTTCTCTTTCTGGATTAGGCTTTTCTTTCTTTACAAAACTAGAGACAAAACAAATCTGAACGACACCGTTGTTTGCAGCTAAAGCCTTGAGCATTTCATCAGAAAGATTTCTCGGATGGTCACAAAGGCTGCGCACAGAGGAATGAGAGGCTATCACCGGCGCTTTTGTCACCTCGAGCACGTCAAAAAAGGACTTATCTGAAATATGAGAGACATCCACCATGATTCCCAACCGGTTGCACTCGGCAACAACTTCTTTTCCGAAGTCGCTCAAACCCTTATCCTCTGGATTACGCCTGTCAGTAGAGGAATCGCAGATATCATTATCGCTGGAGTGACAGAGGGTAATATAACGGATCCCTCTATCATAATATTCTTTTACGAGAGAAAGATCTTTGCCGATGGGATAACCATTTTCCATCCCGATAAATGCTGCTCGTTTCCCCTCTTTTTCCAATCGATAAGCATCCTCAGGGGAGGTCGCCAGCTCTACAAGTTGAGGATAATCCTCGCCCATCTTATGAATGGCGTCTAACATTAAACTGGCCCTTTCTCTTGCTCTGGCATAGCCTTCAGGAGTTCTTTCCCCTTGCCCAATATAGACCACAAAAAATTCAGCATCCAAACCTCCTTCAGCCATCCGAAGTAGGTCGATTTTTCCGCTTCTTCTCTGACCTGGCTCATGGCGCTCTCCAATATCCCACTCTCTCCTTAACATAAGGGAAGGAGTATCGCTGTGTGTGTCAACAGTAAGGACTCTATCGTGAATTTCTCTCGCTTCAGCCTTTAAAGCTTCTTCATCCTTCTCCGGAGCACAGGAAGTCAGCCAGAGACCAAAACAGTATAAAGTCATAACAAATAATATCGACTTCATTTTTCTCATAATGCCTCCTTATTTTTTAAATAAATATTATTTCTTTCTTTTTACAGGTTCTCCCTTTATGATTGGATTATAAAGGGTCTCGAATGTTCCTCCGCTGCTGACATGGCCAACCGCCTTTTCAGGGTTGGCCTCGATATCAACAACGTTTCCTTCTTTATCCACAGGCTGCCCATCTTTATTGACCTTGACAATTCCTGTCGGTGTTATACCAACCCCTTCTTCATTCCAAGGGCGGCTGTTAATGACAGAACCGACAGGGATTTTTTTCCCCTCTCCATCGAGGACAGTTCCGTCTGAGCAGAATGTGAAGGGAATAGCTTCTGGTTGTGTCCCAAAAACATTCTTTCCCAGATTGAAACTTTGATCGAGAACAATTCTGCGGTAATCAGCAATATTTGCCAGCATGGTGCTGGGGAATGGATAGAAAATCTTTCCTTTTATATAATCGTAACCTGTCCGGCCATCTCGATAGAGATAAGACATGGATGAGGCATAGTGCCTCATGATCCTGCTCCGTTCATAAAGGATTTCCTTTCTTCTTTCCTTTTCAGTCATTTTCAGTTTTTCATCATCAAAAATATCCTTTAAATCACATTTCAAGTTGAGTGCATTTTTTAGTTTATTTCTTTCAGTATATTCTCTAAGCTCGGTTTCGATTTCTACGGGCATCACACCAAACAGGTCTGCCCCGATGACTGTGTAGTAGAAATATTCCAACTCGCCCATTTTTGTGTTTATGTTGAAATAATCCTGAAGACGCGTCTTCTCTGGTTCAGATTTTTTATACCGCCCATAGTTCATCTCTTGCCATCCCAGTTCTCCTGGAAGTTTTCTCTGGAATGACCAGACAGCGTCTATCGTATTCCCCACAGACGAATGGCATCCTTTGCACTGGAGAATTTCTTCAGTAGTCTGGGTCCTGAGCTCTCCTTTTCTATCCTCAATATAGGCTGCTATTATCCAGCCAGCATCATTATCTATCCAGCCCTTCCATTCCTTGCCGATTACTCCGGGAATCTTTTCTTCAGTCTCTTTTTGTCCGATATCAGCCAGGCTCACCTCTTTCCATTTGTACATGTACCTAATTTCTTTCACTCTTTTTGAGCGGGTTCCAGGGAATTCATAATCATAATTTTCATTCTTGTTGAGGCCGTCTAAATCAATTCCTGCCTCTCCGTCAGCGTTCAAATCCACATAGTGCAAAGGATGAGCAAATTCAGTCCCAACAGGATAGAAGCCTTTTTTTACTAGAACATCATGGGCATCGCCATAATAAAACTTAGAATCAATCTTCTCATCCTTGATATTTCTTTCAAGAAGTCTCAGGTTTTTCTTGTAAATCTCTATATCCAATTTGTCATTCTGAGTCATAAACTTTTCTGGCAATCTGATGTATATTCCGCTTACAGATCCAGTGAGAGGTGTGAAAATCGCATAGGGGAAGAAATTCATCGATCGCCATCCTGTATATTCATTCTTGCTATTTCTGACAAAACCTCCTTCATCTATGTATCCATGAAGTCCATCGTGGGTGGGATTTTCTTCTGAAATGGGAAAAAGATCATCTGGATTTAAGGCAGGGAAAAGCTGGAAATCAGATCCTTCATTTGAAAGGTTATTCCATGTATCATCGCCCGTTGATCTGGCTTTTTCATAAGCAGCCTTCCAATTATCCCTGCGAACATACTCAAGGTTATCTGGATCGTCTGGTTCAGGAATTGAAATATTCTCATCCCTCAAACGCTGAATGATATCCTGCGGATAGATCAAATTTTTCCAGTTCACTTTGTTCAAATTCGGCGAAGGGAAGCTGTAGAGGATCTGGTCTTCAGCGATGGGAAAGGAATTTCCGTGTTGAATGTCGGCCAAGAAATTTGTATGACAATACTTACAGGCATTCTGGGTTCCGTAGCTTGTCTCAATCCAGCACTGAGCAGGAATAGCAGGATCCTCATTTTTACTAGGTTTATATTCTGCCCCTGTACGGGTAAGATAATCAGGAGGCCCTATCCCCTTTATGATCTTTTCATAAGATATGTACTCAGCCTGAAGGCTCGTATTATTTTCCAGCTCAGATAATTTCATCTCCTTTTCTTTCTCGGCTTTC
>CAYTBG010000046.1:0-6402 GCA_964435925.1 uncultured Eubacteriales bacterium | reverse complement strand
GTCTTTCTCTTGGTATCTCCCTTTCTGGATAGGACTGCCATGGCCGATTGCAACGGCTATGGCTTCGGTTGTGTGATTGATTCTATGAATGACTTTGCTTTCGACGATACGATTTCCTCCATGATAGTTGAAGAACATGAACCGACGGAATCCATACTTCATCAGCATCTCTGCGGTCTCGAAAAGGATCTGCTCCATAGTTTCAGGTTGCTAAACGCTTTATTTCTGATCATGCTTACTCCCTACATTGAAATCAATGCCGGAAAAATTTTGACTTCCTATTCTATTCCCTCTCATGCATTTTCGCAATGATTAGTTCTTGTCCTTATCTTGTCCTTAGGGGTTTGATTCATCAAACCCACCTTAAAAATTTTAGAAAGATTGATTTATTAAATCTAATCTGTAATATTGAGCAATCTAATTTTCCTTGTAGATAACAAGGGAGTTGCCCTTCTTGTAGGGGCTTGATTCATCAAGCCCCTACGAATAAATAAAATCCATAGAAAATGGGGCCAGGCCCCATTTTCTATCCCCATTTTCTGTCATAAATCAAGCTCCTACAAGATACGATGCCTGCAAAAGCAGGGATGAGAAATTAACGGTTGCGGGAATTAGCCTCAACAAGGTCCTTGGCTTTTTTCGCATATTCCGAAGACAAGGACGCATTCCCAAGGCGGTTGTAAAGATCCGCTAGAAGGAAGTAACCCAAAGGAAGGTCTTTCTTATCTGGTTCTAAATCTATTCCTTTCTTGATCAGCGAAACAGCTTCTTCGAAATTCTCGCCGCGATTGAGGTAAATCCGGCCAAGATAAAAATAACTCAGAGGGAAACGGGGGGCTATCTCCATTGTCTTTTTCAGGTACTGAAGCTCCCCTTCTTCCTGGCCTAATTGCCTGTAAACTCGAGAAAGATTGAAGCTGGCTCTAAAATTATGGGGAATGTTGTCCAATTCCGTCTTATACTCTTCAGCAGCCTGGATCAAGTCCCCTTTTTTCTCATGGAGCTGAGCTAAATTGTAATGAACATTCTGCAGTTTGGGATTGAGGTCCATTGCTTTTCGAAGATACTTTTCTGCTTCTTCTATTTTCTCTTGAGTAACATAAATTCCCCCCAGAGCACTATAGGCAGAAGCAGAATAAGGATTGAGCTCCATACATTTTTGGTAATAAAGGATGGCTTCATCGTGTTTCTCCTGGGCGTTATAGATATTTCCCAGTATAAAATAAACCTGGGAATCTGGCGGTATGGATTCAACAAAGCTCAAAACAAATTTTTCCGCCTCTTCAAGGTCTCCCATGCTGATGTAGGAATTGGCGATATTGATGACAGTGAAAGCATCGTCTGGTTTTTTATCCAGGACCTCAAAAAAGTATTCCAAAGCTTTCTCAAACTTTCGCTCCTTAAAATACAAATTCCCCAGGGTAAAATAAGCATCAATTATATCAGGATCCTCTTTGATTATCTCATTGATCATTTTAACTGCAGGCTCGAATTTTCCCTCAAGGCCCATTTCCCGCGCCCGGGAAAGGCGGTTAAACACTCCGATTTTATCCCTGGGATTAGCTAATTCTTTTCCTTCTAATTTGGACGAATCGGTAAAAGAACCAATGTACCCGAGAGCAGCAAGTTTCTGGCGCGTTTCCTCATCCATATGGCGATAATCAAGCTGGAATGCATTCTCGCTCGTGTTTTCGATATATCTCTCGGCCAAAGTTAGGAGCCTTTCTAATTCCTGCTTGTGAGTTGAAGCTAAATTATCATTCTCTTCCGGGTCATTTTCCAAATCATAGAGTTCCACATCGGGTGCGATAATCAATTTAAACCTTGAATCCTGGATTCCTTTAAGATCACTCCAGCCATAATGGAATCGAGGATAATAAGTTTCAGAATAAGCAAAACTCTTTCCGGGATTATTCTCTTTAAAAAAAAGCGGAACAAGACTTTCCCCTTGAATTTGCGAAGGAGGAGGAATATCGATCATCTCCAGAATTGATGGCATGACATCAACAAGGGAGACGACTGAAGACCGGCTTAAACCCTGTAATTCTTCAAAAGGTGTGACAAAAATCAATGGAACATGCACTCCTTCTTGATAGATAAAAAATCCGTGCGTTCTTTCCTGATGCTCACCAAGGCTTTCGCCGTGGTCAGCAGCAAAAACAAGGATTGTATTCTCGATAAGATTGTTCTTTTCAAGATACTGCCACAACCTTCCCAATTGAGAATCCGTGTAGGCAATCTCCCCTATGTAAGGTCTCTGGGGATACTGTTCCTTATAGGGAGAGGGCGGTTCATAAGGAGTATGGGGGTCATAGAGATGAATCCAGGTGAAAAAATTATCCTGTTTATTATCTTCAAGCCAGATTAGGGCTTCATCGATGATTTCATCCCCCCTGCGTTGGACATTCCCGAGAGAAATCGATTTGTACCGGCTTAAATCAAACCGGTCAAAGTAATAATCAAATCCCTGATTAAGCCCCCATTTGGAATCTAGAACATAAGCTGCGACAAAAGCGGAAGTCTGGTAATCCTCTTGCTTAAAGAGCTCTGCAAGAGTGGTGATTTCCTGGGGGACGAGAAATCCTCCATTGTCTCTGACTCCGTGGAAAGTTGGCTGCGTTCCTGTCAAAAGAGAGGTGTGGGAAGGCAATGTCAGAGGAGTCGAGGCTATGCATCTTTCGAATTTTACACCACGGGAAGCAAAAAGATCCATGTAGGGAGTTTCGATATTAGCATATCCATAACAGCCAATCCTGTCCGCGCGAAGAGTATCTACGGTTATGAGTATATAGTTAAAATCTTTTTTTCCCTTTAAGCGTGAAAATTCATCTTTCTGTAGTCTCAAGAAAAAAATTATTGCGGTGAAAAAAATGATAAGAACGAAGGCTAGGACGAGGACAAAAAATCTTTTTTTCTTCATGCTTGTATTAGAATTCTACCATAAAATTTGAGTGGATTGAATTTTATTGTACGAGATTGCCACGCTCCCTTCGGTCGCTCGCAATGACAATCTTGTCGTACGAGATACCCGCGCCTGTTCCGAGCAAAGCGAAGGAATCTTCTTCGTAATGACAAATGTAACTTTCTTTATGGCAATGGTGTTAGGATTGGATAAAAAAAGGGCGGCGAGAAGGAACTCGCCACCCTCTCAAACTGCGTTTCGAACTTGAATCAGAACATCAAGCGTATACCAACTCTTGCCTGTCTGGCTCGGGTGATTCCGAAGAGATTGTGTCCATCTGTAGAGGAATAATATTCATCGGTAGCTGTTGCTGGTGGAGGTAGCTGCCAATCATAATCTATCCTGGTTCCCCAGGAGGTGATTGTGTCATCATTGAACACGTTAAAGACATCAACCATCAAGCCCAGTCGGAACTTCTCAGCAAGCATGAACGTCTTCTCCAGTCTTATATCAAGAATTTTCTGGATCGGATAATGATTGGAACCGCGAGGTTCTGTATAGAAAGTCACTCTTCCTTGGGCAAGTCTTGAACTTAGGATCCGTCTTGTCCAGGCATTACCCGTTATCGCCCGGAAATAGCCTGTCAGATAAACTCCAAAAGGAAGAACATAGGTTCCCTGCAACTTGAGCATATGAGTCGGGTCATATGTAGAATTACCATCTGCGTTTATCCAGAAATTGGGACTTTCAACATCACCACCCCAGCCAATATCGTCGGCAAACGCGTTGTTCAGGGTTCCGTATGCTTTGCTGTAGACATACGAGGCCAGAAGTTGCCACTTGTTTGAAAAACGCTTGTTGAACATCAACTCAAAACCCCAGTATCTGCGGTAAGGAATATTACTGCCTATCCCTGGATCACCTGTCTTGAGATTTTTGAGGACGTATTCGTGTTCATCAGGATTCGTTTGCTCATAGATCGTGTAAGTCGTAGCAGGATTTTCAGGATCAGGGTAATCTACAGGAGCCCATATTGCTGCATTGTCAATCGGGCCCATCATGTTTTTCCAATCACGATAAATATAAGTTACTGATAAGGATGCATCTCTGAAAAGCTCCCTTTCAATACTGGCTGTAAACTGATTCATGTACGGGTGCTTGATATCAGGATCAAAAGTATAAAGTGACTCGTGTACAACTCTGAACATTTCATGCCATTGATTATCACCTGGAGGAGGCTCAAAGTAGTAGCCAACATAATCAGAGAAAGCAGAATCTGGGTTTAAACGGTCATGGTAAGCGCTAAGCATGGCTTCTGTGAACTGGCCGAAGTGAGCTTTAAGGATTGTGGTTTTGTCGCCGAGAATATCATAGGTGAAACCAATTCGAGGGGCAAGCCGGAAGTTGCTGTAAACTGCGCCACTTACATTTTTTACAGTTCCCCTGAAATGGCTGAGGCGCAGGCCAATGTTGAGATTCAAACGGTCTGATACTTTCCATGAATCTTGAACAAACTCTTCGATTCTTGTATAGCGTGAGTTCATATCGTAGCCTTCGTACTGATAGGCAAGGTAAGGTCCATTATAAGTGTATCCATAGGGGCCAACTCCGTATAAATCATAATAGTACCAGTTATTGGGACCTGTAAAGCCGGATCTGCTCCTTACTTTTCCGTACTCGAATTCCACTCCGAATTTAAAATCGTGGTTGCCATGGATGAAATCTTCGGCATAATGAGTTATGTTGGCATTGGCCTGGTATCTGGCTCTGTCAGCAAGATAGAACCAGCCTGAGCTTTCAGTTTTCCTAATAGTCACCCCGGGGGTAACATCGTAACGAGCACTTATATCACGTCCAACTTCAGGTTCCAGGTAGTAATATCCGACAAAGAAAGCTGCTTTCAAGTCAAAAAATGTCTTGGGAGTGATGATTTGTGTCAGGCTGAAGTTTCCCACATCATCGGGTGACTCCTGGTTTACACATGCTTCTGGCGAAACCGAGGCACCTGATCCCCGGTTTATGCCGTTATAGACATCTTTCTCATAGAAGGTCATGATACTCGTCGATGGCGTCAACTGGGCATTAATCTTGACGAAGGCTCTTGGCATCTTGTAGTCAACTGGTTCGGGAAAGCCTGTTACATAAGTTTTGCGACGGAAGTAGTGAGCTCCAAGGTAAAACCAGACCTTATCTTTCACGATAGGGCCGCCCAGATGACCACCAACTTCCCAGAGTTCCTGCGCCGCCGATGAGAGACCTGGAAAATCATCAATGTAAGCTTGATTGTTCTCTGTTCCCCATAATCCTTTCGGCTTAGCTTCCAATTTTCCCTGGAAATCGCCCTCGAAATGTCCGGAAAACTCATTACCTCCAGATTTGGTAACCAGATTGAAAATAACGC
The DNA here is from genome assembly GCA_964435925.1 of uncultured Eubacteriales bacterium. Taxonomy (GTDB): domain Bacteria; phylum Acidobacteriota; class Aminicenantia; order Aminicenantales; family Aminicenantaceae; genus SOIV01. The sequence continues at coordinate 1,099 of CAYTBG010000046.1, read as the reverse complement.
CGGTAAAATTTCCGTATTCAGCGGGAGCTCCTACTCCCATAATCTTGGCTTCCTCGATAATATGGGGATCCATAAAAACCCAGGCTGAACCTGCCTCCGGATCAGAAACGTCAACACCATCCATCTGATAGGCAATTCCTGTACTATCTGATGCGCCATAAGCAACATCACCAGTAACTCCTGGTGCCAGCTGGAGAATATCCATGGCGAAGTTGCTGAAGGGGATATTTCTCAAAAGGTCATCACCCAGAGAAACCGAAGCAGTCTCACTTGATTTTATATCAACCGTGGGCGATTCCGCGATGACTGTAATTTCTTCTTCGATAGTAGCAAGCTTCATGGTAAAGTCCATGGTTAATCTGACCGTGGTTGAGACTCTGACATTCTCGCGGCGAACTGTTATAAATCCTGAAAGCTCGGCCCTAACAACATAATCACCTGGGGGCAGAGCGGGGAATCGAAACGAACCATCCGCTCCAGTTACTACTGTTCGAACACCCATTAATTGAGGGCTCGACAGTGTTACTGTAACACCAGGAAGGGGAGCGCTGTCTTCATCCAGAGCTGTTCCGACGATAGCACCTGTTTCTTTAGACTGAGAAAAAGCCAGGGGTGCAACTACAAGCAGTACAGCTAAAAGAAATGCGAGAGGTTTTAATTTCATTCTTTTCTCCTTTTCTTTTTTATTTTGTCTTTATTCTTCCATTATACTATTCACCTTTTTTTTCTTTCTCTCTCTTCGATTATCACCTCCTTTTAAAATAGAATTCAGCAAATAAAAAATGTTTATCACTAAAAGTAGAATAAGCGAATTTCATGCCAATATTTCTATATTGATAACCCTTTTTTTATCAGTAAGATACATTTCTATGCTGAAGAGAAAAAGCGGCTCAATAGTTCAAAAATTTGGATTCTCCAAATATTTGAATCCCTACTCCTCAATTATCATTTTTTATTATTATAATTAAAGACAGTATTATAAGTCAAGCTAAGAGAGAAATTAAAAAATTTTTAATTTTTCTTTATTCTTACCATATAATAAAACAATAACTATCATTGCTCAGCATTTACTTATTAAATATTTGTATTCAGTATTAAA